>CAYTQF010000027.1:0-16408 GCA_964440165.1 uncultured Azospirillaceae bacterium
AAAATTTATTCTTAAATTTTGGGGTATTCAATTGTTTAAAATGAAAAAACATAAAACTGAATATCTTTGTCATTTTTTATATATTCCTCTTTTGAAAGTGAGAAAAAATGAAACAACAATCAGAAATTGTTAATATATGTATTGCCAGTGATAATAATTATGCTCCATTAGTGGCCACAACTATAGCTTCTGCTTGTAGCACAACTTCCAGATTTCTTAAATTTTGGTGTTTGGAATCTAACATTACTGATTTTAATAAAAGTTTGATCGATAGTTTGCATACCAAATTTAAAAATTTTGAAATAGAATATATTACGATTGATCGTCAACTTATTCGTGATTTTGCAAATAAAATCTCTACAAGCGGGCATATTTCGGAAGATACATATTCTCGCTTATATATTCCTGATTTATTTCCGGAAATGGAAAAGATAATATATTTGGATGTTGATTTAATAATTACAAGAGATATTGGGGAACTTTATGATTGGGATTTAGGAAAGTTTGCTTTAGGTGCTGTGGCGGCAGATTATGGGGTAGATAAATCAAAATGGTTTGCTAATATGGATATGAGTAATGCTCATCATTATTTCAATGCCGGTGTTTTATTGCTAAATCCTAAAGAATTACATAGGGATAATTTCTTGGATAAGATATCAGAAATAGCCAATCAATACAGTAAACATATTGTGTTAGGGGATCAAGATTTGTTGAATAAATACTTTGATGCCCAATATACGGAATTACCATGGCGTTTTAATCTTACAACTCGTTTTATTGAAATGGAATTAGCTCATCGTGATCCTCAACATCGTTTACAAATGCAAGAAGAATATAAAAATGGGGTTATTCGTCATTTTGAATCTAGCAAAAAACCATGGAATGCCGTTCGTAACGAATGTAATAGAGCTCCAATTAAAAATATGGTGGAATTTTGGTGTGTCGCCTCTATGACGCCTTACTATCAATGGTTTGAAATTAAATTTAATCAATCAATGCGTGAACTTTTACAAGGAAATGTTTTTAAATATATTTTAGATGGGGATATATCTGTTCCGAATAAAAAAGAATATTTTAATTTATTGGGTTTTTTACCTCTTTTTTCGGTATTAAAAAGAGGTGGTAAGATACAATATAAACTTTTGTCCTTTCTTCCTTTATTTTCGTGCAAATATAAAAAAAATGGGCAGAAACGGATTTATAAACTTTTTAATTTGATTACGTTGTTTTCTATCAAGAGTAAAAAATGAAAAGATACACAAAGGTAGCTCTATTAGTTGATGAATTTTTTGGTGGAGCAGGAACTGCTTTAGGCGGATATGGATTTTTGGCTCGTCATTATATCTGTAAATATATTCCTTGTGATGACATAAAAGTGGATGTATTACTGAAACGGGGGAATAGTAAGTATTTTTCCCAACATTTTCGAGTTGACAACACAGATGTTTATTATTTACCAAATGATTATCGGTATATGGAAAAATTTTTACGGCGTAAAAATTATGATTTATACTTGTCTGTGGAATTAACAAATCCGTCTGCAGATATTATTCGGAAAGATACTGAGTTTGCTCGAAAACATTTAATTTTGTGGATACAAGATCCTCGGCCAAAATATGAATGGGAAGAGATTGAAACAGTTAATTTATTTCCTGAAAAAAATTATTATTATCAACCTACTTATGATTTGGTTAATAATTTGTTTAAAAAGGGACAAGTGTCTTTTATCTCGCAAGGATATTTCTTAAACCAGAAAGCCATTGATCTATATAGACTTTCTCGGTATACTCCTATTCTGTATATGCCTAATCCTGTTGAAATTGATGAGACATTTGATATATCTTCTTACCCTAAGAAAAATATGATTATCTTTTTGGGGCGCATTGAATCCGTCAAAAGGGGATGGCTTTTTTGTGAAATAGCTAAGGCTATGCCTGAATATGAATTTTTTATTTTGGGAAAAACAATGCGAGAGAAAGAGAAAAATTCTGCAGTTTTGGAAAAGTATATGAAAATCCCAAACTTGCATTTTGCCGGACATGTCGAAGGTGAACAGAAGACACAATTTTTAAAAGATGCGAAAATTTTAGTGAATACCAGTATCCATGAGGCTTTGCCTGTTTCTTTTTTAGAAGCTTTATCTTTTGGAACTGTTTTGGTTTCTAATCGAAATCCTGAAAATTTAACTTCAAAATTCGGAGTTTGGGTGGGCGATGTTTTGGGAGACGGTTTTGATAAAGTTAACTTGTTTGTAGATGCTATCCGTATATTAATGACTGATGATAATAAACGTCAAAATTTGGCACAAGCTGCGATAAGGTATATTCGTGAAGTGCATAATGTTCCGAAATTTGTTGAAAATTTACGCTCTTATATACGTGAATATATGATTGAAAAATAACTATAATTTATGTATCTGAGATATGATTTAGAATAGATTTAGTCAGAAAAAGATCTTCTTAATTTTAATACCATTTTGCGAAAATGATACTTTATCAGCGGTAGAGATTTCTTTCTGGTTTGTTGGTAGTATCTATGGCATAAATTGTATTTTGTGATTGTAAAATTGTATGAATCTATTAAACTCCGAAATATATTTGTTTTAACGGAATTATATAGATGTATAAAAAATTAGGAATTATTGCCGGCGGCGGAGATATCCCCAAAACTCTGATTAATTATTGTAAAGCGCATGGACGAGATTATTTTGTATTGGCCGTTGAAGGTAATGCTGATAAAGATTTAGTTAATAATGATATTCCGCATATGTGGCTGCGTATCGGTCAAGCCGGAACCGGGTTTAAAAAACTGGCGGAAGAAAAGGTGCAAGAAATTGTTATGATCGGTACAATTCGTCGTCCGTCTTTTAAAGATTTAATTCCGGATATGCGGACAACGGCTTTTTTTACTAAATTGGGATTTAAATCTATCGGGGATGACGGTATTCTCCGCGCTTTGGTTAAAGAATTAGAAAGTGAAGGTTTGGTGGTGCGCGGTATACAGGAAGTTATGCCCGAAATTTTAATTAAAGAAGGCGTTCTCGGAAAACATAAACCCTCAAAGCAAGCAAAGGAAGATATTCGTCGTGCTGTAGAAGTTGCCACAGAACTCGGTCGTTTAGATGTCGGACAGGCGGTTATTGTGCAGCAAGGTTTGGTTTTAGGCGTTGAGGGTATTGAAGGTACCGGAGAACTTATTCGGCGCTGCGGAACTTATCGTCGCAAAGGAGAAGGCGGTGTTTTGGTTAAAATTCGCAAACCTCAACAAGATATGCGGATTGATTTGCCGACTATCGGAGACAAGACGGTTATTGCTGCTAAAGAAGCCGGATTGCAAGGAATTGTCTTGCATGCCGGAAACGGTCTGATTGCTAATGAAGCAGAGACTATAAAGCTGGCCGATAAGTATGGAATTTTTGTTGCAGGAATTAATCCTGCTGATTATATGGGTGGAAAATGAAAATATATTTGATTGCCGGCGAACCATCAGGAGATTTGCTTGGTTCCCGTTTAATGAAGGCGATGCAGAAGAAAACCGATAATCAGGTGGAATTTTTTGGTGTCGGCGGTGAAAGTATGGAAGCTGCCGGATTGAAATCTTTGTTTGATATTTCTGATTTGGCAATTATGGGTTTGGCTGAAGTAATTCCAAGTATTCCAAAAGTCTTAAAACTTATTAAGCAAACAGTTGCCGATATTGAAGATAAAAAACCGGATGTGATTATTTCTATTGACAGCTGGAGCTTTGGTTCTCGTGTTCAGAAAGCCGTACGTAAGAAAAAAATGGGTATTCCTCAAGTGCATTATGTCGCGCCGCAAGTTTGGGCTTGGAAAAAGAAACGTGCCAGAACCATGTATAAATATGTTGATTTATTGATGACATTATTACCTCAGGAGCCCAAATACTTTACTCCGTATAAATTAGATGCGGTTTGTGTGGGGCATCCGGTTATTGAAAGCCGTGTTGTTGATGGAGATGCCGCCGTTTTTAGAAAACAAAACGGTATTGCGGATGATAAAACGATTATTTCTATTTTACCGGGGTCTCGCCATAATGAAGTTGTTCGTTTATTGCCGGTTTTTTTAGAGGCAGCTCAACAGCTTTATGAAAAGCATCCGGATATGCATTTTGTTATTCCGACGGTGAAAACTGTGGCCGAGCGTGTTAAGAATATGTGCAAAGACAGTAAACTGCCGCTGACAATTGTTGAAGATGAAGATAATCGTTATAATGCATTTAAAGCTTCAACAGCAGCAATTGCCGCGTCAGGAACAGTGGCATTGGAGTTGGCGATTGTTGATGTGCCGCATATTGTGGCTTATAAAGTTTCTCCGTTGTCCGCCATGTTGGCTAAGCGTTTTTTGCATATTCAATTTGTTAATCTTTCCAATATCATTTTGGGACGGGAGATTATTCCCGAATTATTGCAGGAGCGTTGTATTGCCGGTAATATACGTTCTTATATTGATGGTCTGTTGAACCATAATGATTGGTATGATAAACAGATGGACGGATTTAAAAAGTTACGGAAATTGCTGGGTATGGATAATCAAACGCCGAGTGAAAAGGCCTGTGATGTTATTTTACAACTAAAGAAATAAATATGTTGTGGTGGTATAATGTAAAAAAATATTTAGAAGCAGAGCAGGAACGGTGGTTTCTGTGGGTGCCGGTTTGGTTTGGTCTGGGAATTTCTTTGTATTTTTTGCTGCCGTTTGAGCCGAGTATTTGGATCTCGATGTTTGTTGTGGAAGCTTTAATCGTTTTAGCTTATGTTTTTCGTCATGCACCGTTAAAACTGGGAATATTGGGCGTTATTAGTCTGATTGTTTTGGGGTTTGTAAATATTCAGGCTAGGGCATATCATTTATCATCAGTTTCGGGACCTGAGGAAGAAAATACACTTTATCTCAAGGGATATGTTGCGGAGACCGGATATAATTATCGCGGTCGGGCGTATTTGATTTTGGATCATATGCAGGATTTTGACGGTAACAATATTGCCGGAAAGTATCGAATTACGCCGTTGAATTCGTATGAAAAAATAAATACGGGTGATTGTGTGGAAATGGCAGCAACCGTCCAACCACCGCTTCAACCTAATTTAGAACGAGGTTATCAATTTAATCGGAAATTGTATTTTGACGGTATTAAAGCGACCGGTTTTACAGATACTTCCGTATATAAAATTACTTGTAAAGATATTGGCGTTTTTCCTAATAAAACATTGAGGTTAATAGATAAGCTTAGAAATTTGGTTGTTGATAATATCAAAAATATATTACCGAAAGAGGAAGTGGGGATCGCTACGGCTGTTATTGCAGGAGAGCGCGGTTTAATTGATTTGGAAACTGTTCGTCGTTATAGAGATTCCGGTTTGGCTCATTTTTTGGCGATTTCAGGACTGCATATGGGAATGATTGCCGGTATGATGTTTTTTGTTATTCGTCTCTTGTTAGCTCTTATTCCCAGTGTTGCTTTACGTTATGATTCTAAAAAAATTGCTGCCGGATCAGCAATTGTTATGAGTTTTATTTATCTTGTGATTTCCGGCTGGCAGATATCAACCCAGCGCGCCTTTATTATGACAACATTTGTTTTGATCGGTGTTTTATTCGGCAGATTGGCTATTTCAATGCGTATGGCGGCATGGGCAGCACTTATTATTTTAATTCTTGAGCCGCAGGTTTTGATTAGTGCCGGTTTTCAAATGTCTTTTGCTGCCGTGATCATGCTGATTGCTTTTTATGAAAAATATGCCGGTTCTATGCATGGCTTTATTGTTCATGATAAGAAACAAGGTGTTATTGTTAAGTTATTTAAAACGGTTATTGTCTATTTAGCCGGGATTTTGGTGGCTGATTTTGTAGCGAGTATCGCTACGTTACCATTTGCTATATATCATTTTAATCGTGTTGCTGTTTATACCAGTTTGGCAAATTTATCAGCCGGACCGATTATCGGTTTGTGGATTATGCCTTGTGTGTTATTTACACTTTTATTGATGCCTTTAGGACTGTATGAATATCCGCTTCGAATTGCCGGACAGGGTATTGCATGGGTTAATCGGATTACGGAATATGTTTCAGGAATAGATAATGCGTCTTATCAGGTTTTATCCATGCCATGGTGGGGATTGGCATTGATTGTTGGTGGCGGTTTATGGCTGGCATTGTGGCAGACAAAGTGGCGTTTATGGGGTTTTGTTGTCATTGTTTTAGGTTTTTTGAGTGTTTTTACGGTTAAAATACCGGATGTCTTGGTTGATGAAGAGGCGAAATTGTTTGCCGTGAAAGATAATAACGGGGAAATTGTTATTTTGCCGGGGCGAGGGAATTATTTTAGCCGCCAGATGTGGTTGGAAAAGTTAGCTTCAACTAAGCCATTACCGGAGCAGCAGGAAACTTTACGTAAGATATATAAAGGTGAGGCGCATCATTCGAATTGGTTGGATTTGAAATGTGATGAGGATGACTGCATTTATAAGGAAAAAGTTCAGCTGCATAAAGACGGCGGTATTTTAATTGATGGTAAAGATTATTCTCAAGAAGGTGCTTTGTCTGTTTATTTTAATAAAAATAAGATACAAATTCATCGTGTAAAAGATAGTTTTGGAAAACGTTATTGGAATTCTGCTTTTTAATTTAAGGAGAACATTTATGAAAACAATTTTAGTTATGGGCGGTGCCGGTTATATAGGGTCTCATACGGTTCGACATCTGTTAAATAACGGTTATGACGTAGTGGTTGCCGATAATTTAATATACGGGCATAGGGAGGCGGTTGATGAACGTGCTGTATTTGTTCATGCCGATTTGGCTGATAAGTTTTCTTTGCAGAAGTTATTTGATACACACAAAATTGATGCTGTCGTGCATTTTGCCGCTTTTACTTATGTGGGTGAGAGTGTACAGGATCCTGAGAAATATTATCAGAATAATGTTGTCGGAACGGTTAATCTGTTAAATGCGATGATGGCGCATAATGTAAAGAAAATTGTATTCTCAAGTACATGCGCAACTTATGGCGATCCGTTATATACACCGATTGACGAAAAACATTCTCAGAATCCGATTAATCCGTACGGGCGTACGAAACTTATGATTGAGCAAATATTTGCAGATTATGAAAAAGCGTACGGTTTGCAACATATTGCTTTGCGTTATTTTAATGCGGCCGGATGTGCCGCAGATGGTTCTATCGGAGAAAGTCATACGCCGGAAACACATCTTATTCCGTTGGTCCTGAAAGCGATTAAAGGAGAACGGAAGAATATTAAAGTTTTTGGAACAGATTATGATACACCGGACGGCACATGTATTCGTGATTATATTCATGTTGAGGATTTGGCGACGGCACACCGTCTTGCGGTGGAGAAACTTGGTTCTTATAACGGCTGCTTAAATTTAGGCACAGGTGTCGGAACGTCTGTTAAAGAGATTATTTCCGCTGCAGAAAAAGTTAGCGGAAAGACTTGTCCGACAGAATATGCTGAGCGTCGTGCCGGTGATCCGGCTCGTTTGTTTGCCGATAACAGCAAAGCTAAAGAAGTTTTGGGTTGGAAACCGGAATATACGAATATTGAAGATATTATTCGTACGGCCTGGATTTGGGAGACCAACAGAAGGTATTAAGTTTAAATATCTTTATTTTATACTTTTAGTAGAATATTTCTAAATTTATTATTGATTTTTGCTTAATTGTCAGATAATATTTGTCTATCTGATATATGTTTATATCGGTTAGCGCCTTTAGAAAGGTGCGGAGCTGTCGAAAGCTTTTATATCGTATACGGTGTTGGGTATAACATCGTTAATTATCTGTCAGATTGTTTACAGATGATAAATATATCCCCGATTCATAGAAATAGGGTCGGGGAGCTTTTAGCGTATGTCCAAGAACTGTATTTCTATCCTTGAAAAAATATGGTTTGAAAGGCTGAAAGAGTCATTTTATACGATATGATTTTCGAACTCTCCGACCACCTTCTTTGGGGTGGTTTTTTATTCTATAGTTGAAGGAAATAATAATGACACTCAAACTCGCGATCCATTTGCATTTGTATTATACCGATATGTGGGATGAGTTTGCTGATTTGCTGCAAAATATGGGAAGATATCCGTACGATTTGTATGTAACACTTGTCAAATCTCAGCCGGAGATTGAAAATAGAATTAGAGAGCTTTGTCCTTCTGCCAAAATTTGGATAGTTGATAATCTGGGGTACGATATCGGGCCTTTTGTGGATTTTTTACATCATATTGATTTATCTGAATATGATTTGATAATGAAATTGCATACCAAAAATAAATCCAATGGTGTTGATACATTAATTAACGGACATTATATCAGTCGTAAATTTTGGTTTAAGCTGCTTACGCACAGTTTACTCGGTTCCAAAAAGTTATTTCATAAAAATATTAAGGCATTTGATAAATATCCAGATTTGGGTATGGTTGCTTCTAAATCTTTAATTACTTCTGATAACATATGTTCAGACAGTGTGCGAGATGAAGTTTGTACGGTTATGGAACGGTTAGGATATCCTATTCCGAAAAAAATTTGTTTTGTTGCCGGAACGATGTTTATGTGCCGTGCTTGTTTGTTGCAAAAAATTAAAGACAATTTTAGAATACAGGATTTTTGTGCATCGGAAGGGACTGGGAAAGATGGAACTTTAGCACATGTTTTAGAACGTGTATTCGGCTGTTTGACTATTGCTGATGGATATGAAATGCAGGGATTTGACAGAGATGTGTTTATTTCTGTATCTTTTAATATATTTGGGTTTTGCCGTTTTATATATTGTAATAAGGTAACAAAAAATAATTATAGGCTGATTAAATTTATAAAAATTCCAATATATCATAGAAAATTGGAAGGAAGAAATTTATGACAGAATACGGATTACGCAAATTTTGGAGAAAGATATTTCAGGTAAGAAAGTTTTTTTTGCAGAAGGATGATTCCGATTATGGCGTTATTGCCAAGTCAACATTGTTTGATAAAAAATGGTATTTGGAACAAAATCCTGATGTTAAATCTGCCGGTATTGATCCTGTTAGGCATTATCTTGATTGTGGATGGCGGGAAAATCGCAATTGTACGCCGTATTTTGACGGAAGGTTGTATTTGGAGCTTTATCCTGATGTTGCAGCGGCTGATATGAATCCTTTTTTACACTGGGAAAAGTTTGGAAAAAAAGAAAATCGATATTCTGGTATGGTTGAGCATCACAAAACTACCATTATTAAAAAGAAACATAAGTACAATTGCGGTGTTATTTATACTTGTATTACGGGGAATTATGATAATTTAATTCAACATACATATCAGGATTTGAATTGGGATTATGTTTGTTTTACAGATAATGAATGTTTGCTGCAACAACAAAAAGTAGGGGTATGGACCATAAAAAAACTACAATTTGATACGTTGGATAACGTTCGAAATGCACGTTGGCATAAGGTTCATCCTCATGTTTTGTTTCCTGATTATAAATACAGTATTTGGATCGATGGTAATATTGATGTTTTGACAAAAGCACTATTTAGAAAAGCTGATATATTTTTGAAGTCAAAGGATGTTGTCTTTTCATATAAACATCCCGAGCGCGATTGTGTTTATGACGAAGTTGAGACCGTTTTGCTATTGCATAAAGATTATCCCGAAATTATAAAAAAAGAAGCCGAATTTTTAAAGGAGGAAAACTATCCTTCTCATCACGGACTATCAGAAACATCAATTTTAATAAGAAAGCATAACCAAACATCGCAAATATCTTTTGCAAATTTATGGTGGCATCTTATTCAAAATTATTCTCGACGTGATCAGTTAGGGTTTGATTATTCGCTGTGGAAAAACAATTTGAGCATTAGTCAAGCCGTTCAGAAAAATGAAACAATCGTTCAGGGAAAAAATTATATACGAATTCCTTGCTTAAATCATTTTGGTGCGACGGTGCAGTTTAACAATGTTAGTACCATTTCTGTTATTATTCCCGTTTATAATGCTTTGGATGATGTGAAAAAACTGTTTAACAGTATTGTTAAGGCAAATTTTTCAGACAGAATTGACATCTTAGTCATTAATGATGCCTCCGGATCGGAAACAACGGAATTTTTACGTGAATGGTCTTTGAAAAATCCAAAATTTAAATTAATGGAAAATAAGGAAAATTTGGGGTTTATTAAAACGTGCAATCGAGGTATGAAGCAGGCTACGGGAGATGTTGTTGTGTTGCTTAATTCCGATACTGTTATTCCTCAGTCTTTAGAGCGTAAAATAATATATTGTTTTAACAAAAATACGTATGCCGGAATTGCCAGTCCGATCGCTTCAGATTCTGGATTGTGGTCTATTCCTTTGCCGGAAAATATGAGTGTTGACGAGATGGATAAGCTGGTTGAGAATATATCTGAAAAAAGTTATCCCAATATACTTTGCCCTGAAGGATTTTGTTTTTGTGTTCGCCGACAGGTTTTGGATACCGTCGGATATCTTGATGAAATTTATGGCAGAGGTTATTGCGAAGAGACAGATTTGGCTTTTCGTGCCTTAAATAATGGTTGGGCTCTTATCTTGATTGACGATTTGTATGTATATCATAAACGCCATACTTCTTTTGGCATTGAAATGCGGCAGAAACAAATTGAAAAAAATTCTGCAATATTGTGGCAAAGATGGAGAGGATTGTATGATAAGTACAACAGGAGAATCAATATGCCGCAGTTAGTGAAAAATAT
The DNA here is from genome assembly GCA_964440165.1 of uncultured Azospirillaceae bacterium. Classification (GTDB taxonomy): domain Bacteria; phylum Pseudomonadota; class Alphaproteobacteria; order RF32; family CAG-239; genus Scatocola. The sequence continues at coordinate 10,746 of CAYTQF010000027.1, forward strand.
TTCTCAAAATATTTTAACCCACATTGACTCTCCTGCGAAAAGTTGAATGTTGGGAATATCTTTTTGATACGCACAAGCGGTTTTTCTATTTTCTGTTGTTAAATTACCTGTTCGCGAGTTTTGCTGAGGACGAGTTTGGGGAAATCTTCCTGTATTTTTCCCAAATGCCATGCGTTACGGGCAAGAAAAACAATTTCTCCGTCATGATCTTCTGCAATATTGAGCTGATTGGTATCCATAAAACGTTTGAATTCTGCTTTATCCGGACAGCTGATCCAGCGAGCCGTGTAATATTGTGTCGGTTCAAACATGACAGGGATACCGAATTCGGAACGAATACGATCAGCCATAACTTCAAACTGTAAAGTTCCGACCACACCGACAATCCATTCTGCGCCGACAATCGGTTTAAATACGCTGGCGCCGCCTTCTTCCGCAATCTGTTGCAGAGCATTGCCAAGGTGTTTGGATTTGAGCGGATCTAAAGCACGAACGCTTTTTAACAGTTCAGGCGCAAAGCTTGGAATACCGGTAAAATGAATTTTTTCGCCTTCGGTTAAACTGTCGCCGATACGTAATTGCCCGTGGTTGGGGATACCGATAATATCTCCGGCAAAAGCATCTTCTGCTAGTTCTCGGTCTTGGGCTAAAAACATTACGGGAGTGGGGACTTTTAAGCCTTTGCCCGTACGAACTTGAGTTAAAGTCATACCGCGTTTATAGTGTTCGGAACAAATTCGCATAAATGCAATACGGTCTCTGTGTTTCGGGTCCATATTGGCCTGAATTTTGAAAATAAAGCCGGTAACTTTGTTTTCATCAGGATTAACTTCTCGTTCTTGAGCCGGATGCGGGCGAGGGGATGGTGCTAATTTATGCAATCCTTCCAACACTTCTTGCACACCGAAATTGTTGATGGCACTGCCGAAAAACACAGGAGTTAAAGCGCCGGCTAAATAGAGTTCGTAGTCAAATGCCGGACATAATTCTCTTACCATTTCTACATCATCGCGCAGTTTTTTGACGGCGTATTCAGGTAACAGTTTATCTAATTTTTCATCAAACAGTCCTTGGCAGGTTTCTATTGTTGCATTAATAGAAGATTTATCGCCGGTTTTGTTCATTAATATCAGGCGGTCATTTAATAAATCATAAAAAGGCAAAAAATCTTTACCCATAGCGATCGTCCGGCTGGCAGGCGTAACATCCAAAGCCAGGGTCTTTTCAATATCATCTAACAAGAAAAACGGATCTTGTCCTTCTCGGTCAAGTTTGTTGATAAATGTGATAATCGGAACATTGCGCAGGCGGCAGACTTCAAAAAGTTTTTTGGTTTGAGTTTCAATACCTTTAGCTGAATCAATCACCATTACAGATGAATCAACAGCAGTCAGTACACGATAGGTATCTTCGGAAAAGTCTTCGTGTCCCGGTGTATCAAGCAGGTTAAATGTGATACCTTTATAATCAAATGTCATAACGGAAGAAGCGACAGAAATTCCGCGTTCTTGCTCGACTTTCATCCAGTCGGAACGCGCACGACGATTTTCTCCGCGAGCCTTAACGGTTCCGGCTTGTTGAATGGCGCCTCCGAATAAAAGCAATTTTTCCGTTAATGTCGTTTTACCGGCATCAGGGTGTGAAATAATCGCAAATGTTTTGCGAGGATTAACTGTACTCATAACTTTCTTTTTTCCAAATCTTAGTTATTAAACGGGCTGGAAACAGCCGGCAATAAAGGTTGCTCATTGCTGGTCGGATAGTTAGCCGGAATAATTGATGTTTGTGTTTCTACCAGAACGTTATCTTGGGTTTGATTATCCTGTTGTGCCTGAGACGGTTGTTGTATTGTTTGGACATTTACCGTAACAGAAGCCGGTTGTTGTTGCGGAGAAACTTCTTGTTCGGCTGTTTGCTCTCCGCCTAAACCAAGAGATTTTTCGATGGCTTTTTGTTCTTTTTCTTTTTCACTGGATGTAATCAGATTCAAGTCGTAAATGACTTCCAATTTGCGTAAATCTTTTGCGGCAGAAAGAATATCTTTAGCCGGTGCTTTGTTTTTGAGACGTGTTGTCGGTTGTGTCGGTAATACAGCCTCAATAATCAAATTACGTTCGGCTGAAAATTCTTTGGGCGTAATAGCTCTGTCTTCAACGGCTGATTTGAGAGCGTTTATTCTATCAACAATAACAGCCGCGGTCGGAACGGCTTTAACGGAAGAAGCAGCCGGCGGCCGGTGTGTTAAAGGCAGCAGACCACCGATATTTGCCTGTCTGGCCCGCAAAAATTCTTCTTTTGTAATCATATCATTTTCGGCAAGTTCTTTTAATATGATAAAGCGAGAGACGGTGTTCATTTCGCCATCATCAAACAAAATTTCAACCGCTTTACGATCTGCTTCAGCTTCGGCTTGTGTTTTACCTGTTTGTGTCTTTTCACGAAGGAAAAGCGCTTCTTCAAGAGCTGTCATACCGTTTTGAACAGAAGCTTCATCCGAAACATTAAATACTTTAGTACCGTCTTTGTCTTCAACAATCAGTTGGTTTTGCGACAGATTGAGCGTACGTAAACGACGGCGGGCGATATCCGTGATTTTTTCCGGTTCTGAACCCAAAGCACCCAGCATAGAAACATCATTACCGTTATAAAGCAGAATTTCTTCATAATATTGGCGGGCACGGTTCGGACGTCCGGTTTTTTCAGAGAGCAGGGCGCCGACTAATAATGCATTAGCGTTTTTCTTGTTATCGTGCAGAGATTCTAAAACATGTTTATCCGCTTCATCTAAATTTCCTGAAGAAAAAGCTACGACGGCCAAATTAGCCTCGGCAACGCCGTCATCGTTGAATGTCAGCATTTTATAAGTTTCCGGACTGGTGTGCTTTTCGACAAAACTGCAAGAGCATAAAGAACCGGCTGCAAGAGCTGTAGATAACATAATTTTTAATGAATTGGAAAACACTGTTTTACCCCCAAAACTGATTGTATTAGCAATAGTTGGCACCATAATATTCAATATTATAAAAGATTACAATAATTTTATTCAGATTGTGAATTTTGTCTTGATTTAAAAATTTTTTTATGTACTATGCAAGCAATTATTTGGTTTGCAGGCGTGGTGAAATTGGTAGACACGCCAGACTTAGGATCTGGTGGCTTTGCTGTGAGAGTTCGAGTCTCTCCGCCTGCACCATTTTTTGTTAACATACGGAAAATGGTTAATTTTTTTAGCAAAAGAGATTGTTATGAACGTTAAAGAGTTAAAGTCAGAAGGTCTGAAAAAGGCATTCCAAGTTACAATTAATGCAGCTGATTTTGAGAAAAAAGTAGATGATAAAATTGCAGCTGTTTCCAAAACAACAAAAATTGCCGGTTTTAGACCGGGTAAAGCACCGAAAGCCATGTTGAAACAAAAATACAGAACGGCTGTTTTGGGCGAAGTTTTGGATGAGGTCGTAAGAGATGCCGTTGAAGAAACTTTAAAAGCTCAGAAAATTGTTCCGGCTATGATGCCAGATGTTAAATTGAGCAAGTTTGAAGACGGAAAAGATATTGAATTTGAAGTTACCGTAGAACAACTGCCTGAAATTAAAATCGGTGATTTGAGTAATATTAAGCTGGAAAAACCGGTTGCTGAAGTTCCGGCTGAAGAAGTTGAAAAAGCTCTCGGATTTTTAGCTAAGTCTCGCAGTCATGCCGTTAAAGTTGAAGAAGCTCGTGCTTCCAAACTCGGAGATACTTTGGTAATTGATTTTGTCGGCTCTGTCGATGGTGTTGAGTTCCAAGGCGGTAAGGGTAATAATTATCCTTTGGAATTGGGTTCAGGTTCTTTTATTCCGGGATTTGAAGATCAGCTTGTCGGTAAAAATGTCGGGGATAAAGTTGATGTTAAAGTTAAGTTCCCTGAAAATTATCATGCTAAAGATTTGGCCGGTAAAGACTCTGTTTTTGCCGTTGAAATCAAAGAAATGCGTGAGCCGAAAGAAATTGAAATTAACGATGACTTTGCTAAAACAATGGGCGAAGAAAATCTGGATAAGCTTAAAGAAGTTATTTCCGGCAGAATTAAAGGGGATTATGAAGTTGCCAGTCGTATGAAGTTAAAACGTCAGCTGCTTGATAATTTAGATGCTGCTTATAGCTTTGAAGTTCCTGAAGGATTGGTTGACGCCGAATACAAAGCAATTGTTGCTCAATATGAAAATGCAAAGAAATACAACCAATTAGACGAAGAAGAGAAAGCAAAATCTGAAGAAGAGTTATTAGCTGAATACAAAGATATTGCTGTTCGTCGTGTTAAACTCGGTTTGTTGCTTTCTGAAATCGGTAAAGATGCAAAAATTACAATTACGCCGGAAGATATCAATAAGGCTATTATGAATGAAGCTAAAAAATATCCGGGACAGGAAAAAGCTGTGTTTGATTTCTATTTGAAGAATAAACAAGCTGTTGAATCTTTGAAAGCTCCTGTTTTTGAAGAAAAAATTGTTGATTATATTCTCGACAAATCTGATATTTCTGAAAAAACAGTAACAATTGAAGAATTGTATGCTTTTGATGAAGATAAAAAGCCTGCAAAAAAGAAAGCTTCTAAGAAATCAGCTTAATTTTTGAGCTTTTGAAAATCCCTCGACATTTAGTCGGGGGATTTTTTTTGTTTTATAAAAAAAAGTTTGTTTCAAGTATTAATAATTTGTTGATAATATGATTATATACTTTAGTGCAGATTAATTTATTCAAATTAAGGAAAAAAAGAATGTTTGAAAAGGATCCTACAGACGTTTATAAAAATATGCTGGTGCCAATGGTTATTGAACAAACATCCAGAGGTGAACGCTCATTTGACATTTATTCCCGTTTGTTAAAAGAACGAATTATATTTTTGACAGGCGAAGTTAATGATGAAGTTTCTTCTTTGGTATGTGCTCAATTGCTGTTTTTGGAATCGGAAAATCCAAAGAAAGATATTTTCTTGTACATTAATTCTCCGGGCGGCGTAATTACTTCCGGTATGGCAATGTATGACACGATGCAATACATTTCTTGTGATGTAAATACAATGTGTATCGGTCAAGCTTGTTCTATGGGATCTTTCTTGTTGGCCGGCGGTGCAAAGGGAAAACGTTTTTCTCTGCCTAATTCTCAGATTATGATTCATCAGCCGTCAGGCGGTGCTAAAGGGCAGGCTACGGATATTGAAATTCAGGCTAAATTGATTTTGGATATGCGTAAACGTTTGAATCAGATCTATGCCGATAATACCGGTCAGAAATTGTCTGTTATTGAAAAAGCTATGGATAGAGATAATTTTATGACACCTGAAGAGGCTTTGAAATTTGGTTTGATCGACCATATCGTAGCCCGTCGTGATGAAATTGTTAAATAAGGCAGGTAATTATGAGTGATGAAAAAGAAATGCTGCATTGTTCCTTTTGCGGAAAAAGTCAGGCAGAAGTGAAAAAACTGGTGGCCGGAAGAAACGTTTATATTTGCGATGAATGTATTGAGGTTTGTATTAATATTGTTTCTGATGAAATAGCTCAGGAAGCAAAAGCTGAAGCCGGTGTTACTCCGGAAAAATTACCGACACCGTCTAAAATTAAAGAATTTTTAGATCAATACGTTATTGGTCAGGACGAGGCTAAAAAGGTTTTATCCGTTGC
>CAYTQF010000028.1:0-15512 GCA_964440165.1 uncultured Azospirillaceae bacterium
AGATAAAAATCAAGGAGTTACATTAAAAAATGCAACTCCTCTCCAATCTGGCTGGGGTGGCAGGATTCGAACCTACGAATGTCGGCACCAAAAGCCGATGCCTTACCACTTGGCGACACCCCAATAAAGCATAGCTCCTTTCTATGTTAATTTTTTTTATTTTGCAAGTATTTTTTTATCAAGTTATAATATTTTATCATTTATGTGCAAAATATTTGAGAGGGAAAGCATGCAAATAACAATTTTAGGTTCCGGTTCAGCTTATGGTTGTCCTATGATTTTTAACCAATGGAGGAAAGCTAATCCTGATAATATTAAAAATCAGCGCATGCGTGCTTCGCTGTATTTAGAAACAGAAGGTAAAAAATTTATTATTGATACCGGGCCGGAATTACGTTTACAAATTAATCAAAATAACATTACAGATGTCGATGCGGTTTTTATTACGCATCCTCATTATGATCATATTGCTTCTTTACCGGAATTATCTCGTGCATGTTCTTTGCTGGGACATAGTATTGAGATTTGGGTAAATCAGGAAACGGAAAAAGATATTAAAACAAGTTACAGCTTTTTATTTAATGGCGGCGAGCCGGAAGGGGCCGGCTTAATTTGGAAACAATTGCCAAATATTGGTTATTTCAACGCCGCAGGTATAGATTTCCAAACTTTTCAAGTTCCGCATCATAGATGGAAATGTTCTGCTTTTAGGCATAAAGAGTTTGCTTATGTAACGGATTGGGAAAATCTTTCAGAAGAAGGGCTAAGAATTTTAAATGGTGTAAAACTCTTAGTTATTGAATGTAATAACGGACTTTATCCTGAAAAAAACGGACACAGCGATTTAGAAAACGTCAAAAAAGTTGTGGATGGAATTAATGTGGAACAGGTTATCCTGACACATTTATCCGCGCGAGTAGATTATGATGAATTATCTGCTGTTTTGCCTGATAATTTTCGACTGGCATATGATGGTATGCAGATAGAATTATAGATTTATTTTTTACTGCGGGTAACGCCAAGAAGAGATTTTTGTAATTGTTTTTTCTTTTCTTCGCGAGCTTTCAATACGTCCAAATCTCGTTCGGTTGCGATTTTATCTAATATTGTTTTGACAACAATATCAATTTCTTTATTTTCGCTGTAATCAGCCGGAAGAGCAAAATTTACCCGATTATCGACCAAGAGTTTCATAGCTTTCTTTTTGGCATGACTTTTGGGGGTGTAAACGGCAATGGCATTGCCGCCGCGCTCTTTCGTCAGCTTCATGGACGGAATATCTGTCATTCCGTCTCCGAAATAAATCATCTGTTTAAACGGGATACGACGTTCAGCATCGGGCGTATATTCATTAACGGCAATATCGTCATTTTTACCCAGGCCTTTATTTATTTTGGACAGACATTGTGTTTTAATGCTGTAATTGACGACGCGAGCCGGCCAAACAGGCTCACCGTCAACGCCATAGGCAAAAGAGCAGGCAAAAACATCTTTGAAATATTTTCTGATTTCTGTTCCCTCGACAATTTCTTCATAGCCGGAAGAGATGATATAATGTTCAATATTTAAGTCTAAAGCGCGTCCGAAATTATTAATGCGCTCAAACCAGCCTAATACACCGTTATAATATTCAATATGCTTACCAAAATTGTTTAATACTTCACGAGAAAGGGAAATGCCTTTTTCTTTGGCGGTTTTCATAAAATAATACATTGTACCGGTAATTTGATCTGCGCCGTTATTGGCAGACCAAAGATTAGCCTTTTTCCAAAAAGCATCAGGTTTGAAACCGAGAGATTGTATCAATCCGAAAGACTGCATATAATCCACGCTCAATGTTTCATCAAAGTCATAGATTAAAGCGACTGTTGTTGTATTTTTTGCCATGATTTTATTATCTCCGCTTGCTTTTTGTATCTAAATATAATAAAAACAAATAAGTTAAAATTTAATCAATTTCTAGATAAAAGGACACAAAAAATGGTTGCAACAACAATGGATCAGTTGGTTTCTTTGTGCAAACGCCGCGGTTTTATCTTTCAAAATGCAGATATTTATGGCGGAATGCAGGGAGTTTATGATTACGGTCCGTTAGGAGTTGAACTCAAAAATAATTTGAAAGCCGCTTGGTGGCGCGCTATGATTTATGAGCGTGATGATGTTGAAGGTCTGGATGCTTCAATTTTGACCAATCGCAAGGTTTTACATTATTCCGGTCATGAAGATACTTTTTCGGATCCAATGACGGATTGCCGCAAATGTAAAGGTCGTTTTCGTGCAGACCATATTAAAGACGGTAAATGTCCAAATTGCGGTGCAACGGATTTAACGGAACCCCGTCCTTTTAACCTGATGTTCAAAACAACAGTCGGTCCTGTAGAAAATGCAGAAAATATTGCTTACCTGCGTCCGGAAACAGCTCAAGCTATTTTTACGCAATTTAAAAATGTTGTCGATTCAACATCTCGTAAATTGCCGTTCGGTATTGCTCAAATCGGTAAATCTTTCCGCAATGAAATTACGCCGCGTAACTTTATTTTCCGTGTTCGTGAATTTGAACAAGCCGAACTTGAATACTTTGTAATGCCCGGAGAAGATGAAAAATGGCATGAAATGTGGAAAGAAGCTCGGATTAAATGGTGGGAAGAACAGGGCTTAAAAAGAGAGCGTATGAATATCTATACAACTCCGAAAGAAGATTTGGCGCATTATGCTAAAGCTTGTTATGATATTGAATATCAATTCCCTCATGGTATGGAAGAGTTGGAAGGTATTGCCAATCGTACGGATTATGACTTGGGTAACCATACCAAAGGTCAGGATGAATTAAATTTGTCATCACATTGCCATGCTAATTCTGATTCAACCACAAAATTATGTATTCGTGATGATGAGAGCAATGCTTGGGTTGTTCCGTTTGTTATTGAACCGTCAATGGGTGTTGATCGCGGTGTTTTGGCGGTTATGACCGAAGCTTATGAAGAAGAAGATTTAGGCGAGGGTAACAGCCGTATTGTTTTGAAACTCAAAAAGCATTTAGCTCCGATTAAAGTTGCCGTTATTCCGCTGAAAAAGAATAATGAGCAAATCATGAACAAATGTCATGAGATTAAGCAAAATCTGTTAAAACTCGGTATCGGACGTGTTGCTCTTGAAAATACGGGAAATATCGGGAAGGCCTATCGTCGTCATGATGAAATCGGTACGCCGTTATGTATTACGGTAGATTTTGAAACGATTGAAAATCAGCCGGAAACCGTAACAATCCGTGATCGCGATACCATGGAGCAACATCGTGTTGCAACGGCGGATTTGCCTAATTATCTGAGAGATTATTTCTTAAGATAAATTTGATAATAAAACAAAAAATAAAACCCCGTAAATTACGGGGTTTTATTTTTTATGTTTCCTTTCACTTTGGATTGCAATCGCTTTGTGTGCGAACACAACTTCCGGTTCGTTCACAATAGATTTCTTTACGGTCTGTACACTCCTTGACTCTCTTTTCTTTTTCTTCCGGAGTAACAATCTTTTGACCGTTTGTCTCTATTCCGGTTATGTTTCCATTAGCATCACGATCGCGGAAAGTCTCATTTCCATTAGCGTCTGTTGTTTTTGTCGTATCGCCGCCATCTGGATTTTTAGAGAAATCACTCGTTGAGTTTCCTTTTGTCTCATCAGCATTACCTTGAGCATCTTGACCAAACTGAGTTCTTGATGATGAAATTATATTGCCGTTAGCATCTATACGCGCTTCATATACGTTGTTATTGCCTCCATGATTATTTCTCGTTACATCCATAGTACCATCATCATTAATTTCAACAAGAGATCCTTTTTCTGTAGTATTATAACAATGACCGCTTATCTGTTTCTTACCTAGTTGGGTCGTAATAATTTTATAGTCGTTTATACCTCCTTTAGCAGCACAATCATTTTGGGCTTTTCTTAATTTTGCGTTCCAATCTTCTTCATCTTTAGTCTGTTGATCTCTAAAGTCAAAGTTACCGTTATTTTTATTGTTGTTAATAAAGTCGGTTGTCTGAACATAGCCTTCGGCAAGACCGTTTGCTGCGCCTAAAATAGCACCCAGTGTATTGTCTCCGAATACTTCTTGACCCATACTGGTTGCAGAGTTCATTTTGTTGGTTGCATTAGCAGCTTGTCCGACCATATTATTAACCTGATTAATGCCGTCCAAAATGGTAGAGCCGCCGCCTTTGCCGTTATTAGCAAGATATTGGTCAACACTGGTCGTCTGGCTGTTCATTTGCTCTTGCAATTTCAGCAAAGCATTCCGTTCATTTTCAGAGCAGTTTCCGTGATCGCACTTAGCTTTCAAACGGTTGTACTCAGATTCAAGTTGTTGTCTGTAAGCAAGTTGTTCTTGAGTTGATGTCATATCTTGTAAACTATTGCTCAAAGAGCTTGCACCGCTAGCCAAAGCTCCGGCTGTATTTGTTACGGCACTGGAAATCTGGCTGACACCGGCAACGATATTGTTAACCATTGAGAACGGATCACCGCCGTTTTTAATGGCGTTACCGATATTGCTGACAGCATTCGTAACATTACGAACATTGTTTTGTACCGTTTTAACCGTGTTAGAAGCTGTCTTAATAGCATCTCGGGCAGAGTTGATTGAATTTTTCAAATCTTTCAAAGACCAAGAACTGCCTTCGGCTGCATCCTTTGCTCCGGCTAAAGCCACATCGGGGCACAAATTCGGATTATTAGCACATTCTTCTTGAGTATAGTTTGACATATATTTGGCATGGTTACCATCCGGTAAAAAGTCTCCGAATGCTAAAGAACCTTTCCTGCCGTCATAAGCAAAATATTCAATAAAAGATGTTGTCATTGACAGAATAAACAATCCGATAGCAATATTAGCTAATTGTTTGAAGTTAATTTTACCGATAATTGCACCATAAGCAAAGGCAATCAAGCCAAAGCCGGATAAAATATAGACAATGACGCGTAAATCCGCAACCAAAACCATAATCTTACAAGCAATGAGCTTAAAGATATCAAAGCCGCTTTTTAATTCGCCTTTTTCGCCTATGCCGAGTTTGCTGGAGCAAGTTTCCTGTCTGTTTACGGAATCTTTAGCATCTTGTTGTGCTTCTTTCAAATCGTTTTCGGAACCGGCCGCTGTACTATCGGCAGCAGCATCACCTAACCTTGAGTCTAACAGAACAGGATCATGACAACCGGTTTCACTCCAAACTTGTCCATCCGGACAAGATGATCTGTGAGCCGCATCCGTTGCACTCTTTGCAGCTGCTTGTGCCGATTCTGCCTGGTTTTGAGCTTTTTGAGTTGCGTTAGCTTTTTTACCGGCATTTTTGGCTGCCTTTTCATAGGCATCCAATAGTTTTTGGCACTCTTGGGTTAATGTTCCCTGATTTTGACACTTTGCATTATAAGCTGCCTCAGCGTCTTTCATAGCCTTCTCTGCGGCAGCCTGCTCTTTCTGCTTATCTGTTAAGTCGTCGTTTTTCTTCGTTGCGTTTTTCTCAGCTTTTTGAGCCGCTTCAGCGGTTTTTTTACACTCTTTTAAAGCATCATTTGCTTGGCTCAAATATTTTTCAGCTGAAGATACACAGTCTTTCCAGGTCTGTTCTGCTTTTTTTCGATTAGCAGCATCCGCTTGAGCAACTAAACTTTGATAATATAAACAACACGATTGATTACACTGATCTTGGTTTGTATTTCCCATTTTTGTATCATATTGATCGACAAAGCTTTGAGCTCTTTGGCAATCTTTATAATATTGATGGCTTGTAACAGAAGCTTTGCTTACTGCAGCATCAGCATTACCGGCAAATGCCAAAAATCCTAAGCACATTAGGAATGCAACACCTTTCAACATTTTATTAATATTTCTCATGGCACGTCTCCTTAGTCTTAAGATTCCTAGTATTTCAGCGTATCTGTAATCATATCTGATGTAACGACTTGACTTCCAACCAGATAATTAATAAATCCGGCTGTTGCAGCAATTACCAACAAACCGATAATAATAGCCGTTAACCATTTCCAGTTAACAGCTCCGAACAAACTTCCCAGTGCGATGGCAATTACGCCAAAACCTGATGCCGCAAAAATAATTTCCCGCATTCCGGAAAAGATTTTTCCTCCATGGGTAGCTAAATCACAAAATAGCCCCGTACACTTACCTGCTTCTGCAGTAGATGTGGGATCATCTGCGAATGACGGTGCTGTACATAAAACGAGTGAGCAAATAAATGCCAGCAATGAAAATAAAGCTAATTTTTTGAAATTTACGTACAACATATCTGCTATCCCCATGGTCTTACCGAAAGGGATGTATTGTGCGTTTTTTAACTCCGCTTTTGTCATAATGTCCTCCCTTTCATGTATAATCGTACAGTTCGTTTTTGGCATATGTATCCAATACTTTTTCTACTCTTATAGGATACCTAATTTTTAAACTTTTTTCTAGTATAATCAACTTTCCGGATTTTCGTCTATCTCATTGATTATGCTGTATAATTTTTCCTGTAACAAAAAATTCATAGTTGCAACAGCTCTAAAACAGATATTTTTATACACCAAAAATAGTAAATATTTCTCTAATAAAGGCTGTATCCGACAAAACGAGTCTGTCTTTCCGAAAAACAAAAAGGCAGGCGCTCTTGACTCCTTAAGGGATTAATCTTATAAATATTAGGCAACTGAAAGAGAATGAAATGAAAAAATTTTTTCTTATATTAGCAGCTTTGAGCTTTTTCGTATCGGCAGAAAATGTTTTTGCTGCGGAAACGGATTTTATTTATTCGGCATCTTGGAGTTCTTTATACGGTTATAATTTTCCCGACAATAAATACAAGCATCAAGATCATCGCGATCGTTTTGTTAATATATTGAATGCCGAATTAGGTTTGGAAACATCATTTTCTTCAGATTATTTTTTAGGATTTTATGCTGATTTTGCATGGGGCATTAATAAACGCCAATATAATTATAATAATGGCCTCTGGGGACAAGAAATTTACGCTGTTTTTGATAATCCTTACGGGCGAGTTATGCTTGGAGAAACCGATAATGTTGCAGCGCAGTTTCATGTCGGTGCACCGCAAGCCGGCTATTTCAGCTTAAATGACAGTGAGGTTGTTAATTTTATGGCAAATCCGAATTGGATTAAAACAAAACATAATACCGCTTATAAAACACTTAACTCAACATCAGCCGATACAGACGGAACAGCTCCGAAAATCAGCTATATAACGCCGGAAATTAATAATTTTATTTTTGGTTTTTCTTATATTCCGGACAGTTACAGCCGTAGTGGTCTGCTGAATAAACACGCTCCTTATGCTGATGATGACGGATATGTTGCGGCGGCGCACTATACGGCAGATTTGAATTTTGCGGAACTGGAGGCTTTTGTCGGCTATGGTATTTATAATCAAGACGACAAAGATATGAGCGCCGGTTTAAAATTTTATCGCGGTAACTGGAGTTTGGGCGGCAGCTGGCGTAAAACATATATGGATGGCGGCGATTATCCCGTCAGAAAACAAGCCGGTTACAGAACCGAAGCTCTATTTGATAATTATCGCGAGGGACAAGCTTGGGATATTGGTTTGGGCTATGAATTCGGACCATGTCACGTTAGTCTGTCGTATTTTAACAGCAAAGCTGACAATACCGATAATGAAGATGAGATCATTTTGCTTTCTAACGGTTTTCAAATCAATAAGAATGTTGAAGTATATTTAGCCGGAGCGCATGTTGATTTTCAGGGAGACAAAAGTTTTTCTGATGAAGCTAACAAGGGATGGGCTGCAATGACAGGTTTCAGCCTAAAATTCTGAGGAGTTAAAAATGCCCAATCTTTTGTTTTTAAGTTCTAATTCTTTGCTGAAAAATGATTTATCAATGCAGATTACGCGCTATCTGCCCGAGTATGAGGTTTATACGGAAGATAATAATGATATCATTTTTGATATTGCCTTATTGGACGGCAAAAGTTTTTTGATGCCTTTGCGAAAAAAACACGCTCATTTACCCGCGATTATTTTGGTTTCTGAAGATGTAGAATTTGAAAATGACAATAAAATCGATAGTTTTATCTATAAACCTGTTGAGTTAAATAATCTGCTTAATAAATTGAACTCACAAATAAATCTTTTTCAAATTTCTCAAGACGGTTATTTATATTTTAACGAATATGAATTGCATCCGGATAATAAAGAAATTTTGAACATCAAAAATGGGGAAATAACCAAACTGACTGAGCGGGAAGTCAGTATCATCAGGTATTTATACAAAGCCAAAGATAAAATTGTCAGCAAAAATGAATTGTTGCAGAATGTTTGGGAATACAGTTCAGATGTTACGACACATACAATTGAAACACATATTTATCGTTTGCGTAAAAAAGTGGAGCAAAATCAGGCAGCCCAGCTTATCCGTACGGAAGAAGGCGGGTATTGCTTAATTTTCTGATATTACTTCTTACCTTTGTATTTTAACGGAGAGCGACTCTTTCTAAATTTGAATAAAGAATTATCCAACGGAATGTCTTTTTCAACATTATATAAAGAGAGTGTAATTTCAACGCTTTGCGGATCGACGATTTTCCATTGTTTTAGTTCAAACGGATTGTTGGTGAATGTCAATGTAATCGGCATAATGTCCGGTTTAGAAATATATTCTAATGTAACAATAGTTGTTCCGGCATCTTGGTAAAAGTTTGAGGCTTTAATTTGTTTGTTGTCAATTTTAATATTATTGGCCAAAATCAGACTTGCCGGAACATCTTCATAATCAATATTGGTTACTTGATCCAAATCTTTGTCGTTATAAATAATGTAATTACCGTCGCCGACAATCAAAACATTAGTAGGTTCGGCATATTCCATGCGAATTTTGTTTGGCTTTTCGATATAAAAAACACCTTCAGCCGTGTTCCCGTTACTGGCTGTCTGAACAAAAGAAGCCTTCATGGTTTTGATGTTATTTAAATAATCTTCAATCTGTTTTAGTTTAGCCTCATTTTGAGCAAAAGCAGGTGTTGAAATCAATAAAACAAACAACAAAAACAATATACGCATAAGAAGATCCTTCTGATTTAATAAACGAGACAATCATAATTGATAATATTTTAACTGTCTAATAAAATATCACCTTTAAGAAGATATAATCTTAAAGGTGATATTATAAAGAGCTATACTATTATTTCATACAGCTTTTTGAGCCGGATGAAGTATTTTTACAGCTTCCTTTAGAAGATTGAGAGGATGCCGACTTGGTTTCTCTGCTGCAGCAGGAAGCGCTTTTTTCTCTTAATGACATTTCTTTTCTCCTAATATTTGATTATTTTCCGGAAGAGGAACAACCGCATCCGCAAGAAGACGGAGTTTCATCAACTTCAAATTCATCAAATTCGATTTCTACATCAGAATTAGATGTATTTTTTGATTTGTTGGCAAATTTAGATGTTTTGTTAGATTTTACTGAATTTTTCATAATATTTCCTCCTTTATGAATGGATACATCATCCATAATCAGAAATAATCAGTAAAACACATAAAACAAGTTTTATAATCTATAAGCTAGGCATAGTTACGTAATTTGAAAATCCCGTTTTCATATCCCTGAATTTTTGGGTTTTGCTCAGCCATTTCCAGTCTTTTCAGGGCCAAAGCGACAAAAGCTTTTTCCCTTTCGATCCCGATATAATGTCGGTTCAGCTTTTTGGCTGTTACCGCGGTGGTGCCGGAACCCAAAAAAGGATCCAAAATAACATCACCTTCATTACTTGAGGCTAAAATAAGCTTAGCAATAAGTTTTTCCGGTTTTTGAGTCGGATGACTGGTGTTTTCGGGCATTGACCAGAATGGTACGGAAATATCGGTCCATACGTTTGAAGGGTGCGTAAAGCGTGTTTTGCTGTCGGCATCTTCCTGCCAATCTTTCGGGTTTCCCGTTTTATCCCGATACGGAGCTAAAACTTTTCTTTGAATTTTTACGGCATCAAGATTAAATGTGTAATCCTTAGATTTTGTAAAAAACCAAATATCTTCCAGACAATTTTTCCAGTTATTAAGCGCGCCGCGTCCTTTTTCTCGTTCCCATGATATGCGATTTTGCAGCAAAAGATATTTTCCTGCAATTTCCGGAATAAATATAGAAGTTTTCCAATCAGAACAAATATAAACGGAAGCGTTTTCTTTGAGTAAAGGAATAGTCAGTTTTAACCATTCATCCAACCAAACACGATATTTTTCTCCGCCCATTTCTCGAAATACGGTAGAGCCGAAATTTTTAGTCAGATTGTATGGCGGATCAACAATCATCAAATCCACGCTGCCGGCGGGCAATAACGGAAGCGCTTTAAAAGTATCTTGTAATATAATTTTATTGCAAACCTCGTCCAATGTTGTTTTACGTTTCAAGAATAAAGCTTGAGACGCAAAATCCTCGATTTCTTGAGGAGAAAGTTCTATTGTTTTATTGCGAGGCGCTTTCATTTCAGCTTTAATCTTCGCCGAATTTATTGTTGATTAACGTTGTCAGAGCATCCATAGCTTCATTTGCTTGATTGCCTGCGCACGTAATTTTAATGGTGGTACCCTTGGCGGCAGCAAGCATCATCAATCCCATAATAGAACATCCGTTAACCTGTTGTCCGATGCGTTCAACGGTTACGTCTGCATCCAGATTTTCAATAGCTTTAACAAATGCTGCAGCAGCTCTGGCATGTAAGCCTTTTCTGTTTTTTATTTCCAATTCGGCACAAAGACTGTCATTACTCATATCTTACATTCCCAAAAGTTGTGATGCGATATTAATATATTTTTTTCCGGCTTCTTGAGCTCCGGTAACGGCTTCTTTTAGGCTTTTTTCTTTACGTAAAGATGCCAATTTAATGAGCATGGGTAAATTAATTCCGGCAATAATTTCTACTTTTGCTTTTTCCATAATAGAAATTGCCAGATTTGACGGTGTGCCGCCGAACATATCCGTTAACAGGATGGTTCCGTCGCCGGAGTTGACGGATTCCGCCTTTTGCAGAATTTCAGCGCGACGACTTTCCATATCATCTTCCGGACCGATACAGACGGCTTCCACTTGTTCTTGTTTGCCGACTACATGCTGCATGGCAGAAATAAATTCCAGTGCCAAATTACCGTGGGTAACCAATACCAAACCAATCATAATAAAATCCTCTTATTATCTTATTTTGATGAACCGCTCTGCCAAATACGAATGGCCCCGAAACTTTTAATAACATCATCACGGCTTTTAGCTTTAACGAATTCATCGGCTCTGGTGCGCTTGCCTTCAATTACAACTTCTTCAACGTTTTCAACCGGAACGCCATAAGTTCTTTCTACCATTTTACCTTGAAGCTCGACAATCATGACAAATTCGGCTTCGGCCAGAGGGGCTTTGGTTTCTTCATCAATATTGTCCAGCAATACGGAGATTCTTTCATCACGTTTTAATAAAGCTGTTTTTTTACCGTCAAATTGCAAAACCGGATTGACCGGAGCACCTTCTCGTGAATCAATAAAAATAGCTAATTCACCATATTTATTTTCAATGATTTCAAAAAAATCCTGCTTTTCAATCAATGTATAGTATTGTGTTTCCATAATTTTTTCCATTTTAAGAATATTGACATAGTATAATAATAATTAAAATGTGTCAATTTTGCGTTAATACTGCGGATTTTATTTAACTTGGGAAAATATTATTGTTTTTAATTTCAAAAAATTGAGCACAATTTCTGAAAGAAGCAAAAAGTTCGGCATTGGTTGTTGTAATCCAAGCCTGTACATGAAGATCTTTTATTTTTTGAATTAAAGCCTCTCTTTTGGCATCATCCAGATGTGCCACCACTTCATCCAACAGGAGCACCGGAGCAAATCCTTTATCCAGCATTTGGCATTTGCTTTGCGCTAAAATAATGCTGACCAGCAAAGATTTTTGCTCTCCGGTAGAACATAATTCTGCCGGCATATGTTTTTTCTTATAATAAACCTTAAAATCAGAGTGATTTACACCGTCGACGGAATCATTGTATAGAATATTTCGCCGCTGTGTTTTCAGCATATTAATATAATAATCCTCAACATTGAGAGCTGAGTGTGTATCCAGCATTTTTTCAATTGTGCCGTTTAACTCAAGTTTAACATTCGGGAAAACATCATCCGGTTCATGTTCAATGAATGTATTTAAGCGGGCAATTTGTTCTCGTCGTGCGGCAGCGATTGCCACGCCGAGTGCAGCCATATTCTCTTCTAGAGATGTCAGCCAATTATTATCGGTATTGCCGCTTTTCAAAAGTTGATACCATTCTTTGTAAATATGTTCAAAATTAGCGGTTCTTTTTGCATGTTCTACATCAAAAGCATAAACCAATCTGTCAAGAAAACTGCGTCGAGGCTGAGAACCGCCGCGGAATAATCTGTCCATTTGAGGCGTCAGCCAAATAGCGGAGATAAATTTTCCGAGATCACTTTGCGAAGATGTTTTTTGATTGTTTATTTTAACGATTCTGCGATCAAAACTCCGGCAGTCGTCATCATGCTCTCTGATTTGTTTTTCAACGCCGGTGCCGATTTCTATATCATCGTCATTTTTACAGACGGTTGCCGAAACTGCCCAAGAAACATTGTTGGGCATATAATCTTCTGTTACCAAACAGGGCGAGATTCTTTTAATATCAGCCAGTTTGGAACTGCGTAATCCGCGTCCGGGAGTCAAAAAAGAGATTGCTTCCAAAATATTGGTCTTACCGGAGCCGTTCTCACCATGGATAATCACCGGACTTAAATTTGTATTGATTCTCAAATAAGCATAATTTCTAAAGTCAGTTAAAGTCAGGCGTTTAACACCTGACTTTATGACTTCTTCTTGATAATCCGTTAAATTTAAGGCCGAATTATTCACTTTATACCCTCATCGGCATCAAAACAAACACAGCGCTTGAATCAGATGTATCGTGAATAACGGATGGAGATGAGCTGTCCGCAAAACTGATTTTGACGGTATCACCTTTAATCTCTGCCAAAATATCCAAAAGATAACGGAAGTTATAACCGATTTCCAGTGTTTCATCATTGTATTTTGCTTCAATTTCTTCTTGAGCGCTGCCCAGTTCCGGACTGGATGTCGTAATTGTAACATGATTAGGAGCCGTAATCATTTTAATTGCACGAGTTCTTTCAGCAACAACAGAAACACGATCAACGGCAGAAGCCAAATTCTTGACACCTAATTCAAGAGTCTTATCATTATCTGTCGGAATAACGCGTTCATAATCAGGGTAAGTTCCGTCAATTAATTTTGAGGTTAATGTTACATCTTCTAAAGTAAAACGAACTTTGTTTTCAGACATAGAAACGGTAACATTCTCAACATTACTGTCATCTAATAATTTTCTGATTTCATTAATTGTTTTGCGAGGAACGATAACGCCATTCAAATTTTCAGCACCTTGAGGCAGAGGAGTCTCAACACAAGCTAAACGATGTCCGTCTGTGGCTACAACGCGCAAAACATTTGTGCTGCCGTCCGTTTTAGCGTGCATATAAACACCATTCAAATAATAGCGTGTTTCTTCTGTAGAAACGGCAAACTTTGTCCGATCAATAACACCTTTCAACTCATCTTTCGGCATATTGAAATTAATAGGCAGTTGATCACCGGAAATAACAGGAAAATCTTCAACACCGATGCAAGACAGAGAAAACTTTGATTTGCCGGAAGCAATTGTCAATTGACCTTTTTCGTCAGGAAAAGTCAATTCGACTTCAGAACCGTCGGAAAGTTTCCGGACGATATCATACAACATATGAGCCGGAGCGGTTGTTGCACCGACTTCTTCAATCTTAGCATCAACAATTTCTGTAATTTCCGTATCCATATCCGTTGCTTTAAAGCTGATACCATCACCTAAAGCTTCGATTCTCACATTAGAAAGAACAGGAATTGTGTTTCTTTTTTCAACAATACTCTGCACGTGGCTGAGTGTTTTTAACAAATTTGCGCGTTCGATAATAAATTTCATTTTTGTGTACCATTTAAACGTTTAAACTATTATTGATACCCATATTAACATGTTTTCTGTTTTTTCGAACTTTAAAGACGATTCTTCAACAACTTTTTGCAACAAAAAACAGGCTCCGCAAAACGGAGCCTGTTAAGGAGACGAATGAGAAGATTTAAGCTTCAAGAGCTCTTCTTAAAGCATCAACATTTTCAGCCAAAGAAATATCTTCAACAATAAGTTCTTCAACTTTTCTTACGGCGTGCATAACCGTTGTGTGGTCGCGATCAAATTTGCGTCCGATTTCCGGTAATGAACGAGAAGTCAATTGTTTTGCCAAATACATAGCAATCTGACGAGGACGAGCAACCGTACGTGCACGGCGAGAAGATTGCATTTCTTTTACGGAAATATTAAAATACTCGGCGACCTTCTTTTGAATTTCATCAATGGTTGTACGTTTGTCATAAGAACGCAGCATATCTTTCAAAACATCCTGAGTCATATCTAACGTAATTTCTTTGTCGGATAACAATTGGGAGTGAGCAATCACGCGGCGTAATGCACCTTCCAATTCACGAATGTTTGATGTGATTTTTTGCGCCAGAAATTCAGAAACTTTTTGCGGCAGTTCAATACCTAACTGACGAGCTTTATTCTCAAGAATACCGATTCTTAAATCAAAGTCGGTCGGATGAATATCAGCCACCAAACCGCAGCCTAAACGAGATTTTAATCTGGCTTCGATTCCGTCAAGATCAGACGGAGATTTATCTGCGGAAATGATAATCTGACGGCCTTCTTCAATCAAAGAGTTAAAGGTATAGAAAAACTCTTCCTGTGTTGTGTCTTTACCGCCCATGAATTGAACATCGTCAACCATCAAAACATCAACGGAACGGAATTGTTCCTTAAAAGCTGTCGTGTCTTTATAGCGTAAAGCGCGAACAAACTTGTACATAAATTTTTCTGCAGACAAATAAACAATATTGCGGCTGGGATCTTGTTGTTTAATGTGCCAAGCAATAGCGTGCATCAGGTGTGTTTTACCGAGGCCGACGCCGGAATACAAAAACAAAGGATTAAAAGAAACATTTCTGGATTCGGCAACTTTACGAGCGGCAGCATAAGCAAATTCATTGGTTTTGCCGACAACAAAGTTGTCAAAAGTATACTGAGGATTCAAAGGAACGGATAAAGACTGCTGAGCATCGCCGGATTGATATTCATTTGTGTTGGCGAGCAGAGAATTGATACCGCTCTGATAGATATTAGAAGGTGTCGGGCTGGTTGAAATCTTTTTTAATAAAGAGCGACAGGATGGAGAATATAAACCTTTGCTTTCTTCCTGAACAGCTTGAACAATAAAATTAACAGATTTGATCTCAGGATTTTTCTTTTCCCATATTTTATGGATTCTCTCGGAATAGTGGGTGATTACCCAGTTTCTCATAAAGCGTGTCGGAACGCAAATATTCAT
>CAYTQF010000029.1:0-15060 GCA_964440165.1 uncultured Azospirillaceae bacterium
GATCACCGTTTTTGAACTTTTCTCTCGGAATAATTTCATCACGACGCAAAATAGCTTCAGCTTTACCAATATCCAAAACAACATTACCGAATTCGATTCTTTTAACGGTACCGTTAATAATTGTACCGACTTTTTCTTTATATTCTTCAAACTGCTTATTACGTTCGGCATCACGCACTTTTTGCATAATAACCTGCTTTGCTGTCTGAGCGGCAATACGACCAAAATCAATCGGAGGCAAAGAATCAATAATATATTCGCCGACCTTAATATCTTTGTTATAAGCTTTAGCGTCTTTCAACAAAATCTTAGCGGCTTGTTCTTCATCATCAGGAGAAATTTCATCAACCACTTCACGATAACGAGATAAATTGATAGCACCGGTTTTACGATCAATAACGGCTCTGATATCATGTTCAAAACCGTATTTTGAACGAGCAGCTTTCTGAATAGCGACTTCCATAGCTACAAAAACATCTTCTTTTTCAATATTTTTTTCTCTGGCAACGGTATCCGCAACAAGAATAATTTCCGGTCTCGGCATACTTTCAATATTTTGCATGTTAACCTCTTCTGATTTTAGTTAATTAAATAATGTCATTTTCTTCAGCGTCTGCCAACTTGGCCTCATAAGCGGCGAGCAGCTCATCTGTCAAAACAATTTTTGCCTTGCTGATGTTATCAAAAGGAATAGCGTATTCCGTACCCTCAACATCC
Organism: uncultured Azospirillaceae bacterium; assembly: GCA_964440165.1. Classification (GTDB taxonomy): domain Bacteria; phylum Pseudomonadota; class Alphaproteobacteria; order RF32; family CAG-239; genus Scatocola. The sequence goes on from CAYTQF010000029.1 coordinate 718, forward strand.
AAAACAACGTTTCCGGCGGCAACGCCTTTCAGCATTCCCTTAAAACGCTTACGATTCTCAACAACCGTATCGGTTTCAACTTTAACAATATTTCCGGCAAAACGTTCAAAATGCGGAAGCTTTGTCAACGGACGATCAAGCCCCGGAGAGCTGACTTCCAAATTATACTTGCCTGAAATCGGATCGTTTTCATCCAAAACGGCCGAAACGGCTCGACTGGCTTTCGCACAATCATCAACCGTAATATCGCTGCCGTCTGTCCGATCAATCATAATCTGCAATGTCGGATTCGATTGCCCGATAGTAATAATACGAACAGTCTCATATCCAAGATTGGCAATAATTGGCTCCAACATATCGGCAAGAGGGTGCTTCATTTGCATGTTTCATAGATTCCTTTTACAAAAAAAGCGGGGTTTTATACCCCACTTTCAACATTTTTTATGAAAGAATAATCACTCTATAACATACTCTTTTTTAAAAATCTACTGTTTTTTGTTTTGTTCAACACGATTATGGAACATTGCGGCAAAATCAACCGGATTCAACATAACCGGAGGCAAACCGCCTTCAATCATGGCATTAGCAACGATACTGCGAACAAAAGGAAACAGCATACGCGGAATTTCAATCATCAAAACAGGCTGCATATGCTCTTCCGGAACATTTAAAGAAACAACGGCACTGTATTCCAATTCCAAAATAAAAAGTTTTTTACCGTTAACATTACCATCCAATTTATAACTCAAACTGACATTATGAAAATTATCATGCATATGATGAGCATTAACTTCAACCTGAACATCAATAGACGGAGCTGTTGTCAGTTCACGAAAAATTTCCGGCGCATGAGGAATTTCTAAAGACATATCCTTAATATATTGGGTGTGAATGGCAATCGCCGGCGGCATATTCGGTTTAGCTTCATTATCATTCATATTTATATTCCTTACTGTTTACAAATTATCCCTACCTTAGTATAAATAATTCTTCGGGTCAAATAATTATAGTTGATAATAGCAATATTTCGGCTATATTAAAACCGGAACAAAACGAAAGGCTGTGGATAATGATGCACTATATTGATATTATAATTTTACTAATCGTAGTTGTGCTTGTTTTTCAACGTTTAAAACAAATCCTCGGAACGCGTCCGCAAAACATAAAAAGCACGCGTCTGAGTGAAGAAAGTGCCGCTAAAATTTTTGATATCATTATGCAGGAAACGGATAAACAGGCAAAAAATCCTATACAGGATATAACTCCGGAAGAAGAATTATCTCCCGTCCGTAAAGAAATGCTCAAGATTCCCGGTTTCAATGAAAATCAGTTTCTCAACGGCGCCAAACGCGCATTTGAAATTATCATTACCGCCTTTTCCAAAGCAGATACGGAAACGCTGGAAGTTTTGGTTTCTCCCAAGCTGGCAAAAAAATTCCAAGAAATTTTAGAACAAAGAAAAAATGACGGCATTACGGCTGAAACAGATTTAATCAGCTTTAGCAGCGCCGAAATTACAGACATAAAAATCAGCAAAAGCGACACCGCAAAAATTACGGTAAAATTTACGACAGAACAAGTAAACATTCTAAAAAATGCCCAAAACGATATTATTGCCGGTGATGAAAATTTTGTTCAAAACATTACAGACATCTGGACATTTGAACGCGCCCTGTCTTCAACCAATCCGAACTGGATACTTATTTCGACTAAAAAATAATGAAAAAACTTATACCGCTTTTAATCTTCTCTCTCTTCTTTGGCGGCTGCGGAAAAGACGACGAGAATACAAAAAAAGAAATTCCGACGGTTTCTGTTGAACGCCCGTCGACAGAACCCGCAAAAGAAAATATCACCCTGTTGCCGGCAAAGTTCGGCGATCTGCCGAATTGGTTTCGAGATGATATCAGCTTGGCGCTGCCTGCAATTAAAGCTTCCTGCCAACAGGTCTTGAAAGAAAAAAACGAATACCTGTCCAATTCCAAACTTCAAATTCCGACAGCATCCTACCAACAGGCCTGCAAAAAATTGTTGGATTCGGAGATCAGCACATCTGCCGAACTGAGATATTTTCTCGAAAAATATTTTATGCCTTATTTAGTATTGGATAATGGTAATCCGGAAGGAAAATTTACCGCTTATTATGAGGCATCCATTGATGTTTCAACCAACCAAAGCAAAAAATACCCCTATCCGATTTACGGTAAACCGAGAGATTTGATTGAAGCTAATCTGGCCGATTTTGATCATCGCCTGCCTAATCATAAAATTTATGGACGCATTGATAAAAACAAATTTATCCCCTATTACACACGAGAAGAAATAGAAACAGGCCATATTCCTGCACCGGTCATTCTTTGGGCAAAAGATGCTATTGATGCAAATATTATGCAAATTCAGGGATCCGCTGTAGCCAAACTGGATACAGGACAAAAAATTCGAGTCGGTTTTGCAGCACACAATGGTCGTCCTTTTACCGGCATCGGCAGTATCTTACTATCGGAAGGTTTGATAAGCAAAGGACAAGCCTCTATGGGAGAAATAAAAAAATGGCTCAAAAAACATCCCAAATTAGCCGTGGAAAAATTACGCCAAAATCAGCGTTTTGTATTCCATCGCATTTCAGACAAAGCAGCTCCGGTCGGTGCACATAATGTTCCGTTGACACCGCAACGCAGTCTGGCTGTAGATAAAACTTATATCCCGCTCGGCGCCTTATTATGGTTGGATACAACCGGTCCAAAGAAGGAAAAAATTCAACAACTTGTTGTGGCTCAAGATATTGGCGGTGCAATTAAAGGAGCAATCAGAGGAGACTTTTTCTGGGGATCCGGCAGTGATGATGTATTGGCTCTGGCCGGTAAAATGAATGCAGCCGGACAATATTATATTTTGCTCCCTAAAACACTTGAGGTTATTGATGGCAAAACCAAATAAAGCAGATTTATTAATCCATAAAGCATTCCAACGAGCCTTAGACCAAAATTTGCTGCGTATCTATTTGGATACGTCAAAACTCAATCGTCCGCTTTCTCCGGTTTATAATCCGTGGGAAAATTTGTTGCCCTTATTGGTGCCAATGCTTTTGGGACTGTTTTTAATTATTTTAGTCGGACCGTTTTTCGGACTGGCCTTTATTACAGGGATGTTGTTAATCTATACAACCTATGCTAAAAAATTTATAGATCAACGCGTACTCGAACGTACAAAATCCTATATGAGACAAGATTTTGAACATTGCAGTGAATTATGGAATTTCGGTGGTATTGTTTTGGCAACAGCTCAAAACAAAAAAACAGGTTGTATTGCTCCGGATGGAGAATGGAAAGATTTTATTATTCAAAACTTTGCTGATTTTATGGTAGATGCTCCATCTCAAACAAAGGATGAAAACACCGATGTTGCCGCATGACACTCCCAATGAGGAAGATATCCGCCTGTGGCAAGAACTAACCCAAAACGTTACCAAAACACCGCAGCCGGAAGAACCGCCGCAAAAACCGTTATATATTGAGGAAGTTAAACCACACATCAATTATCAAAATATTCCGAATATTTATCAATTGGATGAACTGCACGTTAATCAATTAAACAATATTGACGGCAGTTTGGCAAAACGATTTCGTCGTTGCGAATTACCTGTTGAAGCCATATTAGACTTACACGGAAAAACTGAAAACGAAGCATATAGCGCCGTAGATGAATTCATTCGCCGGGCTTATTTACAACACAAACGCTGTGTCATCATTATTACCGGCAAGGGCCTCAATCAGGATGAACAAGATATATTCAGTACCAGAGGAAAATTGAAAGAAAGAACCCCTCAATGGCTCAACAGTGAGGAACTCCGCCCCTTGGTTTTAGGCTTTATTCACCCGACTGAACGCCTCGGCGGATCCGGAGCCCTTTATATTTTGTTGAGAAAGAAAAAATAAAATACAGTCCTAAATCTGATGCGCCCCGAGTAACATATAGCCTTTACCGCGTATTGTTCTCAAGTAACGGGGATTTTTTGAATCTTCTTCAATCTTTTTACGCAAACGGGTAATCTGAACATCAATCGAACGAGGACTTTGACCCGCTCCGAGAATATCCGCCAACTGTTCACGAGAAAAAATCTGCCCAGCCTTATCGCTGAGTATTTTCAATAATTGCTGCTCAACCGGCGTAATATGAATAATCTCACCATCTTTCGCAGCTAATTCATTTTTTTCAATATCATAAAAACAACCGCCAAAATCAAAAAGAGTTGTTTCCATAATTTTAATTTTAGGAGCACGCTTCAAAATATTTTTAAGACGCAACAACAGCTCTTTAGGTTCAAACGGTTTAGGCAGATAATCATCTGCTCCTAATTCCAAACCGGTAATTCTGTCTGCCGTTTCTCCCATGGCTGTCAATAAGATAACCGGAATTTTACTTTCTTTCCGAAGTTTTTCCAAAAATTGAAGTCCGGTCTCATTGGGCATCATAATATCAACGATTAACAAATCCAGTTTATATTCCCGCAGAATAGCACGCGCCTCTTCAGCATCTTTCGCCACGGAAACAAAATAATCATTTTCCTGCAAAAAACGCTGCAATAATGAACGCAGACGCATATCATCATCAACAACAAGAATATGATACTGGCAGTTATCAAGCATACGCTCACCCGCTCGTTAGTCTTAAGCAGATTTTTTCTGCTCGGTTGCTTTTACATAATCCAAACTTTTTTGAAAATACTGATAACCGGTAATGAATGTCAAAACACCGGCGATCCACAGCAAAAATTCACCGATACCGCCCCACAACCAAAAGCCTTTTAATAACATCATAGACAATGCTGTCATTTGGAAACCGGTCTTCCATTTTGCTAAACGAGTAACAGGCATTCCGACATTAACTTCACGCAAAAACTCGCGTAAGCCGGAAACCAAAATCTCACGACACAAAATAATGATAACAGGGATAAAGCTTAAACGATAAACCACCATATCCGGTCTGGCCAAAATAACAACCAAAGCGGAAGATACCAAAAGCTTATCGGCAATCGGATCCAACAAACGACCAAAAGCGGACGTTTCATTTCTTTGACGAGCAAGATAACCGTCTAAATAATCGGTAATAGAAGCCGCAATAAAAAGAATTGCTGCAAATAACTGCCACCAAACAGACGGAAAATAAACCATTGAAAAAATAACCGGAATAACCAATATCCGGGAAATAGTTAAGATATTAGGAAGATTATACATTTCTACTCCTGATGATATTTCACTTGTATCTATACTAAAACTTTTTTTTTTTAATGAAAGTAATTATAAATTTTTTCCGCTGTTTTTTTACTGATTCCGCTAACTTTTTGCAAATCTTTAATTTGCGCATCCTTAATTTGCTCCACAGAGCCGAAATAATTCAAAAGATCTCGTTTTCTGCCGGCACCAATACCTTCAATTTCATCCAAGCTGGATTTAAACATAGACTTGGCACGCCGATTCCTATGCGTACCGATAGCAAATCTATGCGCTTCATCTCGCAGGTTTTGTAAATAAAACGCTATCGGAGAACGATACGGCAAAGCAAAGCTCTCTCGTCCCTGAATATGATAAAACTCTTTTCCGGCATTTCGATCCGGACCTTTTGATATGGCAATAATTGTTATTCCCTGTAAATCAAAATCTTTCAAAACATCATGAACGGCATGCAACTGTCCCAAACCGCCATCCAACAAAATCACATCCGGACGATTCTCAGGAGCCATATGATTAAAACGCCGTAGTAAAACCTCTTTCATCATCAAAAAATCATCATTATTAATAACACGACCATTCAACCCGCTTTGATGCTTCATATCATTTTCTTTGATATTAAAACGTCGATATGATTTCTTATCAAAACCTTCGGGATTTGCCACAATCATAGCACCAATGGAATTTGTACCTTGAGTATGAGAATTATCATAAACTTCAATGCGTTGCGGTACGGTCGGTAAGTCAAAAACTCTCTGCATTTCAAGCAAATTATTTTTAATAGAAGTGTCTAACGCCGCTTTACGATCAAGAGCCGCTTCCGCATTTTCTAAAGCGCGGGCAATCAATTTGGCCTTATTGCCCTTTTGATAAGTATTAATATGTGTATTTAACGCTTTTTCCAAAAACTCTTTATTCGGCAACGGCTCAGAAACCACAATTTCCTTTGGTGGAACTTTTTCGGCATAAAAGCTGCTCAAAAAAGCCTCTAAGACATCCGCATTTGTCATATCCTGCGTCTGTTTGGGAAAATAAGGAGCATTACCGCAGTTTTGCCCGGAACGAATAAAAAACACCTGAATGCACACAACATCATTTTTTGTAACAATCCCGACAACATCACAGGATTTAATATCCGCATACTCAACACTGGTCCCTGATTGAACATTTGTTAAGGCTCGAATACGATCACGATAGATTAAGGCCTGTTCATAATCCATTCTATCACTGGCCTCTTTCATTTTTTCAGATAATTCTTCCTGTATTTTAGCATTTTTACCATCTAAAAAAGCAACCGCATCGTCGACTAATTTATGATAATCATCTTCATTAATACGTCCAACACAAGGTGCGGAACAGCGCTTAATTTGATACATTAAACACGGACGTTGACGATTCTGAAAAACAGAATCTCGGCAACTGCGCAATAAAAAAGCTTTTTGCACCGTGTCCAAAACATTATTCACGGCTTGAACACTGGCAAACGGCCCAAAATAACGACTGTTGTCTTTACGGCTGCCGCGATATTTCCGCAAAGCAGGAAAAGGAGAGGCAACATCAATAACCAAATGCGGAAATGTCTTGTCATCTTTTAGTAAAATATTATATTTCGGCTCAAGTTTTTTAATCAGCTCATTTTCAACTAACAAAGCCTTGGCTTCACTTTCAACAATAATAAACTCCATTCGTTGAATTTCAGAAACCATCCGCTGCAAACGCACGGGAAGTTTGGCTATATGTGAATAAGAGACTATTCTTTTTTTGATATTTTTTGCTTTACCGACATACAAAACCTTATCGTTTTCGCCTAACATACGATAAACGCCGGGTTTTTCCGGAGCAATTTTAATGTATTTTTTTAAGGTTTCCAAACCGGCTTTAATATTGATAAACACACTATTTCTCCTGTTACAGCAATAAAATAACAAATTCAAAGCATGCGTTCAAGTGTTCTTTCACATAATAAATTAATGATTTATTATCCAAAATCAGCTATAATAAAAATGCTTTAACAAGGAGAAAAGCTATGGCAGAACTCGGCGCTTTGGGACAATATGCTCTTAATGTACAAAATATGCAGGTTGCCTTGATCAAAAATCAAGTGCAATTACAACAAAAAGCCGTAGATATCCTCATGGATGCAGCACACGATGTCTCTGTTGCCCCTTCAGAAACTTTGGGAACCCACCTCGACATCTCTGTCTGAAGTAACAACATCTCCCATATCGAAAAAACTGATAAAAGCAATCATTAACAAACTGGACGCAATCAGCTTAAACCAGCCGGAGAATAATCCGAGTATTGTCTCCGTCCAGTCCGTTTGACCATTCTCATGATAAACACGGCGAAAACCTAAAATGTATATAGCAGGCGGAATCACAGCCGCAAGATAAAACACGGGACTTTTATAAATCTCAGAGATTTCGTTACCGGAGAAAAAAACATAAAAAAAACAACCGAGAATAATGCCGCACAAAACCATCGGCTGCAAAATTAACCCGGTTGTAAACAAAGCCAAAATTCCCCGAAACATAAGGATTAATAGCCCTTAGCGTAGACTTTACGAGACATTACATTTGAAGTGCTTTGTTTATAAGGACTCGGCCAAACAAAACGCTGCCTAGAACTAATGCTGTTTACCATCTTTCCGTTTTGAAACTCAGCTGTTGCCAACACAGCCAAATTTCCGCGGCGTACGGAGGAAGCGTCAGCAATAATAGACTGTTGCAATGATTTCCCCGTATAAGAATAAATACCCATAATTCATCCTTCCATAACTGCTATTTAATATCTTAACTATACTCTGATAAAGTAAACAAAAGTTTAAACTATCTAACGACCCTGATTTTAGCTATTTGATATTTATTCATTTTTTCACGAATAGCTTCGTTCATCTGTCGTATTTGTACAGCATTTTTCCCCATAACCTTAACCTTAATCAGAGGTTCCGTTCCTGATTTACGAAATATAACACATCCCTGATCTTGCAATTCAGACTTTACAGCCTCCACAACCGCAAGAATTTCCTCATCTTTGATGGCTTCTGATATCTCATTTTTATCAGAAAAATAAACATCCGTTTCACTACAGGGATACGGTTCAAAAACAGGAAATAACTCACTCATTTTTTTACCGCTTTGCAAATAACCTTTCGCAACCAACAAGGCTGTAATCATTCCGTCTCCGGTACGGGCATAATCCGAAACAACCATATGTCCGGACTCTTCTCCGCCGAGATTGGCCTTTATTTCTCGCATTTTAGCGATAACACTTTTTTCACCGACAGCCGAACGATATGTCTGAATCCCTTGCTTTTTCAAATAATCATCCAACCCCGGATTAGACATAATCGTTACAACCACACTATCATGGGCAAGCTTACTGTTTTGCTGCAATGTTGTTGCCAAAAATGCAATAATCTGATCACCGTCTAAACGATGTCCCAATTCATCACAAATAATAATTCTGTCTCCGTCGCCATCTACGGCAATGCCCATGTTGGCATGTGTTTTAACGACCATATCACACAACTGTTCCGTATGCTGTGAACCGCATTCTTTATTGATATTCACACCATCCGGCTTATTACCGATAACAATCACACCGGCCCCGGAATTCATAAACACGTCAGGCATAATGTCAGAAAAAGCACCGTTAGCGCAGTCCAAAACAACTCGCAATCCATCCAAGCGAAAACCCTCCAAAGCCTTTACGGCTTGCAACGCATAATCTGAAGCACAACCAACTATCCGATGTATTTGTCCCACATCGACAGAAGGCACGATACTGTTGCATTCTACAGCCTGTTCAATTGAAGCAATAACCGCATCATCAAAACGATCTCCCTGCCCGTTCAGAAGCTTAATACCATTATCCGTATAAGGATTATGAGAAGCTGTAATCATAACCGCCATATCAACATTTAAACTTTCCGTCAGCAGTGTCAATGCCGGTGTCGGTAAAACGTCAAGCAACAACACATCAACACCCTGAGATGTAAATCCGGCAGCCAATGCAGCTTCAATCATTTCTCCGGATACGCGTGTATCTCTGGCAATAGCTACTTTTTTTCGTTCGGAACACAACAAAGAACCACAAACACGCGCCAAGGTTACGACAAACTCCGGCACAATCGGAAACTGATTAGCTTTTCCGCGAATACCGTCTGTTCCAAACCATTTAGCCATAAAAAAACTCCTTGATGATAGCGTCAATCTTGGCACAGTATAGCCGATTTCAAACTTAAAATCAATGCCGTGAAACTAAAAAATTCATATCGATTAAAATCATAAAAAAACGGAGCTTTTCAGCTCCGTTTCTTAAAATTCTAAAAACTAGAATCCTTCTGTATCTAAGCGTTTGCGCAACTGCTTACGAGCACGTCTTACGGCTTCAGCCTGACGACGAGCTTTTTTCTCGGAATTCTTTTCATGACAACGTCTTAATTTCATTTCGCGGAAAACGCCTTCACGTTGCATTTTCTTTTTCAAAACTTTCAAAGACTGTCCGACATCATTACCGATAACAGTAACCTGAACCACTTAAATCACCACCTTTTCATTCAGTTAAGTGTTAACAACAGGATTAGTGTTTAACATATCGAAAATAATTTTGCAAGCACAATCTCTGCTATTCTTTATCAGAAGCTCGTTCAAAAACATCTCGAATTTGGGCGATTATTAACATCATCGCTGTCTTTGTGGGCAAACTGTCGGTCAGAGGATTCAACATTAAAAAGTCATGTATGGTGCCATTAACCCGAACAGAAGATACCGAAACACCGGCCGCCTCCAATTTACGAGCATAAGCTTCGCCTTCATCACGCAAAACATCATTCTCATCCGTAATAATTAATGCCGGAGGCAAGCCTTCCAATTGAGAAATATCTGCACGTAACGGACAAGCATAAACCTCCGAACGAACATCAATATTTGGCGCATATTGCTTCCAAAACCATTCCATCGCTTTACGCGTCAACCAAGGACCCTCGGCAAAATCTTTATATGATTGTGTGTTAAAATCGGCATCCGTTACAGGATACAACAACAATTGAAAACCTATTTTAGGATCATTACCCTGTTCTTTTGCCATTAAAGTCATAACCGTCGCCATATTACCGCCGACACTATCTCCGGCCACAATTAATTTAGAGGTATCAAGATTATATTTAGCACCATATTCAACCATATAGTTCAGAACATTGAACAAATCCAGCACCGTCTGAGGAAACTGAGCTTCCGGAGACGGCTCATAAACAGGAAACACGACAGCCGCAGATGTTTGTACTGCCAATTCCCGCACCAACCGAGCATGCGTAATATCATCACCCATTACCCAACCGCCACCGTGAATATAAAAAATCACAGGTAAAGCGTCGCTTAAACCGGACGGACGAACAATAAGAACACGCATTTTTCGTCCGTTATCAAGAGCTACAAATGTTTCTTCTGAAACGGTTTCTGTTTCATCTTTTGCCGCACCTTGTACCTGCAGCAAAACCTGCCGCGCTTTTTGAGGCGTTAATTCATACAAAGGTTTTCCGCCATTTTTACTTAATACTTCCAAAAAATCAGTTACACTCTGCACCAGATTTGCTTTAACCATACTTTTTCTCCTGAATTGAAACGATAGAATAAATATAATTTTCACAAACACTCTTTCAATTGGCACACATAAAAAAACAGCCCAAGAAATCTTGGGCTGTCTCTATAACATAGTCAAACTGTTACTTCATTTCACCGACATACATACCGGTTGCAACAGCAGCTCTGACATAATCACTGGCAGGACTGAGCAATGTTGTTCCTTGTTTAACAACTTCATCCAAAGATACGGCTTGAACACAACCGCCCTTCCAGATAACCATCTTATCATGCTCGTTTTGAGCCAATAATTCAACAGCTTTAGCACCAAAAATAGCAGCCAAAGCACGGTCAAACGCAGTCGGAGTACCGGAACGCTGAATATGCCCCAACGTGGTAACGCGAGTCTGAAAATCTTTATAACGACTGTTAATTTCAGAACTCAAATACTGACCGATACCGCCATAAACTTTTTCACCGATTAAATTTTTAGCAGCAGACAAGTGTTCTCCGCTTTCGGTTTTCAAACCTTCAGAAACCACAATAACGGCATGAGTACGACCACTGGCTTTAACTTCTTTCCATTTATTGATAATTCCGTCAATTTTATAAGGAATTTCAGGAACCAAACAAACATCAGCCTGTCCGGCCAAAGCAGAGTGCATAGCTAAATGTCCGGCATCACGTCCCATTACTTCCAAAATCAAAGCACGATGGTGAGAACGAGCCGTCCATTCCAAACTGTCGATTGCATTGGTACAAACAGAAACAGCCGTAGAAAAACCGACAGAAAATTCGGTAACCGGTGTATCATTATCAATTGTCTTAGGAATACCGATCATTTTAATATTGGCGCCTTTGCAGAAATTACTTACAATATTCATACTGCCATCACCACCGACAACAACCACGGCATCTAAACCAAGTTTTTTAACACCGTCGCCGAAACGTTTGGACATTTCTTCCAAAGACTCCATTTTGATACCCTTATTTAAAGAGCCTAAATAAGAACCGCTTAATCTCGGCCAAGGAGTATCTGAAAAATTTTGTACGGTTAATTCTTCATATTCTAAAGGTGTTTCGGTCAAACCGTCTGTTCCGTTATGAATACCATACACAGTCCAGCCTTTTATTGTTGCGGCATTAACGACGGCGCGAATAACGGCGTTTAAGCCGGCGCAATCGCCGCCACTGGTTAAAATACCGATTTTTTTACTGTTTTTCATCAAAAACTCCCGTTTTTTATTTTAAATTAGTTGATTATTACTCTGATTTGCTGTATAATACATACAAATTTTAGAAAAGATTTTCCAGTAAAAAAATACTTTTGCATTGTTTTTGTTTATAAAAGGCTTAACTCTATGGTAAATAACGATACTTTAAGTAAACTTCAACATAAATTGTGCGAACTGAAATTAGAAGAACGCCGTGTTTCCGTCGACATCAAACATTTGGTTGCCGGACAGAAAACTATTGACTTTTTTAAAGCTCAGCAACTAAACAGCATGCGCACAGGCGTAAAAAAACAAATTCAAAAAGTTGAAGCACGCATTATGCCGAATATCATTGCTTAAAAATTCACAAAATTCAAATCCTCGGAAATGCTTTTTCCGAGGATTTTTTTGCATAAAAAAAGCAATCGGCTTGTGAAAGCGGATTGCTTTAAAGTACCGGACAATGAATCGGGTACCATATAGAAAAGAAAGCTAAGATTTTTGAGAAAAACTATGCGTCATTTCACAACGAGGCATAGTTCAATGCTAAAAAAAAGCGAAAGTATATCGCACACACTCATAGCTAAATTGTTTCAAACAAAAAAATAAAAAAAATAATTAAATAGTGCCCTGCTGTATAAAAGAAAAATTTTTTATTGTCAATAAAAAAAGACGGTAAATTAATTACCGTCTTTTTTTTGCTGCATCCGCACTATTTTGTTGATTCAATTCTCATCTTATAGAACGATCTCCAAACAAAGTACAAACCGACAACAAAGAAAGCGACACCGAGCGACAAAGCAATGCAGCGCGGAGCGGCTTCAGCCATTTCAACAGCCAACAATCCGAATAATGTTGTAAATTTGATAATCGGATTCAAGGCAACGGATGACGTATCTTTGTATGGGTCTCCGACCGTGTCGCCGACAACAGCGGCATCGTGCAGAGCCGTACCTTTTTCATGCAAATCAACTTCAACCACCTTTTTGGCATTATCCCAAGCGCCACCGGCATTAGCCATGTACAGAGCTTGATACAAGCCAAAAACAGCAATAGAAATTAAATAACTTGCAAACAAATTAGCGTCAAAACATGCAAACGCAATCGTAAATGAGAAAATTACGATAAAGATGTTTAGCATACCTTTTTGAGCATAAATTGTGCAGATTTTAACCACATTCTTAGAATCTTCAATGGATGCGGCAGTTTTACCGTCCAAATGAATATGCTTTTTAATATAATTAACCGCACGATAAGCTCCGGTAGAAACAGCTTGCATGGAAGCACCGGAGAACCAGTAAATTACGGCACCGCCGAGCATCAAACCGAACAAAACGTTCGGATCGAGCAGGTTCAGCTGCAAATGCAATAACAGAATGATAGAGAAAATCATTGTGGTTGCACCGATAACTGCCGTACCGATCAAAACAGGTTTAGCCGTAGCTTTGAATGTATTACCGGCAGAATCATTTTCTTCCAGTAATTGTTTACCCTGTTCAAAATCAGGTTTAAAGCCGTAATCTTTTTGGATTTCTTTGCTGATACCTTTAATTTGTTCAATCTGAGACAATTCAAATACAGACTGAGCATTATCGGTAACAGGACCATAGCTGTCAACGGCAATCGTAACAGGTCCCATACCAAGCATACCGAAAGCAACCAAACCGAAAGCAAACACTGTCGGATAAACCATATAGGCATCCAAACCTTCTTTAGAAGTAAAGTAGGCCACAACCATTAAGCCGACCATAACCAAACCTTTCCAAAAAGCGGAGAAGTTACCGGCAACAATACCTGAAATAATATTCAGAGAAGCACCGGCTTCACGGCTGGCATTGACGATTTCTTCAACATGTTTTGATTTTGAAGATGTAAAGATTTTTGTAAATTCCGGAATCAAAGCAGCGGCAACAGTACCACAGCTGATGATAATGGAAAGTTTCCACCACAAATCTTCACCCATATTGCCAATCATCACATAAGAAACACCGAATGTAACCAAGATAGAAATGATTGAAGTCAACCAAATCAATGATGTTAACGGAGTTTCAAAGTTGAAAGAAGCTCTATTGCCAAAGATAAATTTAGAAACTCTGGAGTTAATCCAATAAGCAACAATAGATGTCAAAATCATCAACAAGCGCATTGCAAAAATCCAAACGATCAAACGAGCTTGAATGTCGATACCGCCATCCATCAAAGCCAAAGAACCGTCCGGCATATACATCATACCGGCACCGAGAACGATAAAGCTGATGAGAGCCACACCGGTCACACCGTATGTTTCAAAACCGTCAGCAGTCGGGCCGACAGAGTCAC
>CAYTQF010000030.1:0-14185 GCA_964440165.1 uncultured Azospirillaceae bacterium
CCACAATGCTAAATGGTAATAAATGATGATATTCTAAATAAGCTTCATCCTTCGTGCGATAAGCAACTGCATATCCGGCACGCACCATTTCCAAATTAATATTTTTACCGCCGACATAACAAACGCTCAAATTCCGTTTATAAATATCCTGTTTTACCGTTTCACAAACAATATTATAATTTTCTCGCTTTAATAAATTATCCAAAAACCGCCGCGCCTCTTTTCCACATTCATAGCGCTCCTTTTTCTCATCAAAACAATACTGACGATATTCCGGAGCATCAATATGAAGCAGCCTGATCCGCGCCGATCCTTTTTCCAAGCTATCACCGTCAACCACTTTTACATACGGTTTTCCGGCAGAAACCATTACGGCAGCACATAACAATACTAAATATAAAAAACCTCTCATATTCGATTCTCAATTGGAAAAATTCATTGAATAACCTGTAAAAAAACTTTGTTGTTTATCAATCTTTATTTTATGATAAAGCCACGTATAATTATAACAAAGGCAAAAAACGTGTCAAATATAAAGAATAAATGGGCATATATTACGTTAGCTGCATTATCGGCAGCTGCTTGCAACGTTTCATTCTGGCCGGATAAACGGCTTTGGAGCGGTATTACCGAAAGTGTATCTTTTGACGGACCGGGTTATGATCTGCCGCTGAAAATGCCGTCATCTGTTATTGTCTGCCGCTCAAAACAATGCGCTCCGGCTAAATTATCCATGTCTTCCGAATATATTTATAACAGCCTTTTACGCCTATTTCAAAACAATAATCATCAAACCGCTTTGATATGCCAGGGCAATGCCAGCACACATTCTTGTGTTGAAACCTACGTAACAATGCCGATAACCGTCGGGGTTACACCTGCTTATGCTTACATCGATTCCGTTAAAATAAGCGATGTTTCATTGAAAAAAGGACAAAAGAACATCAAACTCTTGCTCAATTACAATGTAACATATAACGGACAATCTCCGACTTGTACACCGGCTCAAAGTATTGCTTTTGTAAAAAACGAAGACAACATTCTGTTAGAAGACAGTGGTTATAATTGCAAAATGACAACTGTCGGTACAACCAATATCAAAACATTATTCGCAATCGACTATATTGATTTGGATTATGGTTTTATCGGCGGATTTTACTCTATCGGTTTCTCAGGACCCGCATATGGCGGCGGTTCAGGTTATATGATGTTACGCTTACCTAAAGACGCACATCCGTTAACACCGGATCTTCAGGCTCCCGCGCCGAAAAAGGAAAAGAAACGTTTTGAGGTTGTAACGGAAACAACAATCAGCGGCAATGCTGATGATAGTCAAGAAACATTGTATGAAAACGTTCAGATTTTCCCGATCAATACCAACAAATAAAAGACACCTCCGGAAATCAGAGGCGTCTGAATAAAAAAAGAGGAGATTTTCTCCTCTTTTTTTATTTCTTTTTTCCATAAGAAAAATAAATACGCTTAACATCAGGAACAATTTTAACAATATTCACAAAATGCAGACATTTATTACCAAACAACAACTTTCCTTTAGTATCGGGCAATTTGTTGTATTTAGTCTGATAAACCAAAGCATCTCGCAAACTCATACACACATTATTATCAAAACGAACATTCCATCCGTATAAATCATTGACTTTAACCTGTAAAATTTTTGTTTTAGCAGAACCTATAAATTCCGTCTCAGCAGAATCTTCAGAAAAAACAAAAGCACCGGTTGCTTCTCTGTCTGCCAAACGATTTTCCCATGTAAACGGTCGAGTTTCAGTATCCTTTTCTCCTTCATGTCCGATAACAATACCTTTAACATCGGCAAAATACACAACCATTCCTTTCGGACCTTGCAAACGGCCATTCATCGGACGAGAAAATTCTAAAACAGATCCAAACTTATCCGTCAAAGGAACATCAATAAAATCACAAACATGTATACTGGTGTTATCATCCAAATGTCCGTAAACAACACCGTTTTGAAAACTGAAATGTTCATCCAAAGGCACGACAAAACGATAATTTTCTTGATTATAAATACACAATTTTTCATGACCGCCTTGCATAAAATGAGCAAAACGAACCGCGTCTGCGGCTTTCGGAATATGTAATTCGGTATCAGTAGCTCCAAGAGCAACATCAAATTCATCAAACAAACATAAAGCCCATTTTTTCAAAGACTTTTTATCCACAACATCCAACTTCAAATAAGGTCTGCCGCTTTCAGCCATCCACATTTCAGAACCGTTATTTTCATGAATACGATAGCAAACATTTTCGAAATCGGCCGTAATATTTTTTACCTCAAAATAAGGTCCCGTATTATGCTTAACTCGCCTTAAAACACTTTTTTGCAAAGAAAACTGCGGACGCCCGTAGACAGCTTCAACCTCTACAACCTCCGGCTCTTCATCTTCAACGTCTACAGCCGGATCACTGTTATTCACATCATCTTCTTCATAAGAATGAACCAAAGGAACTGACGGAACAAAACCTTGCGCCTCATCATCATCCCATGAAGCAGAAGCAAACGGATCCTGAACAACCGTTTCCGTATCATCAAGCTCAGGCTCTGATGTTTCCATCGGAATCTCCTCCTGAACAAATTCATCCGTACTGTTTGAAAGATCTTCCAAATCAATCGAAGCATCACCATTTTCTAGAAGAAGGCTGTCATCATCCGCAGCCGGTGCTAATGCAACATCATCGATACCCTCAGGCAAAACAGTCTCTGCACTATCGTCATCAAATAACTGAAAATCTATTTTATGTTCCTGAGCGTAATTTTGCGCATTAATTGAAGTATCATCATCTAACAAAGCATCTACACTCGTTGTCAAAGGATGCTGCTCTTCTCCCGTGCCCAAAATATCAGCTAAACTTTTTTCCGTCTCAGGCATACGAGCCTCCTCCTGATCACTTGTTCTTTTGTGATACAATCCTAACATAACCAACCTCAAAATCAAACCCGAAATTAAACCCGAAATCACTATAACAAAAATAGGTTAAAATCGCTTTAACAAAAAAACAGCCTCAAAAGAGACTGCTTTTTTTCCATGACCTGATCGTCCTCGCAAATTCTATTTAATCCAAGCCATAAATTTTCGAATCTGCGTTCTATAAGGGAATAGAAATGAGAACTCTCAAACCTCCTAGCGGACTGTCTTGAAGCTCAATTTTACCACCGTGTGATGTTATCACATCTTTGGTAATTGCCAACCCCAGACCGATACCGCCTGTTTCTTTGTTACGAGATTCTTCCAAACGATAAAAAGCCTTAAAGACCTCTTCTCGTTTATCGGCAGGAATACCCGGACCATCATCATCAATTGCAATTTCAAGTTTACGATCATTACTTTCCATATTAACAGAAACCATAGAACCATACTTCAAAGCATTAGAAACCACATTGGTAACAGCTCTCTTCAAAGCTTGTTCTCTACCCTGAATAGCACTGACCTGATCGTTTGTCTTATAACGAATAAAAGCATTTTTATTTCTAAATTTATTCAAGACACTCAAAATCAGCTCGTTCATATCAACAAAAGTTGCCTGTTCACCGCCTTCACCGCTGACAAAAGACAAATATCCCTCCAGCATTTTTTCCATCTCGGCAATATCTTGCAGCATATCTTCTTTATCTTGCCCTTTGAGCATAGTCGCCTGCAGTTTCATTCGAGTTAACGGTGTCCGCAAATCATGAGAAACACCGGCCAGCATCTGCGTTCTTTCGGAGATCTGACGCTGAATACGCTCTTTCATTTTAATAAAGGCTAACGCCGCTTTTCGAACTTCGGAAGAACCATAAGGTTTAAAGTCTTTATTATCGATTCCTTTACCAAAATCTTCTGCTACCTGCGCCAATTCGGCAATAGAACGAACCTGGATTCGCAAAAACAGCACCGCAACCAAAAACAACAACATGGATGTTCCGATCATCCAAGCAACAAAACCGAAAATAGACGTTGAAAAAATGTTTTTAGATGATGTTTCAAACTTAAACAAACGTTTAGGCGTATCAACAAAAACCGTTAACATACTTGCCGGTTTGTCTAAATAAATACTGGTCAAATATTCGGGAAAATGACGCTTAAGCTCTTTTTCCAAAAAACCGATAACCATTTCATCTTTAGTGCTGACTTTATTGATAATGCGCTGTTTATCTTTATTCAAATAAACACTGACTGTCATATCCAAATTTTCACGCGTAATTTTCTTGATATCCTGCAAATGCTCAGGAGATTTTTCAATCATCTCCATGACAAGAGCCATTTCTGAACTCAAGTTATTTGATAAGCGACGCCCGACACGTCCCCATGTTCCATCAAAAAAAGCAACAATAGAAACCACCTGCACCACAATCAACGGCACAAAAATCAGCAACATTGTTCTAAAAAACAGCGTCTTAGGAAGTATCTTAAGTTTAAGATAACGAGCAACGCTGTCCAGTTTTCCCGGTAATTTAATATGCATTCCGTTAACTCCTTTTATTCACTCTGCAATATTAGAATTATTATGCGGTAAATACCAGAAGTTTTTATAAATTATACCTCACTGTTCAACAGTTCGGAAACGGTATCATAATCAAAGCCGGCACGTAATAAAGTTCCCATATCTTTTTGCCGATATTCCGCTCTTTTTTCTTCACTTTCCCGATAAGGACCGATTCGTTTTTTACGTGCAAAAATCCGTACTGTATCCGCCGGAGAATACTCTTGTTCCTCAGCCAACTGCCGCACTAAATCTTCTGTAATTCCCTTCTGTTTTAGTTTACCTGAAATATAACGCAGCGGCTTTCCGGCGGATAAATAATCTTTCACTTTAATTTCGGCATATCGCACATCATCTAAATATCCGTAACGAACAAAATCTGCCAACAAATTTTCCACCCATTCCAAAGCTTCGCTTTTATCCCACTCCTTGTTATAATAAGCATAATCATTTATACGACGCAATAAAACCTGACGCAGATTCTCAACCGAAGAATCAAAACGTTTAAGATAATACAAAGCAATATTCTTCAATCGCTGAGGTGTAATTTTTTTTGGTATTTTCTTCTTTTTGCTTTTTTCATCATTCTCAAACACTTGCAAAACCTCAAAAACTATATTAAATATTTCACAAACATAGAATAATTTTACAAAGGAATAAAGCATTGGTGAACAGTAATTTTGATAATTGTGTATCATTTCATATTAATAACGGCGCTTTTCTCGGGCGTATTGTCCGCTTAGACCAAGTAATCAATACAATATTAACAAAACATCAATACCCCGTTCAAGTTTCTGCGGTTGTAGCTGAAAGCACAGCTCTTGGCGCACTGCTTGCCAGCACCCTGAAATATAAAGGATTGTTCACATTACAAACCAAAAGCAATGGTCCTGTTCCTATGGTTGTTGTCGATGTTAATTCTGAAGGGCAGATTCGCGCTTGCGCAACTTTTGACGAACAAAAAATTCTCAAAGCACAAGAATTACGTAAAACTGTCGGAGAAATTGAACCCGCCCCGCATTTTATGGGCGAAGGTATTTTGGCATTTACCGTAGATCAGGGGCCGGAAACAGATCTTTATCAAGGTATTGTCGACTTACAGGGTAAAGATCTCAGCGAATGCGCAATGCGTTATTTTAAACAATCAGAACAAATTGAAACTTATCTGCAGCTTTTCTTACAGGCTCCGCAACACCCTAATGACGGCTGGAAATCAGCAGGTGTTCTGCTGCAAAAGCTTCCTCACACCGGAGGTAAGACTGAAGAAACAGCTGAAAACATGGATGAAGCATGGAATCAAGCCGTTGTCTTTATGCAAAGTTTGCAAAGCAATGAAATTTTCAATCCGGAACTCAGTTCTGCTGAAATATTACATCGTTTATACCATTCAGATAATCTGCAAATTACACAAAGCCGTGAATACACTTTTCATTGCAGATGCAGCCGCGAAAAACTGCTCAATACATTATATGCGATGAAAAATGAAGACATTGAAGATATGTGCGAGAACAATAAAATTACGGCAACATGCCACTTTTGCGGAACACAATACAGCTTTGATAAAGGTGAAATAATTTCACAGTAATTAAATATATTTTAATTTATGTTTTATAATATCTAAGGTAAATTGTGTAAAACATAAGGATAGAATGATCATGAATAAACTGTCAAAAGTATTTAGCGTATTAGCAATCTTTGGTCTGCTCTCCGGTTGCAGCCTCTTCCAGAAAGATGAATTCGGAGACACAACCTCAGCATATTCTGAACCGCGTTTTACCAATAGCGGCAAAATAGAACTGAAAGTCAGTAAAATTGACGTAGTCTCTGAATTTACTCCATCATTCCGTCGCCCGAATATCGAACACTTATTCCCGATTTCCATCGAAAAGACCGCTCGCTTATGGGCACAGGATCGCTTGGAAGCTGTAGATTTTTCATCTTCAAGACAAGCTCAGGTAATTATTAAAGATGCCAGTGTAACTGAAGAATTGGAACCGGTTGACGGCGTATTCGAAAAAGATCGCATGAAATATCGCGCTAATTTATATATCGTGATCCGCATCACGGACAGCAACAAACTGTCCAGCGCCGGAACAGAAGTAGAAGCTTGGCGAGAATTGACAATTCCGGCAGATACGGATTTGGCTGATAAAGAAAAATATTGGAACAAAATGGTATACGATTTATTTAATGACTTTAACCAAAGGATGGACTACAATATCCACAAGTACTTAGCTTCGTATATTGTTAACGATACTTTGGTACAATACTAACTCCAACAAAAAGCTCCTCAATGAGGAGCTTTTTTTAATTCAAAACCCGAATTTCCGAACCTGTCGAAAATTGAAATGTCGGAATCTTTATATTCTTTTCTTCGTTATTAAAACGGATTCGGCAACTGCCGTAAAACACGGCATTAGGTGTATTTAAAGGAGCCGTACTGGTAAATTCAAAAAACTCTCCCGGTTCCAAATCTGGAATTTCGCCTTTAAAACCATCAGAATCATCACGATAAGAACGTCCGGCATCATCGGTAATATTCCAGTCTTTTCCTAACAGGCTGATTTTATGGTTTGAATTATTTTCAATACACAAATAATAACCCCACAAAAACTCTTCAGCAGACTTATCTGCCTCTATCAGGGTCGGACATGCAGAAATCGTAATATCATCAACCTCTGTTGAAACCAGCTCATTCTCGTTAAACATTTTTCGATTCCCGAATTTATTAACCAATTATTAATAATTGATTCATAAAGAAGGTTGAACTGATTCGCAAATTGAGTCTTTATTTTGTTCACAACAAAAAAGTCATTTTTATGCTAATGCAGGAGAATAAGATTAGTACGAAGAAAACCTTTGAACGCAGTGTACGCAAATGGTACATAAGTTTAAAGGTTTTCAAGTAATAAGCACCGTACAAAATCTAACGCCGGAGAATGAGATTAGTACGAAGAAAACCTTTGGGCGCAGTGTACGCAAATGGTACATAAGCTCAAAAGCTTTCAAGTAATAAGCACCGCACAAAATCTAAGGCCGGAGAATGAGTTTAGTACGAAGAAAACCTTTGAACGCAGTGTACGCAAATGGTACATAAGTTCAAAGGTTTTCAAGTAATAAACCATTATACGGCCTTAGACTTCGGGAACGGATGAATGAACCCTCTTCTCCTCACTTACCGGAGATTCTTCAGACTTGTCAACCGGCTTTCCGGCCAAAACGTCTTTAATCTCATCACCGGTCAAAGTTTCGTATTCAATCAAAGCTTTTGAAAGAGTTTCCCATTCTTGACGCTTTTCAGTTAATAGCTTCTTGGCTGTTTCATAACCGGTTGTAACCAATCGTTTGATTTCAGCATCAACCATCCGCGCCGTGTCTTCACTGATATTTTTATTCTGCGTAACAGATTTTCCCAAAAAGACTTCTCCTGAGTTTTCTGCATACAAAACAGGTCCTAAAGCCTCACTCATACCCCATTCTGTAACCATAGAACGAGCTAAATTTGTTGCGGCGGCAATATCTGAAGAAGCTCCTGAAGTAACCTTATCGGCACCAAACTTGAGTTCCTCAGCAACACGACCGCCCATACAAATCACCAAACGAGACAACATCTTGGTTTTAGAATAAGAATATTGATCTTTTTCAGGCAATTGCTGAACCATACCCAAGGCACGTCCGCGCGGGATAATTGTTGCCTTATGAATAGGATCGGACTCTTCCGTATATAAGGAACAGATTGCATGCCCAGCCTCATGATAAGCCGTCAATTCTTTTTCCCGCTCATCCATGGCCATAGACTTACGCTCATTACCCATTAAAACCTTATCTTTTGCTTCATCAAAGTCTTTAGAGGTAACTTTACGCTTATTTTTACGGGCAGCCAACAAGGCTGCTTCATTAACCAAGTTAGCTAAATCAGCACCGGAAAATCCAGGTGTTCCGCGAGCAACAACAGACAAATTCACATCTTTAGCCAGCGGAACTTTTTTAACATGAACTTTCAAAATTTCTTCACGTCCTTTTTTATCCGGATTAGTTACAGTAACCTGACGATCAAAACGTCCCGGACGCAGCAAAGCAGGATCCAAAACATCAGGGCGGTTTGTTGCCGCAATTAAAATAACATTTTCATTAGCGTCAAAACCGTCCATCTCGACCAACAATTGGTTTAAGGTTTGTTCGCGTTCATCATTACCGCCGCCTAATCCGGCACCACGATGACGACCGACAGCGTCAATCTCATCAATAAACAGCAAACACGGTGCATTTTTTTTGGCTTGAGCAAACATATCTCGCACACGAGAAGCACCGACACCGACAAACATTTCCACAAAATCAGAACCGGAAATAGAAAAGAACGGAACATTTGCTTCTCCGGCGACTGCTTTTGCCAATAAAGTTTTACCTGTACCCGGAGGTCCGACCATTAAAACACCCTTTGGAATTTTACCGCCCAAACGTTGAAATTTTGCAGGATCTTTCAAAAAGTCGATAATCTCAGCAAGTTCCTGTTTAGACTCATCACAACCGGCAACATCGGCGAAAGTAACCTTTTTGGTATTTTCAATCAATCTGGCCCGAGATTTTCCAAAACTCATGGCTTTATTATTACCGGAGTTTGCTTGTTTCATAAAATAAATCCAAACACCGACCAATAAAATCATCGGGAACCAAGAGATAACAATTCCCCAGAAAGTATTTGCCGAAGTATCTTCCGGCTGCGCCTCAATTCGCACACCATTCTCACGCAAAGTATCAATCATTCCGGCTGCGGCAGGCGCATAAGTATAAAAACGACGACCGTCAGAAAGTGTTCCGGAAACATCCGCTCCTGAAATTATCACATCAGAAACACGTTTATTTTCAACACTGTCCAAAAATTCAGAAAACGCCATTTTGGTTTCGCTGCCGCGTTTGGCTGTTTCATTCAAACCACTCATAATGGATGAAAGCAACACAATCGCCACCAGCCAAATAATCATACTTTTTCCAGATTTCATCTTTTTTCCTTACTTCTTAAATTTGCTATATTCATTATATAGGGAGCAAATATTTAAAACTCAACATTCATTTTACTTTTCACCAACGCCACACGCAATTTATACGGCAAATGGATTTTGGAATAGACCGGATTATCGGCAACAAACGCATCCCATAATTTTTTAGGTAAACGTGTTTTCAACTTTAATTCCGGAACAATCCATAATTTTCCCTGTCCCGTAAAAACTTCACACCCGCCAAGCGTTGCGCCTTTAAACCCAATATTAAAAAGAACCGACAACAAACGTTCCGTGTCATCCGCACGCGGTGTATAAATACGATTGCCGACTTTTTTAATAAGTTCGGCTAATACGCGATAACGTATCTCATCATGTTGTTGAGCCAACAAAGCCAATGACACTGATGCACCTGCATTATCCCAAAATTTAACATGCTGCCGCAAAAATTTTTCGGTCTGATTATGAATATAATCCCGACTGCGAGACAAAACAGACATGGTGTCAACCAATCTCTGCGGCGTAATTCCGGTAACACGCTCCAGTTCCGGTAAAAACTTACGTATCCGCACCCGCAAAAAATCATCACATTGATTAGAAGCATCATTCATCCATTCAATATTTCGGCTTCTTAAAAAATCTTTTAGATCATCAGGATGCTTTTGCAAAAACGGACGCAATAGTATCAAACCGTTCAATTCACTGACAGGTTGCATCCCACACAACCCCATCAAACCGCTGCCGCGTTGCAGCCGTAATAAAAACGTCTCGGCTTGATCTAACGCATGATGTGCCACACACAAACAACGAATATTATGCTTTTCGCACCAAGACTGCAACAATCCGTAGCGGGCAATTCGAGCAGCCTCTTCAATCCCCGTTTGAGGTTTTTCTCCCTCCCAAATCAAAATATGATGCTCAATATTATATTTATGCATAAGGTCATGCACATAATCCGCTTCTGTCGCGGCCTCAGGACGTAAGCCATGATTTACGGTCAAGGCGATAACTTTTTTACCGACCGGACGCAAACACTCATCAAGCCACAAGACTAACGCTAATGAATCCGCACCGCCGGAAACGCCGACAGCTAAAACATCATCTTGGATATTATAACGATTTAAAAATGTCAGCAAAGAAAATGCCTCTATTCTCTATTTACATTTAAGATTTTTAGCTTCTGTCTTTGCTTTATTTTTCAAATCATCTGAAGCCTTAGGAAATTCTGTTGCCAAATTTTGAAAAGCGGCGCAAGCTTCTGAATTTTTCTTCAAAGCTTTCATTGCCATACCTAACTTAAACAGACTGTCAGCACCTTTCGTGCCATTTTTATAATTTTCATATCCCTTGGCAAAAGCAACCGCAGATTTGGCATAATCTTTTTTGGCATAATAAACTTCACCAAGCCAATACTGAGCATTACCGGCCAGTTTATCATCAGGATACTGATTAATAATTTTTGTAAAGTTCTCCTCGGATACAATGTAATCATTTGCCTTGAGAGCATTCAAACCGGTTTGATAAATCACGGCCACGTCTTTAGCGCCGATTGGTTCCAAATCACTACCGCTGACAGCATCCCCCGTTACAGACTTGGGAGCGGTATCCGCTTTGGGTGCAGCAAATTTCGGTTCATTGCTTACCACACCGGCACCATTAGCACCAACACTTTTACCCTCCAACATTCTGAAACGAACATCAATATCTTTATTAACCAAAGCCAGCTTGTCATCAAAGGATTTTATCTTATATTCCAACTCCTCAATTTTGCCGTTCAGCTGTCGCATCTGCTCTTCCATTTGTCCCAAACGCACCTGAACATCCGAAGACTTTTCCGGACTCTGAGCATTTTCACGATAACTTTGACGCTGCAAAGATAAAACATCCTCACGCAAAGCATTAATATCACTCTGCAAAGAAGAAATACTCTGAGCATAAACGGAAGTCGTTGTTAAAAGCAAAGCAAAACAACCAAACAACAAAACTTTCTTTTTCATTATTATGATCCTTTGATAATTAAACTTAAAAATTAATGTAATACGAAAGATTAATAATCTCAAGAGCAAAGCATAATCTAATCACATTGTTTACATGTATACACACAAAAAAAAGGGTGTCTGATTAACACCCTTTTTTCCAATCTCAAACCTTGCGATTAGTTACCTGCTTTAACAACAGTAACGGCACGACGGTTCTGAGCCCAAGCTGCTTCGTTGTTGCCGAGAACAGCCGGTCTTTCTTTACCGTAAGAAATTGTAGAGATTCTGTCTGCGGCAATACCCTGAGATACTAAGTACTGCTTAGCTGCATTTGCACGACGGGCACCCAAAGCCAAGTTGTATTCTCTGGTACCTCTTTCATCGCAGTAACCTTGAACGATTACATTAACTTTTTCATGTTTCTTCAACCATTTAACCTGAGTGTTCAGGATTTCAGCTGAATTATCGGTAATAGCAGAGCTGTCAAAAGCAAAGTAAATTTTATCTTCAGCATTAGCCATGAAATCACGAGCTAATTTAGATTCACATTCGCTGCCGCCGAACAAACCGCCGTTAGCACCGAAAACTGAACAACCTGATAAAACTACAATTGCGCAGAACAAACTTAAAAGTTTTTTCATTTTATTTCTCCATATGGTTTTATATCTTTTAATTGCTAAACAACTAATACAGCAATAACTTAAGCAATAAAAATTTATTTTTCAATAACAAATATTGTAAAAAGAGTAAATTTTTATAAAAAGCTATATTATTGTTCTTTTTATTAACAAAAAAAAGACATCTGGTACAAATAAAACAAAAGTTTAAGAATCTTGAATACGATTCTAACAAAAAAAAGGCAATGCCGAAACATTGCCTTTTTTATCTCTAATTTTCATGAAAGCTTTTCAAAGCAGCTTTCATCGTACGGAACAAGCGCCGGAATGCCTGTTTCATAGTCAAGCACCAGAATTTTCTTCTCGATGCCGTTCAATCCGTTGGCCTGACCGACAACGATACTCCAGACTGAATAGGTACGTCCGGCTAAGAAATAAAGCACACTCTCCTTCGGAGAAAACAAGTACCTCTTAAGACGACCAAACATCTCAAGCTTTTCCTCCTGACAGATTCGAGAAACAACGCTACGGATTTTCACCTCATCGTGTCTCTCATCATTTTTCAGAATGAGTTCAACCTCTCTCTCGCCGACAACCTTATACAGCTGTGCTTGATAGAATAATACATCATCATCCGCCATTTTTTCCGGCTCACTACCGACAGGGATAAACGCGCCGTAACGACGTTTGGGAACCCCGAAGATAGCACTGCTGCTGTGCGGACGATATCCTTGGATAAACAGGCACGGTCTCAGCTCAACCATTCTCTTGTCGACAGCGGCGACAATAAAATAACTCCCTACCGGCAGGACCTTTTCCTGTCTAATGTCGGTCCAGTTTTTGAAGTATTCAAAAACCGTGAACTCAGAACCAGTCTGGCTTCTGCGTTCTCCGACCATCTGAATGCTTTTTTGCGTATTCATATAATAATTTTTAGATAAATAATAAATCAGTGGGATGAGAATATAATGTTCCTCAACTTTGTCAATAACTATTTATCGCTTATACAAATTTCTCCGACGATTAAAAAACGCTCTATTGACAAAAATCCGCTTTCAATATATATGTGCGAACAAAATCATCTTATTAATCTATAATTAAACTGCCATAGAGAACCTATGCTCGTTAAAGCCGAGACATCAAATTATGAAAAAATTTGTTATATTATTAGTCATGGTGTTAAGCTGCACCATCGTTTCCGTTGCCAAAACCAGCTATGAATACGTTAAGTACGGTAGCGGTCTGGAATTAATCATCAAAACAGAAACACACTGGGGCAAAGATGACACCAAAACCTACGGGCTCCGTAAAAACGGAATAGAGATTATCAAGCCGGAATACGACAAATCGGCGATTTTTGTTGCGGATGACTTACCTTTTCTCGTGTTTGCATGTTGGGATAAAAAAACAGCATACATTTACAACACCAATACGGGAAAAAAGATATTCACACACCAGTACAAAAAATATGACGCCAATGCTCACGAGTATTTCATTGATTTTCAATTCAAAGAAACTGTCGTCAACGGGCAGAAAGGCTGGCAATTGATTGAAGTACTTAACCGCAGCGCCACATCTTACCGCGCAAAAACACGGCTTGTCGTTGCTACATTCTATCAAAAAAACGGTAAACTCTACCAAAGAAAAACCAAAACGGTAACATACGACGAAGAAATTTTATAATCACACAGATCCGAGAATATATTTTCTCGGATCTGTTTCTTTACTTCAGAAAAAAAAGGGAAGCAATCGCTTCCCTTTTTCTTTTAAATCCGACTTAATTAAGCAGATTTTTTGCAGCAGCAGCCTGATTTTTCAATCTCTTCGCCTTTATGACGAACAGCAGCTTGAGCCGCAGCCAGACGAGCAACCGGTACACGGAACGGTGAGCAAGAAACATAGTTCATGCCACAAGTCTGGAAGAAGTCGATAGATGCCGGATCACCACCGTGTTCACCGCAAACACCCAACCAGATGCTCGGGTTAGAACAACGTGCTTTCTGGCAAGCCATTTTAACCAAACAACCAACACCCTCAACGTCGATAGAAGCAAACGGATCTGCAACATAAACGCCGCGAGCGCGGTATT
>CAYTQF010000031.1:0-14185 GCA_964440165.1 uncultured Azospirillaceae bacterium
TTTTATTAAAAATACTTTTCATCATAAAATCCTTATATAAAATTATAGACGTTTATCCTACTAAACGCCTATAATAATATCAAGTTATTTAAATTTTGCAATAAGCTTCTTCGTTAATGGCCATCCCTTATTAGCAGTAAGGGAATTGACTGCTGCATCAATAACATAATTGGAATATTTATATGCTTTTCCCAAATTTTCTTGTTCTGCTAATGACTTTAATTCGTTTTGTCTCTTTTCATAACCACCATTAAAAATAGAATCTTGTAACACATCATAAAGTCCTAAAGATGCCGTATTTACACCATGTTCCACAGCCCCGGCAACACCCTGTCCAAAACCTTCAATACCGCTTCGAATAATTTCTCCCGTTGAAAAACGCTTTGGTTGGGGCGTGCTATATAACGATTGACGAGTGTGGCAAACTTCCGTTCCATTTACAAACTTCTTTTGCAAATCATTCATTTCATTCAAATCAAAACGTGTTTGCAGCTCATCGCGCAAACTCATGTTTTTATAATCCGGAATTGTTGAGTATTTTTGACATAGCTGTGCCAACTGATTTCTGTCTTCATTGTCATAAATCGTATTTATCTTGCTTTGATAATCATTATATCCCATTGTAATACCTTTCTGTATCTAAAATTAAATTATGCTCTGTTCATGCAAACAAAGCTTTTGTTCTTGAGATAAAAAGGTATCCTCTCACACAATGCATATAATACAAAAAAACAATTTCACAGGCTTTCTTTTATCTGACATACCATAGATATAACATCATGCTATACCTGTCAATAATCACATTAAGTTATAAACAGTTTATTTTATAACAATATAAAATAATACAAGTTCTATTTATAATAATGTTAAAGGCTGTTTTTTTAATCGGTTATTATTTAATTATCTTAACTTCTTTTCTACTGGGAACAAAAATTAAAACAAGGGAAACTAAAACATATAATATCACAACACCGCCTATAATATTTTTCATATAAATATCTATTGTCAAATTATGGTATTTCATATATTTTAAATACTTCATCATAGGAAAAGCTGTTATAAAAACCGTAAGAAAGAAAATACTGTTTATCCTAATGTCTCTGCTACGTTTTTGAATAGCGGCACAAGTGGAGAAAAATGCAGCTGAATTTAATAAAATATATGGTACAATATTATCTGAATTCATATAATTAAAAAAACAATAAATTGTTACCAATGCTCCGTAATATTGCTGCCTATTAAAAGTTCCTTTAAATGAAAAGTAAAATGTTAAAACTTCCAGACAAATCTCTTTAACTATTTTCCACCAAGCAGCTATCTTCATAATTCAAATCCTGTATAAATATCAAGTTACCTAAATCTTACTGATTACAATCATACACATATCGTAGAAATGTTATTTATTGCATCAATATAAAACTAATCAAAATCAAAAAATTTTCCTTATTCTTTGTATTTCATCTCTTGTTTATTTTCCTTAGTGAGAGGAACACATCCCTGTTCTGCATTCCATGTCAAACAATCTGTTCTGCAACGATGTTCTTTATAATCCCAAACATTACCAAAATCTAAGCAAGTCTCAAATTCAAGATAGTTACGATATAAAGAAAAATTATCATAAAAACGTCCTATCAATATTAAAGTAATAACCCACATCAACATGAGTAATTTTTTATTCAAAAAGATACAGCATAAACATAATACAAATAACAAAACGGAAATTTTTAGTTTTAATTCTATAAACTCAAACAATATACTGTGTTTAGTAGGCAAAGCATTAAAAAATTGCCCTATTATCCCTAAAAAATATCCAATTAAAAACAAGTAAAAAATTACATGAATACTTTTTGATAATGTTTTCTTTAATTTTTGTTGTATCATCTTTTCTTTCCATAAAAAACAGATCTCAAAATTTAATATTAAATAAAACAATACCACATAAGAAAACAGAATCAATAATCACATTAAGCTATTTATAACAAATAAATATAAAAAAATAAAAAAAACCCCGATTTTATCGGGGTTTTTCATTAGTTCTTAATCTCAATATGAGAATAGTTCGTCAAGTTATCTTCTGAAGGACGAGAAGATTTCAAAAAACGAATTTGTGTCTTGTCATTGATCTCTCTTATTTCCGGATGACTGAAAGGACTGATTGCCAAAGTGCCTCGAGAACAGGTAACAATATAATATGTTTCGCCTTGATGTGTTTCTATGCTCCATTTTTTTACCGGAACAAAAACTTCTTTGGCTAATTTGGCATTATCTATTCTATCATTCACGCCATAATTCGCAACTATTCCTATCATTGCATAGAAAAAAAACAGGAAACCCCATGAATGTTCATGCGAATATCCATAATCCTTTGTTATTTTTGCAACGATTACTGGTGAAAATTTGTATAAAATAGAGCATACAAGCGCCGCCAGAAAATATCCCAGATGTATGACAACACCCTCTTCTTCAACATTACATGTGCATGAAATAAGTTGAAAAACAGCATAAATCAAAGCACAACAGCCTATATTGACGAAAGTATCCATATCATCCCATTTATTCATGGCAAACATAAAGCATGCCGTGAAGACAGGAAGGACAATACACCAAACAGACACATAGCAATAAATGCTGCATATGACAGCAATTGCTGTTGAAATGACGGCGAATATAATTTCTCCGTACTTTTTCACCCATGGAAGATAATTAATCCAAAACGGGTTAAAATAATTTTTGAGTTCCATAATGTATAGTATTAATAATTAGTATTTGCCAAAGAAATAGCATTATTTTTTGTCAAAATCAAACAAAAAATGCTGAACGTCTTTCATATTATAAAAAATATGTTTAACGCCTAATTTTCTAATTTGTGCTTCACAATTGCAATCCTGATACATTTCACTGCCAAGAAAAGCAATAACGTCAATTCCCGCTTTTTTAGCGGCAGTCATTCCGGCAATGGAATCTTCAATAATGATACAATCTTCTTTTTTGACGTTCATTTTTTTTGCCGCTAATAAAAACAAATCAGGCTCAGGTTTGCCATGAGCGACCATATCGGCGGTAAATGTATTGTTTTCATCAAAATATTTATGCCAAAAGCCGATGTATTGCATTTTAACAACTGTTTTTTCAAACGTTCCGCCGGTGGCAACACAATATTTAACAGGCGTTTTTTTGAGAATATCTTCTACGCCGTCAATAGCTTGGATTCCGTTTTGTGCCATAGACTGCATATCAACAGCCAATAAATCGTTCCAAAATTCATCGTTTGTTTTTATTCCCAAATCTTCAAGAACATGTTTTTTGGTTTTATCGCTCATACCGCCGATAAATTTATTGGTTGTTTGAAAATCCCAATTCAGATTAAATTTTTGATTCAAACAAATTTGCCTGTTCAGCAGCCAAATTTTTTCAGTGTCGGCAATCACACCGTCAAAATCCCAAATAATAAGTTTTTTATTCATTTTTACAACTTTCAATAGGTAAAAATTTGAGTCCGCAGGAAAGCCGCAGAAACGAATTTTAATCATTTTATAATGCAACACTTAAGAAAATGTAAAAAACCTCTGTAGAGTCAAAAAAACGGCCTTTATGTAATTTTTGCCATTTTAGAGTATTTTTAACTTTATTCTGATATATACACGGCAGAGGTAAAAGAAAATGGATGATAAAACAATATATGCTCTGTCGACGGTTTACGGAAAATCCGGTGTAGCCGTTATTCG
The DNA here is from genome assembly GCA_964440165.1 of uncultured Azospirillaceae bacterium. GTDB lineage: Bacteria > Pseudomonadota > Alphaproteobacteria > RF32 > CAG-239 > Scatocola. Next base: position 3,726 of record CAYTQF010000031.1, read on the forward strand.
TATTTCCGGAACAAACGCAATTCGTGTTATTTCAGAAATGACAAACATTGATATTCAGACAATCAAACCGCGCTATGCTTATTTTACAGATTTAAAAGATATTGTTACACGTGAAACAATAGATAAATGTTTGTTACTTTATTTTAAGGCTCCTCATTCTTTTACCGGAGAAGATATTGTTGAATTACAGGTTCATGGTTCCAAAGCTGTTATTGCGCTTGTTTTGCAAAACTTATCCCGTTTAGATGGTTTTCGTATGGCTGAAGCCGGAGAATACTCCAAACGCGCTTTTTATAACGGAAAAATGGATTTAACCCAAGCAGAAGGTTTGGCAGATTTAATTGAATCGGAAACGGCGGAACAACAAAAATATGCCATGCGCCAAATGGAAGGTAACTTAAAAAATCTGTATGGCAGTTGGCGTGAAGATTTATTAAAAGTCTTAGCTCACTTAGAAGCGTATATAGATTTTCCTGATGAAGAAATACCTGAAAACATTGTATTTAAACTTAAAGACACTGTATTTAAACTTAAAGAAGACATTAATAAACATTTGCAAAACAATACAATTGGCGAAAGATTGAGAGAAGGTTTTCGTGTTGCGATTATCGGTCATCCGAATGCCGGAAAATCCAGTTTATTAAATGCTGTGGCCAATCGTGAGGCTGCAATAGTTTCTGATATTGCCGGAACAACGCGAGATGCTGTTGATATTCATCTTGATTTAAATGGTTATCCGGTAATGTTTACCGATACGGCCGGTTTGAGAGAAGTTGAAGATGTTATAGAAAAGAAAGGCATAGAAATAGCTTACGATAAAATCAAAGAGTCAGATTTGTTAATATGTTTATTTGATGCTCAAAAAGATGATGTTCAACTCTTTGATAATATTAAAAAAACATATAAAGGTATAATACTGTTTGCGGCAAATAAATGTGATAAACTTGATGATGATAAAATAGTGTATTTAAAGGAAAAGAATTGTATAATCCTTTCTGCTAAATATAAAAAAGGCATTACGGAGTTATTATCTGAAATAGGAAAGCATATTTCAGACAAATTTACAGCCAATTCAAATCTTCTTATCACGCGTTCTCGCTATCGCGAAGCCTTAAATGAAGTTCTTGAAAATTTGGATAATTTTAATTTGGATAAAGAAATAGAGTTATCCGCTGAAGATATAAGATTAGCTGCCCGTTCGTTAGGAAAAATTACGGGACAAATTGAAGTTGATGAAATACTTGATAAGATTTTCGGATCCTTTTGTATTGGCAAATAAAACTTGACTCCTTTGCTAAAACAGACTAAAAAACACTTAATAAATTTATTATTAACTTAACACTATTTTTATGAATGCAAATAACGATAGTTTGTCAAAGATGATCTCAAATCACATCATCCCTTTATGTGCAAACGCCATTTGGTTTCAAAGCGAAAAAAGCTTTGTTGAGCTAGATGAGGCTGCAGAAAAAAGGCTGCGAGAGATTATTGATCTGTTTGTTCAGCTTTATAAAAGCGTGGAGACGGAGGAAGTCAATCTGTTTCATCTGGATGCTAATAAAGAGCCGGATGAATACAGAAAGAGTATTCTGCAAAATCTTGCCAAAGCAATGAAGAGTCTGATTATCTCTCCTCGTCTGGTAAATTATGAAGAACATGTGTTAGCGGTTTATGTTCTTTCAATATGGATACTTTGCCCTAGCCTTATTTCCAGAAAGATGATATTCATCTACCTTAACAAACTGATAAGTTCACATGTTATTTGATCTTATGTACTGTCAAAACTCTGTCTGAAAAAGACAGAGTTTTTTTGCGTTTAAATGAGAAGACATTAACAGCTTAATAATCTTTTTGAATTAGAATAAAGATAAAAATTAAGGAAGAGCTATGAATAAAGAATATGATGTTATTGTTATCGGTGGCGGTCATGCCGGTTGTGAAGCTTGTGCAGCTGCAGCGCGTACCGGTGCTAAAACAGCGTTAGTTACACATAAAATAAGCACAATCGGAGAAATGTCTTGCAATCCGGCTATCGGAGGATTAGGCAAAGGTCATCTTGTGCGAGAAATAGATGCACTGGATGGTTTAATGGGGCGCGTTATTGATAAAGCGGGTATTCAATTTCGAATGCTTAATCAATCTAAAGGTCCGGCCGTTCGTGGTCCTCGAGCTCAAGCAGATCGTGAATTATATAAAAAACATATGCTGGAATCATTACAAAAGCAAAAAGACCTTGATTTAATAGAAGCACCGGCGGAAGGCTTATTATTTGATGGAGATAAAATATCAGGCATTATTCTGGCTGATAAAACAGAACTTAAAGCAAAGGCCGTTATTTTAACTTCCGGAACATTTTTGAATGGTGTTATGTTTGTTGGGCATGAAACCAGTATCGGTGGTCGTATCGGGGATGTTAGTTGTGTTGGCATAACACCGTATTTAAAGGAAAAAGGCTTAAAAGTCGGACGTCTTAAAACGGGAACCCCTGCCCGTCTGAATGGCAAAACAATTCATTGGGAAAAATTAGAGACACAAGACGGCGACAATCCGCCGCAGCCGTTCTCTTATCTTACAAAAGAGATAACCAATCCGCAAATACAATGTTATGTAACCCATACAAATGAAAAAACGCATAAAATTATTCGTGATAACTTTTCAAAATGCGCCTTGTTTTCGGGTTTAATTACAGGTGTCGGTCCCAGATATTGTCCAAGTATAGAAGATAAATTGGTAAAATTTGCAGACAGAACCAGCCACCAGATTTTTTTGGAGCCTGAAGGATTAAATACGGATGTTGTTTATCCTAACGGGATTTCAACCTCTTTGCCGGCGGATGTTCAGGAGCAGTTTATTCATACGATGGAAGGTTTGGAAGACGTTGAGATTTTGCGGTATGCCTATGCTATTGAATATGATTATGTTGATCCTCAAGAATTAAATCATTGTCTGGAGTGTAAAAAGGTTCCGGGATTATTCCTTGCCGGACAAATTAATGGTACAACCGGTTATGAAGAAGCAGCGGCGCAAGGATTAATAGCCGGCGTAAACGCTGCTTTATATGCCGAAGGCAAACGACGTGAATTTGTAATTGATCGCAGTATGGCTTATATGGGAGTTATGATTGATGATCTGATTACAAAAGGTGTTGATGAACCCTATCGTATGTTTACGTCTCGTTCGGAATATAGATTGTTGTTGCGAGCTGATAATGCAGATGCTCGTTTGACGGAATACGGATACAATATAGGCTGTGTTCAAAATGACAGATACAGTGTATTTAAAGCTAAATACGAACAAATAAATCATTATAAAGATATTTGTAATAGTTTATATATCACACCAAACGAATTAGAAAAGTATAGTGTTAAAACCAAAAAAGACGGTACGCGCAGAACAGCTTTTAACGTAATGTCTTATGAAGATGTTTCACGTGAAACATTAAACAAAATTTGGCCTGAATTAAAATATATGCCGAATGATGTTTACGAAGCTATAGAAATTGAAGCCAAATATGCAGGATATCTTAAACGCCAAATTGCAGATATCGAAGTATTTAAAAAAGATGAAAAATTGAAAATACGTAAAGATATTGATTATGGTAAAATTGGTGGACTTTCTCGAGAAATGGTTCAAAAACTGACAAAAGTTAAACCGGAAACAATCGGTGAAGCTTCTCGTATTCCGGGAGTAACGCCGGCGGCTATTACCGCAATTTTAGGATATGTTGTAAAGAAGTGATATTATGATGCAGAATTTTTCTTATCATACGCATACAAACAGTTTTGGTATTTTTGACGGGCGAGATTCTGCCGCCGAGATGATAAAGCGTGCGGAAGAAATTGGTTATAAAAAATTAGGAATAAGCAATCATCTTTGTTTTCATCCGAACGTAAAAACGCCGGGAAGAATGTTTTTTACGGAATATAATAAAGCCGTTGACATTTATAAACGTGTTGTTGAGGAAATTCGTCTGGCTGCAGAAAAAGCTTCTATTCCTGTTTATGTCGGATTTGAAGTAGATTTTTTTCCTTCGGCAGGATGGCGCAATATTTTTGAAAAATTTCGCAAGGATTTAAATGTTGATTATTTTATAGGTGCAACACATTTTCTGAGAGAAAGTGATGAAAGCGGCGTTTATAATTTATATCATTTACGTAGAGACAATATTATGTTTTCTCCGGATGAAGAAACGGTGTATTTAAAGAACTATTGGGAAAATATTATAGAATCTGTCAAAAGCGGTTATTTTGATTTTATTGCGCATTTGGATGTCTGTAAGATATTCGGCTTTTGTTTAGATGAATCTTGGGATGAATTAAAATATAAACTGATAGAAACTCTGGCAAAATATAAACAACCGTACGAACTGAATACCAGTGGCTGGAATAAATGCGATGAACAGCATCCTCATCTTTGGATGCTGGAAGAATTAAATAAAAGAAACGTTCCGGTTATTTTGAGCGATGATGCTCATAGTACAGATATGTTGGCTCAACATTTTGAAAGAGCCGAACAGCTTTTAGAATCGCTTAATTATAAGAATCGGTATATTCCTGAATTTTAAAGCATTGAGTCTGGAAACGGTGTTTATCTTGTTGAATTTAAAAAGATAAATATTTTTCTTTAAATATGTGTTTATAAGTCTCAAAAAAATATTTTAAATTTTTTTATAAAAATGTATAAATTTTTCTATGGAAAGATTTATGACGAAATATAATGTTTCACGTGAAACATTTGATAACTTAAAAGCTTATGAAGCCGCTTTACATGAGTGGCAAAATAAGCTTAATCTTGTCAGCAATACATCATTGGAAAAAGCGGTAGAAAGACACTTTTTAGATTCTGCACAGTTGTTTCAATATATTCCTTCAGATGCTAAAGTGCTTTTTGATTTAGGCTCTGGAGCTGGCTTTCCGGGAATGGTCCTGGCGATTATGGCTGCTGAAAAATATCCGGATCTAAGATTTAATTTGGTGGAAAGTATAAAAAAGAAAACACTGTATTTAAACGCGGTTAAAGAAATTGTCGGTGTGGATGTTAACGTTATTAATGAGCGAATTGAAAATTGCCCTAAAATTACAGTTGATGTTTTCACTTCTCGGGCAATGTGCTCATTAGATAAATTGTTGTCGTATGTTTTTCGTTTTTCCAACAAAAAAACATTATGCATTTTTCCCAAAGGAAGAAGCTACAAGGAAGAGCTTGAAGAAGCTCAACGCCATTGGTCATTTTCTTGCAAAACGGTTGCTAATGAATATGATCCGGAAGGCGTTGTTTTGTTAATTAATAATCTCTCTCAGCGAAAAGGAGTAAAGTAATGCCGAGAATTATTGCTGTTGCTAATCGTAAAGGCGGGGTCGGAAAAACAACAACGACCGTAAATATTGCTACGGCAATGGCTGCTGCCGGTAAAAAAGTTTTGGTTGTTGATCTGGATCCTCAGGGAAACGCTTCTACTTCTATGGGTATTAATAAGCGTGGACGCATGGCTTCTTCTTATGAAGTTTTGCTGGGTGAAAAAAGCCTGTCGGAGGCTGTGGTTTGGACTGAAGTTCCTAACTTTTCAATCATACCGTCTTCTTCAGATTTAGCCGGTGCCGAGGTTGAATTAATTGATGTTGCGCAACGCGAATATGCTCTTAAAAAAGCATTATTACATGGTGCCGTTAATTATGATTATGTATTGATTGATTGTCCGCCGTCATTAAGTTTGGTTACGATTAATGCTTTGGTTGCCGCCAATGCCGTTATTGTTCCTTTGCAGTGTGAATTTTTGGCTCTTGAAGGTATTACGGATTTAATTCGCAATATCAATCAGATTAAAAAGAAATTTAATCCGTCTCTTGAGCTGCAGGGTGTGGTTTTAACAATGTATGACCGCCGTAATAATCTGTCTCAAATGGTCGAGGATGATGTTCGTAATTTCTTTGGTAAAAAAGTATATCAGACAGTTATTCCGAGAAATGTCAGAATTTCAGAAGCTCCATCTCACGGAAAACCTGTTTTATTGTATGATTTCAAATGTCCGGGATCTCAGGCATATATTAACTTAACCGGAGAAGTTTTAAGAAGAGAGAAGGAATTATTGGCATGTTAGATAATGATATCAATGAAATGCTGCAAAAAGAAGAAACAGCATCCCATAAACGTAAAAGTTTGGGTCGAGGTCTGGGCGCACTGTTAGGTGATGATGATTTTGATTTAGGTAATAATGTGGATGTGAACAGTGTTTCAGATACTACAAATTTAGTTGATATAACTTTAATAAAACCCAGTAAATATCAGCCAAGAACGGAATTTGATGAAGAATCTTTGCAAGCGTTGGCTGATTCTATAAAAGAAAAGGGAGTTTTACAACCGCTGTTAGTTCGCAAATCAGATTTTGGTTACGAATTAATAGCCGGAGAACGCCGTTGGCGTGCCTCTCAAATGGCAGGACTTAATAAAGTTCCGGTAATTGAAAAAGACTTTAATGATAAAGAAGTTCTTGAAGTTGCTTTGGTGGAAAACTTATTAAGAGAAAATCTGTCGGCTGTTGAGGAGGCTGAAGCTCTGCAGCGATTAATGGATGAGTTTTCTCATACACAGGATGCTTTATCTAAAGTCATCGGAAAATCGCGCAGTTATATTGCAAACACGCTCAGATTGCTTAATCTTCCAAAAGCTGTTCGGCAGATGGTAAAAGAAGGCAGACTGAGCGCAGGCCATGCCAGAGCGTTGGTTGGTTTAGATAACGCAGAGGATATTGCTCTGCAGATTGTCAAAAAAGATTTAAGTGTCCGTCAGGTTGAAGAACTTGTTGCCAAATTGAAAAATGGTAAAAAAGAAAAAGAGCCAGTAGTTGCCAAAGACAGCGACATTACGGATATTGAACAGGATTTAAATAAATCCCTCGGTTTAAGAATTAAAATCACACCGAGCAAGCAAGGTGGTGGAAAAGTCGTTTTGCAGTATGCATCCGCCGCAGAACTTGATATGATTGTAGATATTTTGGAGCAAAAGCGTTCGTCTGCGCCGATTGCAATGTCTGCACCGGCAGCTCCGTCCGCTGTTAACAATGAAAAATTTTCGATTAAAATTATAGATTAAGGAAAAAAGAAATGACTATTTTAGAAAAAATGAAAGAAAAATGTGCTCAAGCAGGTTATACGCCTACAGCAAATATTGAAAAAATTGCCAAAGCAAAATCTATGATGTTCGGTGATGCGGAATGGCATCGTTGTCCGTGTGATGGCAATAATTCTGCCCGTTATTGTATTTCTGAGCTTTGCCGCAGCGATATCGAAAATAAAGGTATTTGTCATTGTAACTGCTATAGCAAAGCAGATGTCAAAGAAATTAAAAAAGCTGAATAATTTTCACTTTTTATTCATAAAAACCGCCTAATATTACTTTGGCGGTTTTTTTTATAAAAGAAATTGCTTTTATTATAACTGCAATTATAATATAAATACAACAGGGGTGAAAAAATGGGTTTTTTGAAAAAATTTTTCCTTGGCGGCGGAGCTTTAGCGCTTATTTTTTTAGGTGGCAACGGAACGCAAAGTTCTAGTCTGCTGTTGCAGGGCGGCGGTTTTATAGGTCTGATCATAGGTCTTATCTTGTTGTATTTATTTACAAAGATGGCTTGGCGAGCTATGGGGTGCTTGCCTTCTTTTATTGTTGTATTAAGCATTCTCAGTTTTATCGTATATGCTATCGGTGGCTTTAATAACGGTCTGGGCGGTGTTATTGAAAATTTAAAAGTATTTATTGGCGGTTCTAACGCGACAATAAGCAATGCAAATGCTGCACCGCAAGTTGAATTGGGTGAAAACTTTTCTTCGCCGCAAACAAATAATGTTTCGCAAAATGAAAGCGAAAATTCTGCTGACGTTAATTTGCAGGGACAACCGCAGCAACAGGCCGACAGGGCACAAAATCAAGCTGCAGCACAACAACCGCAACAAAATAATGGTGGTTTTTTAGCCGGTATCTTTGGTCCAAAGAACAATAATCAACAAAAAGGCATAGATATGGAATCTTTGCCGAGCTTTACCAGTCCTGTTTCTGTGGTTACGGCTGATACTTTGAATGCCCAAGGATATGTCATTAAATTGTATGGAATTGCTGCGCCGGATATAACGCAGACATGTGCCAACAGAACCGGAGCCGCATATAACTGCGGTCAGCAGGCGGCTTTATGGCTTAAAAGCTGGCTGGGAGATAATCCTGTAACTTGTCGGATTATGAAACAACAAGACAATGGTTTGATGATTGGAACTTGTTCTTTAGGTAAATATGATATTGGAGCTGCGTTGGTTAATGCCGGTTGGGCTGTGGCCTATACCAAACAAACGTCTGTTTACGTGCCTTATGAACAACATGCTGAGCAAAACGGCTATGGCTTATGGCAAGGAAAATTTTATAAACCATGGGATTGGGAAGCTCTAAAACACCAAAAACCAAAATATAAAATAATCAAACCTAAAGACCCTAACCGTAAAAGCTTTTTCAAATTTTAGATATGGCAAAAGAATATAATTTTACATGCAAAACGGAACAGGAAACGGCGTCATTGGCTGCAAAGATTGCCGCGTTATCTCAGGCTGGAGATGTTTTTGCTCTCAATGGAACATTGGGAATGGGCAAAAGTGTTTTTGCGCGCGGATTTATTCAAAGTTTATGCGGAAATATTGATGTTCCCAGCCCGACATTTACACTCGTTCAAACATATGATACGGATGATTTTGTAATTTATCATTACGATTTATATCGTTTGAAAAAAGCGGATGAGATTTTTGAACTGGGTATGGAAGAAGCCATGTATGAAGGTGTGTGCCTGGTTGAATGGAGCGAAAGAATGGCGGGATATCTGCCGTTAAAAGCAATAAATATCAACATTGCACCGCATGACAATGGTCGTCAAATATCTGTTGTTTTTCCGGATACTGTAACGGAACAACGTTTCTCTGCTTTGGATTGTTCTAATGATTAATATCCACGCTACATGTATTGATTTAAAAGGAAAAGGTATCTTACTCTTAGGTAAATCCGGCAGCAATAAATCCGGACTTGCGCTGCAGATGATAGAGTTATTTCAGGCAAAACTGGTTGCGGATGATCGTACGGACTTAAACGTTTCCGTAAATAAAATAACAGCGTCTTGCCCGAATACGATTAAAGGAAAACTAGAGATTAGAGGGATAGGTATTATTGATTTTCCTTATGTGGAGCAAACGGTACTTCGATTGGCTGTCGAGTTGGTTGAGCGGCCGGAAGATATTGAACGCTTGCCTGTACCGGCTTTTTATGAGTTAGAAAATGTTAAAATTCCTAAAATTTATTTATATTCTTTTGATACGGCCGGCTGTTGCAAATTAAAGATAGCTTGTGATGAACTCGGATAAGACGGTTGCTTTTTTCAATATTTATTCTAAGATACAACAAATTACAGTAATTTTTTATGCAGGAAAGATTCTCAAATGACCGCATTTATTGAAAACTTTTTACGCCGTTTAGGCAAAACGCTCGTTACGTTTATTTCTCGTCTGGGCGAGCTGTCTTTATTTATCGCCAGAGCTTTGTATCACTGTGTAACGCCGCCGTTTTATTTTAAGCTGCTGTGGCGTCAATTCTTGGATATCGGTTTTTATTCTTTACCGGTTGTTGCTTTGACAACAATTTTTGCCGGTATGGTTATTGCCTTACAAACATATTCCGGTTTTTCCAGTTATGGCGCGGAGAGCGCGGTGGCTTCAGTCGTTTTGATTTCTGTAACGCGTGAATTAGCACCTGTTTTTTGTGGTTTAATGGTTGCCGGACGTATAGGTGCCGCCATGGCTGCAGAAATCGGTACAATGCGTGTTACTGAACAAATTGATGCTTTAACGACCTTATCTACTAATCCTTTCAAGTATTTAGTTGCGCCGCGTATTATTTCCGGCATTTTGGTTTTGCCGGTACTGGTTATGATTGGTGATATTATTGGTATTTTCGGTGGTTATGTCGTCAGTATCTACCAACTTGATTTTAACCCGGCTAACTATATTAATTCAACATTGCAGGAATTACAGGCCATTGATATTGTTACCGGTCTGATTAAAGGAGCCGTGTTTGGCTTTATTATTTCTTTAATGGGATGTTATAACGGTTATAAATCTCGCGGTGGAGCTCAAGGCGTAGGCGAAGCAACAACCAATGCCGTGGTTGCTTCTTCAATTTTGATTTTAATCTTTAACTATATCATTACCGGTATGCTGTTTACCAAATAGGAGTTTTGCATAATGAGTGAAAATAAAATAGAAATCAGAAATCTCCATAAAGCATTTGGTAAAAAAGTTGTGTTGGATGGAGTTGATGTTGATATCAAAAAAGGTGAATCACTTGTTGTAATTGGTGGTTCCGGTACGGGAAAATCTGTGCCTTGTAGGTCACGCTCCCCTTCCTGTTGGTCTTGACTCCCGAATTCACGCGCCCCG
>CAYTQF010000032.1:0-13849 GCA_964440165.1 uncultured Azospirillaceae bacterium
AAGGTGAGATGTGGAAACAGGCGGATGACAATCCGAGAATGTGCGTATGTAACCGAAATAATCCTGCTCAAGACTGGTACCTGCCGTATGGTAATGATGAGTATAAAGAGAGTAGTGGATTTAAAGTTGGTCAGCGTGGCGAATATATCAGCTGCACAGATAATGAATCATCATATTACGGATATAAAAGATGTTATCGCGGTTCTAAGATGACCGATGCTGGAAAGTGTATTGGTGCATCGGCTGTTAATTATTATACGGGGTTTGGGTATAACTCTGCTTATACGGATGGTTTAAACGTAATGTTGCAAGCGATAGAAAATGGTCGTTATACCAAGTCAACCGATTGTATTACTAAATATAAACATTATGAAGCTCCGGATGGGACTAAATTAGGTGATGATAGTGTGAAAGAGTTGTTAGTTAACGGCTGTAATTGGGGAGATGAACAAGAATGTAATGTGTGTCATTCTATAACTAATTTGGATAGTTATGAAGAAAATGGTATTACAAAATATAAAGCTCATAATAAGTTTAATTTAAAAATAAATGCCGCCAATGATACAAGCAAATATTATGGCATGTTTGTCTGTCCGGAGGCTTATGGTTATAAAAGGGCCTCAGGCATTACAGTTTGTTACAAAAATTGTACTCTATCCAATCTGGAGAAATGTTATTTTGGTGATGTTTTGGTGGATGATCGTTCAGGGTTTGGCAATACAAAAATAGGTATTGTGGTTGGAAATTCAGCTTCAACAGTAACTATACAACCATACAAAAGTACAGCATCTTCTACGATGACTTGGCAACAAGCTATGGATTTTGCTGCCGGATATTATCCGAAAATCAATGAAACGGATACGACATATAAAAATGATTTACGTTTGGGTATGGGAAAGTGGCATTTGACAACAACCGGTAAAGTTTATACTGCCGGTGATGAGGTCCGTGATGCTCAATTGCGCGGAACTTTACGTGCTGAAGGTGATAACGGACCATGTTTGTGTAGTGGTGTTTGGTTGCAAACAGAAAATTCTGCTAATTTAAGCGAGGCTTATTTTAGAGGTTCGTATCGTACTTATAGTACAGATAAAAATGCAAAAGCAAATGCAGTTCCTATTGTGGAACTCTCATATTAAGGAGGAAAAGACGATGAAATCATATTTAATCAGCAGTGTATTCTCCTTAAGTTTAATATCTATAGCTCAGGCGGCTGAATTGTCGGTTGAAGAACAATGCCAAGCATTAGGATATGATACTAAAATATCCGCTTGTAAAGCCGCCGGATCTGCAGCTTTGATTTGTCCTCTGAATAACGGCAGTTCTGATATGGCAATCTGTATCACGGATTCATGCCGAGGTTATCCATTGTATAAGAAAAACGGCAAATATTATTATCAAGACCAATCCGGAAACGAGATTGAAGCGATACCGAGTAAAGGGCAGATTACGGATTATATGGAAGGTTCTTTTGAAACGTGCGTTGCCGGTTATGGAGATAATGCCGTAACATATTATCGGGTGCCGAAATGTAAGGGTGAAGCTTTATATAACAACTATTTCTGCGATGTCGGCTGCGATACGGAAAAGAAATATCCATACACGTATCATCCGGGAAACACAGCCGGTATTGTACAAAAATGTGTTACGGCGGATCAAACGTATTATGGTTATTCGTCTTGTAATAAAGGCTGGGTAGGCGGCTGGTCTGGTCCTGACGGTATCGGTCGTTGTGGTTTGGATGATTGCGATATGATTGATTATCCATATCCAGATGAACCCAACGCGTATTATTATAGAGAAAATCGAGGTAATATAGGCAAAACAGGAATCTGTAAAATTGGCGGTGCGACGTATTATCGTTATACAGAATGTAACGGCAGTGATTTTGTGTTAAAAGGCGTGAATACCAGTGATAAACAAGGGACTATTTGCGCTCGTAAATGCCCTGTAACCAATTGTACCAATACGCCCTTTACGCATACGTATCCGAACGGTGATACGGCAGAGATTAATGACTGGTCTTGTAAAGTCGCCAGCAATTGTGTGGTTGGAGATATTGTTATGTATAACGGCAAGGAAATAGGTGTTATTCTTGCAAAAGACTATAATTTTTCTGATGAAAGCGTAAAAACACTGGTTGTGCCGGTAAATTATGCCGCTTCGGTAAAACAGTATGCTGTCGGCGATAAAGCCGGATTGGCTGATATTCCTCAACTGAAAAACGGCGATGCGACAACATGGGGAAAAATACAAACAGCCGGTATCTTGTTGTATGGTGAGCAGCAGGGATATAGTTATCCTGCTGCCGAATATTGTTCTAAATATGCTCCGGATGCTTGTGGCACAAATAGTTTTTGCAGCCAGAGCGAATGGTATCTGCCAAGCTATCGTGAGTTAGAATTTTTTAAGGAAATTGATACCAAATACCAGATAATTAATGTTTTTGGTTTGCGTAATTTATTATCCAGATACTATCATGCTTCTTCAGAATATTCCAGTACGAATAACTATATGTTCTCCCCTCTTTATGGAAATAAACAAAGTTCGCAAACGGTTGTGCCCGTGTTAGCTTTTTAGTATTTATCTTTTATAATACTGATTTAAAAATTGGCACGATAATTGCATTTGTATATCCAAACGATTTTATCCATAAGTTTAGGGGAGAATATCATGGATAATACAAAGTATATAGCTTTATCACGGCAAATGGCCTTATGGCGGCAGATGGATATTGTTTCCAATAATGTTGCCAATATGAATACCACAGGCTATAAACAGCAAGATATTGTATTCAGCACTTATGTTGCTCAGACAATGAATGCTCAGGGGATGGGGCAGGAGCCGGTTTATTTTACGCATGATTTTGGCGCGTTCAGCAATTTTATGGAAGGACAACTGGTTAATACCGGCAATACATTTGACGTTGCCTTACAGGGAGACGGTTTTTTTGTTGTTGAGACCGCCGGCGGTGATGCGTATACCCGTAAAGGTAATTTTATGCTGGATAGTGATGGTAAAATTGTAACCACAGACGGTTACACTTTAATGTCTACCGATAATACACCGCTTTTTATTGCACCGACAGAACATGAAGTTTCTATTTCCGAAGCCGGTGATGTGGCAACGGAAAATGGTGTTATCGGCAGAATTCAGGTGGTAAAATTTGCCGATAATCAAAAATTGATGAGAAAATCCGATACTTTATATGACAATGTTGACGGTAATACGATGAGTAATGCCGAAGGTGTTCGGGTTGTTCAAAAAATGTTGGAGAAGTCTAACGTTAATTCAGTCGAAGAAATGACCAAAATGATTCATTTGCAGCGTTCTTATGAATTTGTGCAGCAAATGATTGATGAAGAACATGACCGCCTGTCTAATACTATTCAGGCTTTTGGGCAATTAGCTTAATTTTTGCAGGGGAGTAAATTATGAGATCTTTATATATCGGTGCAACGGGAATGTTGGCTCAACAAACCAATGTTGACGTTATTTCCAATAATATTGCCAATATGAACACAACCGCTTATACCAAACGCAGAGCTGAATTTAATGATTTGTTGTATCAAAATATAATTCGTCCGGGAGCACAATCATCATCGTCTCAGACGGTTGTACCGTCCGGTTTGCAGCTTGGTTTGGGTGTGCGTACGGCCGCTGTTTATCGTATTACGGAAGGAAGCGGTTTAACTAATACAACCAACACATTGGATTTGGCAATTCAAGGTCGCGGTTATTTTCAAATTGAATTACCCGAGGGTAAAGGAACGGCTTATACCAGGGATGGTGCTTTTCAGCGTAACGGTGATGGTGTGATTGTAACACATGACGGTTATATTGTTCAGCCTGAAATTACCATTCCTGAAGATGCCGTTGAAGTTTATATCAATAACTCCGGTGAGGTGTGGGTAAAACAAGACGGTGAAGTTGATGAAGTGAATGTCGGTCAACTGGAATTGGCAACATTTGTCAATGAGGCCGGTTTGGAAGCCATGGGACAGAACCTGTTTTTAGAGACAGAAGCTTCCGGAGCTCCGAATGTGGATAATCCGGATACGGAAGGTTTCGGTTCGGTATTACAGGGATATTTGGAAACATCAAATGTAAACGCTGTTTCTGAAATTACGGAATTGGTTTCGGCTCAGCGTGCTTATGAAATGAATTCTAAGATTATTACAATCTCTGATGAAATGCTGACAACAATCAATCAAATGAGCTAGGTGTTTTGATGCGTGTATTGTTTGTTTTTTGGACGGTTTTTTGTTTTCTGTTTTCTGCTTTTGAAGTGCGGGCCGAAGAAGACGGTGTTTTGTTCGTGAGTGAAAAAGAAGTTTTTGCCGCCGTTCAGAAAGAATTTGTCAGTCAGGGATTGGCTGAAGATGCCGATGTGGAGTTGGAATTTTTTGGCGGACAAACATCTTTTCAGATTGAAGGAGCAAAAAAAGCTAAAATTCTGATTGATAATTTGCAGGCAGACGATACAACGGGACGTTTTAGCTGTGATGCGGAAATTTTTGCCGACGGACGTTCTTATGCCAGAGCTTCTTTACAGGGAAAATATTATCCTCAGGCAGAAGTCTGGGTTCCTGTTCGCAATATTGCCAAAGGTGAAATTGTTACCGAGGCTGTGTTAGAGAGCAAAAAAATCAGAGCCGGACGTTTGAAACCGATGATGGTTACGGATAAGGATCGTTTGATAAATCAGGAAGCTAAAAAATCTTTGAAAGAAGGACGTATTATTAACGAAAAAGATATCGGCGCGCAAATTTTAGTTAAACGCAATGATATTGTTCTGATTATTTACAGAACAGATAAAATGCAAATTACAGCCAAGGCGATTGCTAAGCAAGACGGAGCCTTGGGAGAACGGATTGAATTAGAAAACTTAAAATCCAAGAAAACAGTAACCGGACTGGTGCAGGATGCCTCAACCGTAATTGTAGAGCAGTAAAGGAAAGACTATGAATACAAATTTGGAAACATTCAAAAAAATTACGGCAACGCTGCTGTTGGCGACAGCATTAAGCGGTTGCAATACATGGTCAAGACTTTCCAGTGTCGGTAAAGAACCGGATATGACACCGATTCAAAATCCAACGGAAGTACAAGGATATACACCTGTTTCCATGCCGACACCAAAATATACCGAACAGTATGCCGGTGTTAATTCTTTATGGAAAAAAGGTTCCTCAGGATTTTTCCAAGATCAGAGAGCTTCTAAAGTAGGCGATATTTTAACGGTTAATATTTCGGCCAAAGATACGGCAACATTTAAAAATAAAACGGAACAGACACGCGACACGAACTCTGATACCGTTAATATCAATACTTTAGCCGGTTATGAAAATTATGCCAAGGATTATCTGCCGGACGGCGTTAATGCTGCAGCGTTGTTTGATATTGAATCCGATCATGATGTCAGCGGAGAAGGAAAAATTGATCGTTCCGAAAAAATTGATATGACGATGGCTGCCGTTGTGATTCAGGTTTTGCCGAATGAGAATCTTGTCATTGAAGGAACGCAGGAAATCAGAGTTAATTATGAATTGCGTCAATTAAGTGTTCGCGGAATCGTTCGCCGTGCAGATATTTCGTCGGATAATACAGTCGAATCGAGCAAAATTGCCGAGCTTAGGGTTTCTTACGGTGGTAAAGGCACGGTGTCTGATATGCAGAATCCACGTTACGGACGCCAGCTGTTGGATATTTTATCTCCGTTTTAGAGAAGGTTTCTTATTATTATGTTTGTTTTTGAATATAAGTCATTTTCTCTCCCCTGAAAAGCTTATATTCCCAGGAACGGGAAACTGTTCCGACAGTCCGGATTTCCAGGCTTTCCCCAGCAGGGAAATTCGGGCTGTGTATTGTATGTTTATGTTGTTGAAAAAATATTTACATAACGTACTATTGAGGTTGAATTTTAATTATTAAGGAAGCTTAAAAAATGAATGACAATATAAATCAGGTAAGAAATGCAGAAAAAGAAGCCGCTATTCTTTTGAACAGTGCGATGGCTTTGTCTCAGGCAATGAACAGCAATGATGAGGGCGTGTTGTTGGCCGCATTGGATGACAATCTTAAGCTTTGGGTCGAAATAGAGACTTCTTTGATGAATGCAAAGAATTTGCTTCCGTCCGATATTAAAGAGAATCTTAAAAAATTATCGAAATTTGTTGAACGTATGACGTTGTCAAAAGGTGTTCATGCCACAAAGTCTGATGTTGATTGTTTGATTAACATTAATGTTCAAATTTGTCGCGGTTTGTTGGAATCTGTTCATAATACGATGGCCAGAGAAGAAGCTTTTTCTTTGTTGAAATGTGCTATTGATCTGTCCAATGCGCGTGAAAGTTTGAATGCTGCCGAATTGGTTTCTGCTTTGGATAACAATATGAAACTGTGGGTTTATATTAAAACTTTGGCTGATACCAAAGATGCTTTGTTACCGAAGGAAACACGCGGAAATTTGGTTAAATTGGCTGATTATATTTCTGCTAAAACTTTGGAAGTCGGTAAAAATATGAATAACATTAATGTTAAAGCTATCGACAGTATGATTATGACAAATTTGCAAATTTCTGAAGGCTTGATGAGCCGGGAAATCGCATAAAAAATCATATCCGTTAAAAGCGCTCCGGTAATTCGGGGCGCTTTAATTATGCACATTGTAAAATGATTAGTTGCCAAGTTTGGCAGATATTTTATAAACTCAAGGAAACATCCGGGAGATTATATATGATTTTTTCCAAATTTGAACGTCTGGTTGCCGGACGTTATCTGAGAGCCAAACGTAAGGAAGGTTTTATTTCCGTCATTACCGGTTTCGCTTTTACCGGTATTGCGTTAGGTGTTGCAACGTTGATTATTGTTATGGCGGTTATGAATGGCTTTCGGCAAGAATTACTTGGCCGTATTTTAGGTATTAACGGCCATATCGGCATAACTTCCGTTGCCGGATATCCTTTTAATAATTATAAACAGGCTGTAAAAGATATTGCTTCTTTTGACAAAGTTGAGTTGGTTATTCCCATGGTAGAAAACCAATTGCTGGTTTCTGCCGGAAAAGCTGCCGAAGGCGCTATGATCCGAGGCATCAGTAAAGAAGATATTTTGAAGAAAGATATTTTGAAAAACAGTCTCAAATATTTGGATATTTCTGAATTTGAAGGTGATACGGCAATTGTGGGGTATCGGTTGGCTCAAAAAATGGGCATTGTTAACGGTGATGAAATTACACTTATTTCACCAAATGGAAAAATTACGGCGTTTGGTACTGTTCCCAGAATTAAGTCTTATCGTGTTATCGGCTCATTTGATGTTGGTATGTTTGAATATGATTCTAACTTTATTTTTATTCCGTTAGCGTCCGCTCAAAAATATTTTGGTATGGGTGATGCCGTAACACACATTGATGTAACTTTGAGCGATGATAAATTTTTACCGCAGATGCGTCAGGCTATTGCGGAGAGCATCGGTGCCGGCGGATATGTTTATGACTGGAAACAGAGTAATGCCGCATTTTTTAATGCAATAGATGTAGAACGGAATGTTATGTTTTTGATTTTAACTCTTATTATTCTTGTTGCGGCATTTAATATTATTACCGGTTTGATTATGCTGGTTAAAGATAAGGGACGTGATATTGCCGTTTTACGGACGATGGGCGCAACGAAGGGTATGATTATGCGTATCTTTTTTATGGATGGTGCTTTTATCGGTGTTGTCGGAACAACTCTCGGATTGCTGCTGGGAGTTTTGTTCTGCGATAATATTGATGCTATTCGTCATGGTTTGGAGCGTTTGGCCGGACGAGATTTATTTTCGGCTGAGATTTATTTCTTATCACAATTACCGGCTAAAATTGACATTACTGAAGTGGTAACCGTTGTGGTTATTTCATTGCTGCTGTCATTTTTGGCGACTATTTATCCGGCATATCGTGCCGCAAAATTTGATCCGGTGGAGGCTTTGCGTTATGAGTAAAACAGCTCCTGTTTTAGAATTAAAAAAAGTTGTAAAAGTTTTTCATCAGGGTTCTCAGAAACTTGAGATTCTGAAGGGTGTCGATTTGGATATTCAGTCCGGTGAGATTGTTGCTTTACTCGGACCGTCCGGTTCCGGTAAATCTACGATGTTGCAAATTGCGGGATTATTGGATCAAGCCTCTAAAGGTGAAGTTTATCTGAATGGTATGAAATGCAGTAAGCTCAGCGATATGATTCGTACCGGATTACGCCGCGATTATTTAGGATTTGTTTATCAATACCATAATCTGTTGGGTGATTTTGACGCTTTGGAAAATGTTATGTTGCCGCAACTTATTGCCGGAAAACGCGTTAAAGACAGTGAAGAACGTGCTAAATGGCTGCTTAGTCGTTTGGGGTTGGAAAAACGTTTGAAACATCGTCCTTCAGCCATGTCCGGAGGCGAGCAGCAGCGTGTTGCTATAGCTCGTGCTTTGGCTAATGCTCCGAAATTATTGTTAGCGGATGAACCTACCGGAAATCTGGATCCCAAAACATCAGAGATTGTTTTTTCAGAATTAGTGAATATTGTTAAAGAGACGGGGTTAGCTGCATTAATTGCAACGCACAATTTTGAATTGGCTGATAAGATGGATCGTAAAGTTGTGTTAAAGGACGGTAAAGTTGTTGATATGCGGGCAAGCGCTTTTGTTCCGAATGAAAACGATAATTTTTATTGAGGTATAACATGAAGACGATCGTTATTATTTTAGGATTGTTGGTATGTATCGGGAGCGCTGAAGCTAAATATAAATATCCCGAAGGGGCGACAACCACGACAGAACGTCGCGTCAATCGAGCCATGCGCAATTACGATACGGATCAGGACGGCGGTTTGTCTTTGGATGAGTTTCAAGAAAAAAGAAAACTTCGTACCAGAGAGGACAGACGCATAGAGCGCAAAGCCAGAAAAAGCGGCTCTTATTTGTCTCCTGAAGAACAGTTTAAACTGATGGACAAAGATGGTGATGGCACGGTTACCAATGAAGAAATGTTGGAATACGAACGTTCTTTACAATAAACCGAATATGTTTATCTGACCATTTTGGCTGCTTCGATATTTTTAAAATATTTAACAGTGTCTGTCTTTAGTTCATCGGCGGCTTCTTCATCACAAACAATAACGGCATGTTGATGCATTTGCAAAATGCTGGCAGGGCATAAGTGATTTACGGAACCTTCAATGGTTTGATGAATTGCTTTGGCTTTTTTTGAGCCGGAAGCGATTAACAAAATTTCTTCTGCGTCCATAATTGTTCCGATACCAACAGTGAAAGCCGTTCTCGGTACTTGAGCAACGTCTCCGCCGAAAAAGCGGGCATTGGCGGTTAATGTTTCTTGCGTGAGCATTTTAATTCTGGTGCGAGAGGCAAAAGATGAAGCCGGTTCATTAAACGCGATATGTCCGTCAGAACCGATACCGCATAAAAACAGATTAACGCCGCCGACTTTTTTCATGGCTTCTTCATACTGGGTGCATTCCAAAGCGTAATTGGTTGTCAGACTGTTGAAACTATGAACGTTTGCCGGTTTGATATCAATATGTTTAAAAAACTTTTCCCACATAAAGCGATTGCAGCTTTGTGGATGATCCGGAGGCAAACCGATATACTCGTCCATATTAAATGTAACGACATTTTGGAATGATATTTTTCCGGCGCGATTTTGTTTTATTAATTCAGCATAGGTTCCTAACGGCGTGGAACCGAACGGTAAGCCTAAAACAAACGGGCGATCAGCTGTCGGGCGAAACTGTTTTATTTTGTAAGCAATATAATCGGCGGCCCAGCCGGAGCATTCTTGATAAGACGGTTTAATTAAAACTCTCATTTTTTATTCCGCATAAGAAATTTTAAACGAATTATATATATTTTATTTATAATAAAAAAGTAAAAAATTACCTAAAGGACGGGTTATGAATTTAAAAAAGATGTGGATGCAGTGGAGAGAGCCTAAACCTTTTAATGAAGGATATCTTCCTGAAGCTGATGGTCATCAAGTGTATTTTGCCGAATATGGAAATCCGTTCGGAATTCCGGTTTTGGCCACGCATGGCGGACCGGGAGGTCGTACCAGAGCAGGGCATGCTTCTTGCTTTGATTTGAAAAAATATCGAGTGATTATGTTTGACCAACGAGGGTGTGGCAAATCTTGTCCTGCAGGATTGCTGAAAAACAATACAATGGATGACATTGTTTGGGATATGAAACGCCTTTATGATTATTTGGGTTTGACCGGAAAAGTTATTTTACGCGGTGCATCGTGGGGCTCTACGGTTATGTTGTGTTTTGCCGAGAAGTATCCTCAGTTGGTCGAGAAAATGTTGTTATCTCAGATATTTTTGGCTGATAATCGAACCATGGAATGGTTTGATACTCAAAGCGCTTTGTTTTATCCCGAGTTTATGGAAGAAATGAGTAAAGGGATGGAAAGTTGGAAATCTTTACCGGAATATTACGCCGGACTGATTAATTCTTCCGGTATAAAAAAACAGCTCCATGCCGCAAATTATTATGGTTGGTATGAGCGCGTATTAGCCAACGAGAATCCGTCTTGGGGTAATATGGAAGTACTGGATGAAAAAGAACTGAATTCTTTGAGGATTTATCTGAATTATGCGGCAAAATCGTATACGCTGAAAAGTAATCAGATTATGCGCGGTGTTAAGAAAATAGCAAAAATTCCGACGTTGATGGTGCATAATCGCTTGGATATGGTTTGTCCGCTTCAGTCTGCTTATGAACTGCATAAGGCAATGCCGAGCTCAAAGCTTGTGATTGTTCCGGAGAAAGGTCATGTCGGTAATTTGTTGTATAAAACTATTCAGCAAGAAATTAAGATGTTCTTGTAAGCGGCTGATAACTCAGAAAGTATGATTGACAAAATAATAAGTTCCGGTAACAATCTCCGCATAGAAAGATGTTACGGAATAAGAATATGAAACGCTGGATAATCTCATTAATATTAACTTCCCTGATAATGGTATGGGCTGCCGATTTTTATTGGACAGAGGATTTTGATACTCAGTTATGTATTGTTTTCTTTACGTTGGGATTGATGTTCAGTTATACGTTGGTTAATTATCTGGCTAAATTTAAAATTATTGAACATAATTCCCGTATTGACATTGTGTTTGTTTCTGCTGTTGCGGCAATGATGTTTGTTCCGATTTTAAAAATTAATCATGATGAAATCAGCGTTCAGGAAAATCGAACTTTAGCACAATATATACCGTTGGTTAAAGATGGTAAGATCAATTTTAATTATGGTAAGGATTTTGAAGTTTGGTTTAATGATCATTTTAATCAAAGAGACTTTTTTATTGATTTAAATGCAAGATTGAATTTGTTTCTGAATCGTAAATTGCAGGGTGATACCGCCATGCAGGGAAAAGAAAACTGGCTTTTTACGACACGTTGGCATTCTGTTGATATGTTTCAAAATAAAAACTTGTTTACGGAAAAGGAATTGCAGCAAGTCAAAGAAAACATGCTGAATTTACAAAATTGGACGACTAAACATGGTATGAAGTTTTATGTTTTGCTCATTCCGGATAAAGAGCGGATTTATCCGGAGTATTATCCGGATGGCTTTGATAAAGCAGGGGATTTGTCCAAACTTGAGCAAGTATCATCTTATTTGCAGCAGCATACGGATATAACGGTTATTAATTTATATGATGCCTTAATGCAGGCAAAGAAAAAACATACCGTATTTTATAAAACCGGCACACACTGGAATTTGCGCGGTGCATATGCCGGATATCTGGATATGATGAAGGTTCTGAAAAAAGATTTTCCCGGTTTGAAAATTTTAGGAGAAAAAGATTTTGATATTCAATGGAAGCGTGAGGCCGATGTTGATATCGCTTCAGCATTAGGGGTGGATGCCTATAAAACTTTTCCGGATGAAGATTTAACATATGAAGTGTTTACTCTCAAAAATCCTCATGCTGTTCAAAATTATCAGATGTTGAATAAAGATAAGAGAATAGAACTCTACAGTTATAAATCTTCTCATATCGGAAATAATCGTCGAGCCGTGTTTTTTGCCGACAGTCAGTTTTTGCGGATGAACTGGTATGTTGCCGAAAGTTTTGCCGAGATGATGCATGTGTATGTCGGCTATGGGCGAAACTATGATTTGCCGTTTATGGCGGAACAGATTATAGCGTTTAAACCGAATATTTTTGTTTTTGAAACAGGTGAACGTTTCTTAAATCGTTTGCTGGATATTGAAATTCCCCAAAACTGACAGGAAAAAAAGATGCTTTTCAGTTCTATGACATTTTTATTTGTTTTTATGCCGATTTTGGCTGTTATTTATTTTTTCAGCCGAAAGGAAATAAAAAATTATGTTTTGCTGATTGCCAGCATTATTTTTTATGCTTGGGGTGAGCCTCGGTATTTAGCGATTATGATTATCACAATCATTGTCAATTATTTCGGTGCGTTGCTGTTGGAAGTTCCGTCTTTGCAAAATAAGCGCAGACTCATATTGGGTTTGACGGTGTTGGCAGATTTGAGTTTCTTGTTTTATTTTAAATATTTTAATTTTGTCATTGATAATTTGAATGCTGTTTTAGCGGCTGATTTTACGTTTATTGATGTGATTATGCCAATCGGTATTTCTTTTTATACTTTTCAGGCGATGTCTTATTTGATTGATGTATACCGCGGAGAAGTCTCGGCTCAAAAAGATATTTATAAATTGGCTTTGTTTATTGTGCTGTTCCCACAGCTTGTTGCCGGACCTATTGTTAAATATCACGATGTTTGTGCTCAAATTGATGATCGAGAAATTCGTTTTGATAAAGTGATTTACGGTTTGAAGCGCTTTATTATGGGATTAGCTAAAAAAGTTTTGATTGCCAATACTTTGGCTGTTGTTGCCGACAAGGTTTTTGCTCAAGCTCCTGAAAGTCTTTCTTGGGGAATTTCTTGGATCGGAACAGCTGCTTATTGTCTGCAGCTTTATTTTGATTTTTCCGGTTATTCGGATATGGCTATCGGTCTGGGTATGATTTTTGGTTTCCGTTTTCTGGAAAACTTTAATTATCCGTATATATCCAAATCAATTACGGAATTTTGGCGGCGTTGGCATATTTCTTTGGCAACATGGTTTAAGCAGTATTTGTATATTCCTTTAGGCGGTAACAGAATTTCGCCGTTTCGGACATATGTTAATTTATTTGTTATTTTTTTAGTTACCGGTATTTGGCATGGTGCGGCTTGGACATATATTTTGTGGGGCGTTTGGAACGGTATCTTTATTGTTTGGGAGCGCTTTACAGGTTGGGGAAAAGACAGCTCGGATAAATGGTGGTTGTCTTTCATTCGCCATTTCTATGCATTATCCGTTATTATTACCGGAATGGTTATTTTTCGTTCTCCGTCAGTTGCTTATGCGTATGCTTATTTGCAAAAGATGTTGCATATTAATATTGCAGATAATTTGCCGAATTATGATTATGGTTTGACGAATAAGTTTTTACTGATGCTTATTATTGGCTTTTTATGTGCCGTACCCTTGTTTAGGAGAATTTTAGAAGTTCCCTATGAACGTAAAATTTTGCGGAGTGTTATTAATATCTGGTTGTTTGTTTTATTTATTCTTTCTACAGCCTCGTTAGCCGGAGCGACGTATAATCCGTTTATTTACTTCCGTTTTTAAAGTTTATCTAATGGAATATTAATACGTCGTTTTCAATATTTTGAAAATTCACGTACTTCATTGTACGCTAAAATTTTCAAAGATCTCAACTCCTATTACTA
Source organism: uncultured Azospirillaceae bacterium (assembly GCA_964440165.1). Lineage (GTDB taxonomy): Bacteria > Pseudomonadota > Alphaproteobacteria > RF32 > CAG-239 > Scatocola. The sequence continues at coordinate 13,802 of CAYTQF010000032.1, forward strand.
TTCTCATTATCTAAACTTTATAATCGGAATATTAATACGTCGTTTTCA
>CAYTQF010000033.1:0-13763 GCA_964440165.1 uncultured Azospirillaceae bacterium
TAGAAGCAGACTGCAACAGCTGTTGGGAGAATGGCAGATACGATAAGACGAAGTGTCAAAATAAAGACACCAGCGCTAAGGGCGATGACAGCCATTGCTGCCGGTTAGGATATACAATGAACTCTTCCGGTGTCTGTGTTAAGAACACCTGTAACAAGACACAATATCCTTACAGCCAACATCCGTTGACGGATATCGGCGAGGTTGAAACTTGTTATGAGGGAAATCCGAACGCCTCAACAGACATTAGCTTGATGTACAATCCATACTATGGTTATACAAGCTGTAAGAGCGATTTCTCACAAGGTGAGATGTGGAAACAGGATGATACAAACCCGAGAATGTGCGTATGTGATAGAAGCAATCCCAGTGAAAACTGGTATTTGCCATACGGTAATGATGAATATAAGGAGGTCTCAGGATTCAATGTCGGAATACGTGGTGAAAGTATAAACTGTACAGATAATGATTCATCATATTACGGTTATAAACGGTGTTTTATAGGTCGTAAAATGGATACATCTATACCGGGAAGATGTAATGATGCTCCTACTGTCGGATATACCTATACTTATGGATATGGAGATATCTGGATCAACAATCTGGGTAAGATATTGCGTGATATAGGAGGTTATTCTGCCTCAAATGAATGTATTGCCCGAAATAAACATTATCAAGCTTTGGATGGAACCAGATTAGGTGATGACAGCGTATTAAGCATGTTAATACCGGGCTGTGATAATGGTGATGAAGAACAATGCAATGAATGCCATTCCATTACTAATTTGGATAAAAAAGCAGATGGACTTTATACTGTACATAATAAGTTTGATTTGAGAATTAATATTGCAGGCAGCAGAAGATTGTATGGTATGTTTACATGTCCGGTTGATGGAGAGTATGTTTATAAAAGAGCCGGCAGCATGACTGTATGCTATAAATATTGCAAATTGTCCGAATTATCTAAATGCTATGATGGAGATGTTTTAGTTGATGATAGTAATGGTAATTATAAATTAGCCAGAGTTTCTTCCGGTAGTACATCATCTTTGAAATTGTTTCCCTATAAAGGTGCCAAGACTGGGCAGAATTGGAATCAGGCTATGGCTTGGGCTACAAATTTTTATCCCGGTATTGATGAAGGAAATGAATATTATAAAAATCATCCGATTTTTGGACAAGGAAAATGGGCTTTGGCAACAACAAGTAATCATGGTGCCAGTGAGGTTCATGATAAGTTTTTGAATTATGTCGGATGGACAGAGGGTACCGGCAGTCCTTGCTTATGTGAAGGCATATGGCTAAGCAATGAAGCTGATGCAAATACGGCTTATTATCGCGTTACGTATAATTCAGTGGCTCTTGATAAGAATGAACTGCATAATGCCGTACCAATGATGATATTGAATTATTAAGGAGGATACGGGGATGAAACAATATTTAATCAGCAGCGTGTTTTCCTTAAGTTTAATCTCTTTGGCACAGGCGGCAGAATTGACCATTGAACAACAATGTCAAGCCTTAGGATATAATACCAAAATATCCGAATGTGAAAAGGCCGGTTCTGCAGCTCTGCTTTGTCCTTTAAATGATGGTTATTCCAGTACTGCCGGTAATGATGGTAACAATATGGCGCTTTGTATTACAGATTCCTGTCGAGGTTATCCTTTATATAAAAAGAATAGCAAATATTACTATCTTGATCAATCCGGAAATGAAGTTGAGGCAGTACCGAGCAAAGGACAGATTACAGATTATATGGAAGGTTCTTTTGAAACGTGCGTTGCCGGTTATGGCGCCAATGCCGTAACTTATTATCGCGTGCCTAAATGTAAAGGGGAAGCATTATATAACAACTATTTCTGTGATGTCGGCTGCGATACAGAAAAGAAATATCCGTACGCCTATCACCCAGGAAGTACAGCCGGAACTGTACAAAAATGTGTTACAGCAAACCAAACGTATTATGGTTATTCATCCTGTAACAAAGGTTGGATCGGTGGCTGGGCAAATGGTGGTATCGGTCGTTGCGGTTTGGATGACTGTGATATGGTCGATTATCCGTATCCATCTGAACCGAATGCAAACTATTATGGCGAGAATCGGGGCAAAACGGAAACTTGTAAAATTGGCGGTGCGTCATATTATCGCTATACGGAATGTAATGGTTCTGACTTTGTTTTGAAGAGTGTTAATATCAGAGACCGAAAAGGAACAGTTTGTGCGCGCAAATGTCCGGTAACAGATTGCAAAAATACGTCGTTTACCAATACATATCCGAACGGCGATACCGCAGTCATTAATGATTGGCATTGCAAAATTAAAAATACAAAATGCACTCTCGGTGATATTGCAACATATAATGGTAAAGAGGTTGGTATAATTATTAATATGGATGATGATAGAATCTTTTTATCGCCTGTTAATTATACTCCTGTATCAAAGTCTCTTGCTAAAGATCTGAATGCCAGTATTCAAAATTTCCCGCAACTAAGAGATGGTAATACAACAACCTCCGGAAAAATACAAACCAGAGGAATAAAGCTGTTTTCAACACAAAGTGGGTATGAATATCCGGCGATAGACTATTGTTTGAACTATTCTGTGTGTTCAGAAGGCTTTTGTGCTTCTCCGGAATGGTATTTGCCGAGTACTTATGAACTGGATCATTCATTTAAAGCCAAATATTTGGTCGCTAATGTAATGGGCTTTCGTGATTTTACAACAGCTTGCTTTTATACATCTTCAGAACAACGATATGATTGGAATGATATTCGTAATAGTAACGGATATTGTACCATGTCTAAAGAAGTTTCTTATCCGCTTCTTCCCATGTTATCATTTAGAACAGATGATTAATAAAACAACAAAAAACCCTCCGTCTTTACGGAGGGTTTTCTTTATTCAGTTATTATTAATTATTGCTGTTAATTGCATTCTGAATATCATCACCGCTGAGGGTCTGAACCATCTTGCCGTTGATGAACAATACAGGAACACCGTTAACTTGGATTTTACCTGACAACTGGCTGATTGCATCTAATTCTTGAGCAACTTCGTCAGATTTCAAATCAGAATCAAATTTAACCATATCCAAACCTTGTTCTTCAGCAACAGATCTGATTTTTTCACTTGTCAGCATACCTTTAACATCAAACAAAGCATTGTGTAATTCAATAAATTTGCCTTGTTTGTTAGCAGCCAAAGTTGCTTTAGCGGCATCTCTGGATACAGCAGAAACAAATGTCAACGGTTTGAATACAAATTTAACTTCCGGATTAGCATCCATAACTTTTTTCAATTCCGGGAACAATCTGTGGCAATAACCACAAGAATAATCAAAGAATTCAACAACTGTTACTTTAGCATCTTTAGGACCGACAAACGGCGTTGTAGCGCTGTTATTCAGTTCTTCAATATTGGCTGCAACCAATTTTTCAGCTTCTACGGCAGCCTGTTCTCTCATATTTTGCTCATATTTCTGCATAGCTTTAATAACGATTTCCGGGTTATTCATCAAAGCTTCCTCCACATTGTTTGCTTTATTTTTATTGCAGCAGACAACGCACATTACGATAGCAGCAATAGCCAAAACCAAAGCCGCTAAAGAAACAAAAAACGAAGTTGTTTTATTCATGTTACAATCCTTTATATATAAATTCAAAAACACTTATAATTTATATAATCTCAATCTTATTTACAAGAGGAATTTTAATTTAATTTTTATCCATGGAATAAAAAAACTAAACGATTTTTTCATAAATCAAAAATTATACTAAAAAATAAAAATAGATTAGGGGGAAAAGATGTTTCGTATAAAATTATCATTATTCTCACAGGCCAAATCCCTGGAAAATAAAATTGACAACTTTCATGATAAAATTATTGATGCGGCCATGACTTTTAAAAAAGGTATCAAAATTTATCTGACAGAACAACGCAGCCCCGAATATAAAAAAATTAACAAACAAATTAAACAAATAGAACATGACGCGGACGGTCTGCGTCGTGATATTGAAAATAAACTTTATGCACAAAACCTAATTCCGGACTTGCGCGCGGATGTTCTTAATTTGGTTGAAAACTTAGATAAGGTCATCAATAAATTTGACGAAGTGGGTTATCGTTTTTATATAGAGCACCCTGAAATTCCGCAAGAATACCATATGAGAATGTTGGAATTGTGCGAACAAGTAACAGATTGTTGTGAAAACATGGCCATTGCCTCTCGGGCTTTTTTCAGAGATATCAGTACCGTCCGCGACTATTCACAAAAAGTTTATTTTATTGAACATGAAACAGATCTTTCTTCCGGACACCTGAAAGAAGCGATTTTTGATTCAGACTTGCCGCTGGCTAATAAATTACAACTCAGTGCTCTGGTAACAGAAATCGCAAACATCGCCGATATTGCGGAAGACTGTATTGACGAGCTTCTGATATTCACCATCAAAAGAGACTTATAGGATAAACCGCAATGGATTACACCTTTTTATTTTTCTTAAGCAGTGGTCTTTTTCTGGGCTGGTCTCTGGGAGCTAATGACGCCGCTAATATTTTTGGAACAGCTGTCGGCACAAAAATGGTCAAATTCAAAACCGCAGCAACTATTGCTTCTGTTTTTATCGCCATTGGCGCCGTATATGCAGGCGGCGGCACAAGTGGAACATTAGGAGAACTGGGAAGTGTCAACGCTATTGCCGGCTCATTTATGACAGCGTTATCTGCAGCCATCACTGTATATTGGATGGTGTCATCCGGACTTCCCGTTTCTACCACACAAGCCATTGTCGGCGCCATTATCGGCTGGAACTTCTACAGCGGAAAACCGACCGATATTTCTATTGTCTCCAAAATCGTCAGCACGTGGGTTGTCTGTCCGGCATTATCTGCCGCTTTTTCCATAACGATTTATTTCATTGTTAAATTTTTACTGAAGCATTGCCAGCTTCATCTTATCCGGCTGGATTTTTACACGCGGATCGGACTGATTTTAACCGGAGCGTTCGGCGCCTATGCTTTGGGAGCAAATAATATTGCTAATGTTATGGGAGCCTTTGTTGATTCTAATCCTTTCTCAGCAATAACAATCGGAAAAATCACAATCAGCGGTATTCAGGTATTGTTTCTGCTCGGAGCTGCAGCTATCAGCGTCGGCGTATTCACATATTCCCATAAAGTTATGAAAACAATCGGCAATGATTTAATGGCCATGTCCCCGCAAATCGCTTGGATTGTTGTGTTCTCACAAAGTTTGGTGCTTTTCATCTTTTCATCGCAAGGATTACACAATTTTTTATTAGACAACGGATTACCAACGATTCCTTTAGTTCCTGTTTCGTGCTCTCAAGCCGTTATCGGAGCAGTTTTTGGTATCGGCTTGGCAAAAGGCGGACAAGATATTAAATGGGGAACACTCGGACATATCGCTACCGGCTGGGTTACAACACCGATAATAGCTGGTATTGTATGCTTTATATCATTATTCTTTTTAGAAAATGTATTCCATCTGACCGTATATAAATAATCTTGCTTTTTCGTCAGAAACAAACTAGAACAAAACAAAAAAGGAGAAGAATATGCGTCTGGCTTTGTTTCAACCCGATATTCCGCAAAATACCGGAACACTGCTTCGGCTCGGAGCTTGTCTGGATATTGAGCTTGATATTATAGAACCATGCGGTTTTATCTTTTCGGAACATACCTTAAAACGTTCCGGAATGGATTATTTGCATATGGTCAAATATCGCCGTCATAAATCATGGGAACATTTTTTGGCATACCGTCAGGAACACCCGGAAGAATACGGACGTATTGTTTTATTGACCACACATGCCGCCCAACCATACACAAACTTTAAATTTGCGCCGAATGATATTATTCTGATGGGAAGGGAATCTGCCGGTGTTCCGGAAGAAGTTCATCAAACAGCCGACGCTCGTTTGATTATCCCTATGAATGAAAACGCCCGTTCCATTAACGTCGCCGTTTCAGCCGTCATGGTTATCGGAGAATGTTTGCGGCAAACAAATTCTTTTCCGAAATTAAATAAATAAAACTTGAGATACACACAAAAAAATGTTATGCGTGTATCAAACAAAATATCAGGAGTTTCTTAATTATGGGTTTTAACTGTGGTATAGTCGGTCTGCCGAATGTTGGTAAATCAACTCTTTTTAATGCATTAACACAAACGATTGCCGCTCAAGCTGCAAATTTTCCGTTTTGCACCATTGAGCCGAATACGGGACGTGTTGCCGTTCCGGATGCTCGTTTGGATAAACTGGCAGAACTCGTTAAACCGCAAAAAGTTGTCCCGACACAATTAGAGTTTGTTGATATTGCCGGTTTGGTAAAGGGCGCTTCTCGAGGTGAAGGTTTAGGCAACCAATTTTTAGCAAATATCAGAGAGACAGACGCTGTTATTCATGTCTTACGTTGTTTTGAAGACGATAATATTACCCACGTTGAAGGTAGCGTTAATCCGGTACGGGATGCAGAAATCGTTGAAACAGAACTCATGATCGCCGATTTGGAATCCTTGGAAAAACGTTATGAACAAGCCAAGAAAAAAGCGACATCAGCCGCAGATAAAGAAGCTCAACTGCGTGTTCGCGTTATGGAACCTGTCGTTCAGGCTTTACGCGAAGGCAAACCTGCCCGTGTAGCAGCACCGGACATTTCAGATAAAGACGCTTGTAAAGAATTCAAAATGTTGCAGCTGCTAACCGCAAAACCTGTGTTGTACGTTTGCAATGTAGATGAAAACTCTGCTGCCGAAGGTAATAAATATTCTCAAGCTGTTTTTGAAAAAGCAGCTAAAGAAAATGCAGAAGCCGTTATTATATCTGCGGCGATTGAATCCGAGGTTGCACAACTGGATGATGAAGCCGAAAAAAAAGAATTTCTGGAATCTTTAGGGCTTGAAGAAACCGGATTAGCAAAAATTATCCGCGCCGGCTATAAACTGCTGGGCTTAGAAACATATTTCACGGCAGGACCGAAAGAAGTGCGCGCTTGGACATTCATGAAAGGCTCAAAAGCACCCGTTTGCGCCGGAATTATTCATTCTGATTTTGAACGCGGCTTTATTCGTGCTGAAACAATTTCTTATGAAGACTTTATTCAATATGGCAGCGAACAAGCCTGTAAAGATGCCGGAAAAATTCGTTCGGAAGGCAAAGAATATGTTGTCAAAGACGGTGATTTATTAAACTTCTTATTCAACGTCTAATTTGTTTTTTTACAAGCCATACCCAATCGATTGGAAAAAGCGGCTATACCATCATGCAATAAAACAGCTATATTGTCGGCAACGATATTAATATTGCATTCGACTTGTTGCATATCGGCTTTAGAAAAACGAGACAACACATGATTCACCACAGTCTCTCCCTGTCCGTCGGGATGTCCTACGCCCAAGCGAATTCGATTATAATTTGCACCGATATGTGCGTCGATAGACTTCAAACCATTATGACCGCCGGCACCACCGCCGCACTTAGCCTTAATTTGAGAAACTTTCAAATCCATATCATCATGGATAACAATAATATTTTTCGGTAATATTTTATAAAAAGCCGCAGCTTTTACCACCGAATTGCCGGATAAATTCATATATGTTTGAGGTTTAAGAATAAAACATTTTTCGCCGTCAATTTTACCTTCGGCAATCAAACCGTCAAATTTAGATTTAAAAGGAGAAAAACCATACTTTTCAGCCAAAACATCAACGGCCATAACTCCCATATTATGACGGGTATTTTCATATTCGGCACCGGGATTGCCTAATCCGACAATTAAAAACATCTTCTTTTCCTAAAAAATAAAGCGACTTTCACAGTATTGCAAAAATCGCTTTAATTCAACTCAGTTCTGCAAAATTATCTGCGCAGAAAATCAACGTGCAAAGGAGCATCGCTTACCGGATGAAACTGAACATCTTGGCAAACAGCTTTATATTTCTGACCATCAACGTTGATTTCGATATCAGCGTCGTAAAAACCAACCATATCCAAAGCTTTAGTAACTTCAACCGGATCAAGGCTGATCATAACAGGTTCTTGCTTTCCGCCATAAATAACTGCAGGAATACGACCCTCACGACGACATGCACGAGCTGCCCCCTTACCTGCTTTTTCACGCAATTTTGCATTAAATACTAAATCTGCCATTATTTTATTCCTTAAAAAAAATCATAAAACATCCCGACAAACCTCCAGGGGTGTTTATCGGACAAAATGATTGATATACCGATTCTGTTTATTTTTCAAGCATTTTTTGTAAATCACATGTCATCGGAAGCATATCTCCCCATTCCAACTTTTTAACCATGCGATATAAATCTTTATCTCGCACAGCAATTTTTCGGCAAATACATTTTCCATTCATACATAATTTTACCAAAACTCCGGATTTATCTTTTTGCGGAACGTCCAATATCCGAGCATACGATTGCAGCAAGGGTTCCCGACTAAAGGCCAAATAAGTAAATTTTTCATCTTCGTATCCCATACTTGCACCTTTGATTTGACGATGCAAACGACTGCGAGCAACACGACAAGAAAAATGACACCAATCGTTTTCCACCAAAGGACATTTATATTCACCCGCACACGGCGCAATCACATATGCCCCGTTATCAATCAACAATGCCCGAATTTTTTGCAACCGCTTATAATTCTCCGGTGTTCCGGCTTCAACAATCAATAAAATCTTATCCGTTGCCTGCCACAATTTCATTGCTGCCGATAAAGCCTCTGTTTCCCCTAATTCATTCAAAACATAAGAAGCCGTAACCAAATCGGCATTCTGAGGTAAAACATCCGCTTCAAGATTAAAGTTGTGCCATTCTGAATTTTTTATAACCTCAGATGAAGATAATTCTGCCAGTTTTTGTCCGGCTTGCCGCATCACGGATTCTCGCTCCAAACAGTAAATCTTATCCAAATTAATTAGAGCATCCGCCGCCCACATAACAGCCCCCGTTCCGGAACCAACATCCAATAATGTTTTCGGACATGTATCCGTAACATCCAACACTTGCTCTAATGCAGCAGTAACAGCCCCAAATGTCGCCGGCATCCGATAAACAGCGTAAGCCACCGCCTCGTCTGCACGGGTTAATAACCGCTGCCCGTCTTTATTTGCAGAACGATACCGTTCGCTGAGAACAGATCGATTTATACTCAACGTTTGTACGGATATATTTTGGCATAAACGCTCTATCTGATTTTTAAGTTCTATAGGTAAATCCATGACGTCTCCTCATTATTTAATGGCATAGCAAATCAGATAAGTACTTTCAACCCCAAACAACATATTTTTCTTGCGTAATAGACAAAAAAAGTGTATTATCAACATCGATATAAAAATTATTCACATATTATTACACAACAAAATGAACAATAATTTTATAAACACTGTTGCAAAACTGGCACGTAAAAGCGAAACACAACTCACCGCTCTGCCCCACAAGCAGCTCATCGAAGAAGTCGTACTTCCCTACATCGTTTTACCCTGCGGTCAAAATACCCGCGGCTGGCGTATCGGCGATGACTTTATGGAGTTCATGGCTGACTTCGGGCAATACTGCTACACTCAGGATCCGGACAGCGGAGCGATTCTGCTGGAAATCGCCTTACAGCGTCTCTCCAAAGGTGCTGTATTGCATGAAGAATCATCTTTCGATGTTCTGCCCCCCAGATACAGCAAATATTCAGCCAAGTATGATCAACCCGGTCTGATGAGCGAAGCTTGTTGGAAATTTCTGCAAGCACAAGCAGATACCTGCTTTTGTTGTGATTCCATGACTCGCGAGCATATCAAAAAAATTATTTTTGGTCTGCTGGATCATATCGATTCTGAAGGTAATACCGGAGACTATCTGCTCAAGTCTTTCGCTTTTCAGGTATCACCTCTGGAAATCCGCACTTGGGCATGGGAAATCGCACAAAAAGAAATGCCTCTCATACAGCTTGTAATGCATTTTGCAACCCCAACCAGATGGAGAAAGTGGAAACCTTTCTTCAAAGAACACTGGGATCAAATCAACAAGGAAGATTTTTTCCGCCGTATCAAAGCCGATGGCTTTTTCAACGGATACTTCCAAAAAAAGAAAATCACCAAAGAAATTTTGGCCTGACTCTTATCAAAAAAAAAAGCGGTAGCAATACCGCTTTTTTTATATTTTAAATAAATATTCTCCTTTTTATAATAAAAAAAATGAACCATCTTAAAATAAATCTCGTTATAGTCTGTGTAAGGAGAAAAATATGAATAACATCTCAGCATTACTACAAGAAGCAAAGCCACTTTATCTGGCGCAAAAAAAGCGCCGCAAACAAATCAAAACATTTGCGGCAGCCGCAGCTTGCGCTTGTTTTCTTTTTATCTTTTCACGTCCAAACGATCTTAATTACAATATTGAAGAAGAATTGTACTTAACAGAAACAGGCGGATTTGTTGAAGATATGGGTTTACCGACAGATGAATTCGGACTTTTGAAAGTTGTATAAATGCAAGAAATTATCAACACCTATCGCGGAAAAATCAGAGCCATAATAAAAAAAATGACCGGTTCATATAATGAAGATATTGAACAGGAAGTTTATATCAAAACATGGCGCGGTTTTTCCAAATATAAAGAAAACGGAAAATTAGGTCAATGGATTGGCGCAATAACGGCAAATGTCTGCCGAGATTACTTCAAATCCAGACAAACACAGGAGACGCAACAACAAAATTATGATGAAGAGGTATTAGAAAATATTCCGTCATCCGAGGACAGGCTTAACCTTTTGAAAGAATATCACAATGAAAAAAATTCTATATGCATTTTGCATTTTAGCAATGAGTTCTTCTCTTGCCGCAGCTCGTTCTTTTTACGGGCGTCCGCATTATTCGTTTCATCCTCGCCCGAGACCCGTGCAAATCGTAAAACACCATCACGGCAGCAGTGCTGCTGGCTTTGTCGCAGGCTTAATCGGAGGAACCATACTCGGTCAAATTACAAATAGTCAGCCGGCTGTGCAAACAATGGTAACATCTTATCCTCAAACGATAATAAACAGTGGACAAACCTGCCACACCACAACAAATATTGTAACCGGAGCCGTATCGACCTACTGTACACCGCAAAATGTACAACCGGTATTCATCCTTAACTAACCACAAAAAAATACTCTGCCATAACAGACAGAGTATTTTTTTTGAAAGAAGTGCAATTTCTTAGATGCGGAAGATCTGGGAAACGGCGTAGTCTTCATCAAGCTCGGACACAAAGCTCATCAGATAGATACGATCACCGTTCCAGTACAGCAGTTCCTCATCTTCAATCTCATTCGTTCTGACCTGTATGTCAATAACGTTCATATTGAGACTGCGAAGAATTTGGAATACAGCTTGTTCACCGCGAGAGTGAAACATCGACCGGTGCTTGGCAAGATTACCTTGTTCTGCCTTGTCGGTGTCCGAAGCGGGCAGTTTGATGATGTCTTCACACAGCTTGAATGTGTTGCGAACAACGCCATCAAGATGAGGAAGAGAGCGTGTCGGAATAGATAGGTTCAACTTGTGTTCATTCTTAATTTTTTTGAACAGGTCGTAAAACTCACAACTTTCGACATCAAACAGCGCTTCAAGCTGCTCCAGAGTAGACATGCGGTTTACGGGAACACCTTCTGCAAGAAGAAATTCAGCGATTGCGTCCTTCCATTCATTGCTTTGAGCCTTTACAGCGTCAAAAACATTTTTATCCATATAATAGTGAAGTTAATAATAATTATTCTTCTCTATATATATCATTTTTGTCCAAACAATACAAGAACTTTTTGTCAAAGAGCCTCAAAAAACAAAAATAAAAATCTCGTTTATAAAAAGACAAACAAGCAAAAACAATAACCTAGCATAAAAACATATAAATCAACGAGAGGTGCGATAACTATTATGGCAAATAGCCATTGCCAACGCATCCGACGAATCGTTATTTTTAGGCTTACATCCGGGCAGTAATATCTTAACCATGGTTTCAACTTGGCCTTTTTCGGCTCTACCGACACCCACAACCGCTTTTTTAACTTTAGTCGGCTCGTATTCCGTAACCGGAATGTTATACAAAGCCGGCGCCATAATAACAACACCGCGAGCCATACCGAGTTTTATTGTTGAAGCCGGATTCTCATTCAAAAAAACCTGTTCGATAGCCGCCTCATCGGGATGATAAGTTTCAATCACCTGATTAAGTGTTCTGTGAATAATAGTCAATCGCTCCGGTAACGGCAATTTTGCATCTGTTTTAATAAAACCGTCAGCAATATACTTTAAGCGATTGCTCTCAACCTCAATAATTCCCCAACCTGTCGAGGATAAACTCGGATCCAAACCTAAAATGCGCATTTTGCTTCCTTTACTTTAGCTTCAGATAACATTTTTTCATAATTTTCTAAATAATCAAGCCAGTTATCAAGTTTTTGCTCCCGAAAAAAAGCTCGTAAAAAATCAATCATAATTTTATGACGATATTCTGCCTCTTGTTTAGCCGCCGTCGTAAACATCATGTCTTTAAGCTTGAGCATTTTTTCAAAAAAATGATTAATAAAATTATCTGATTTACGGTTAGGCTTTTTATACGCCGCAGCCGATAAATTCAGTTCCGGAAAAACAGTTTTATCAAAGACAACGGTTTCACATCGCGCTAAAGCATAAGTCAAACAACGAATAATACCACAAGCGCCGATCGCATCCAACATATCCGCATCAGAAACGATTTTTCCCTCCAGAGTCTTTGGGCGAATACCTTGCAATGCTTTAGAATACCCCATATGATTAATAATATCGCAAACTTTTTCCTGTATATCAGCGCTAACACCGTTTTTTTGCATAATCCGGCGCGCATTGGTTAAATTATCCGCAGCATCCTGCCCAAAAAGTTTATAATCATCAACGTCATGCAGCAAAGCGGCTAAACAGGCAATTTCGGCATCAGCATTTTCGGCTTGGCATAAATCCAAAACCAAATCATATACACGTTGTATATGCTCAAATCCATGACCGGTATCATCTTCCGCCATTAAACGGCGCACATCTCTCGCAATACTTTCCAACATTTACGTCTCCCAATAAAAAAACAGCGGCTCTTATTTTCCACCGCTGTTTTGCTTCAAACCTCAGGGATTAAGACCTTAGGCCAACTTCTCTAAAATTTCATCAGAAATTTCGGCATTATGATAAACCTTTTGAACATCGTCATCATCTTCCAAAACATCAATGAATTCCAAAAATTTACGAGCCGTTTCCTCATCCGTAATTTCTGTTGTAACCGTCGGTTTCCAATCCAAACGAGACGCCGAAGGTGTTCCAAAAACTTTTTCCAAAGCTTCGGTTACGGTATTTAAATCATCAGGCAAAGTCTCAATCATATGATGTTCCTCATCCGTAACCACATCATTGGCACCGGCTTCCAAAGCTGTCTCAAACATTTTATCCGCATCTGCAACATCCAACGGATATTGGATATAACCAATACGCTCAAAATTAAAGACCACAGAGCCGCTCTCACCCATAACACCGCCGCGTTTGCCAAAAACGGTACGAACATTACCGGCCGTACGATTCTTATTATCAGTCATAGCTTCAACAATAACAGCTACTTTTCCGGGACCAAAACCTTCATAACGCATAGAAACATAATCATCACCACCGGCAGACTGACTGGCTTTGGCAATAGCGCGTTCAATATTGTCTTTCGGCATACTTTCGGCACG
>CAYTQF010000034.1:0-13473 GCA_964440165.1 uncultured Azospirillaceae bacterium
CTGGTTTATGAAGATTATCGCGTTTTGCCTTACTCTTGGGCTGCGGAAACGCCTCTTTCAAATTTTGAGGTTAACCAAGGTTATCAGGACAAAACCGACAATGCCATAACGGTCATGTTCAAGCTTGAAAACGGCATGAATATTTTGGTTTGGACAACAACCCCTTGGACATTGCCATCAAACCTGATGCTTGCTGTCGGTAAAGATATTGACTATGCCGTCATGGAAGAAAATGGCGAGAAATATGTTTTGGCTCAAGCTTTGCTCGGTCGCTACAAAAAACAACTTGAAAACGCCGTTCAAATCAGTTCTCTTAAGGGTTCAGATTTAATCGGTTTGAGCTATGAACCGATGTTCCCTTACTTCAAAAACTTAAAAGAAAAAGGTGCTTTTAAGGTCTTAAGCGGTGAATTTGTTTCAACTGAAGACGGTACCGGTGTTGTTCATATTGCACCGGGCTTCGGTCAAGACGACTTTGATGCTTGCCGCGCTTATGATGCCAACTTCCCGATTGTCTGCCCTGTTGATGAGGCCGGCAAATTTACAAGTGAAGTTCCGGATTATCAGGGCAAACAGGTTTTTGAAACAAATGAACCGATCATGCAATGGCTCAAAGCTAACGGACTTCTGGTCAAGAAAGAACAATACACCCACTCTTATCCTTTCTGTTGGCGAACAGATACACCGCTGATGTATAAAGCCATGTCTTCTTGGTTTGTTAAAGTAACAGATTTCAGAGATGAGATGGTTCAGAACAATCAGCAAATCAACTGGGTTCCGGATCATATTAAAGATGGTCGTTTCGGTAAGTGGCTTGAAGGTGCGCGCGACTGGTCAATCTCCCGCAACCGTTTCTGGGGCACACCTATTCCGGTATGGAAATCAGATAATCCGCAGTTTCCGAGAATTGACGTTTTCGGATCTGTTGCCGAAATCAAAGAAAAAACAGGCTTTGAGGTTACAAACCTGCATAAACCTTATATTGATGATGTGGTTTATCCCAATCCTGACGATCCGTCCGGTAAAACAATGATGCGTCGCGTTTCCGATGTTTTTGACTGTTGGTTTGAATCCGGCTCAATGCCTTATGCTCAGATACATTATCCGTTTGAAAACAAAGACTGGTTTGAAAACCATTTTCCGGCAGACTTTATTGTTGAAGCAATGGATCAGACCCGCGGTTGGTTCTATACATTAACAGTGCTCTCAACAGCGCTGCACAATCGCCCGGCATTCAAAAATTGCATTTGTACCGGTTTATTAATGGCAGAAGGCGGACAAAAGCTATCCAAACGCCTGAAAAACTATCCTGATCCTAATGAGGTTTTAGAAACAATCGGTTCTGATGCGTTGCGTTGGTTCTTAGTTTCTTCTCCGGTATTAAAAGGCGGCAACTTAGCCGTTGATAAAGAAGGTAAAGAAATTGCAAAAGCTTCACGTGTTGCATTAATTCCGTTATGGAACGCTTTCTATTTCTTTACTTTGTATGCAAACGCCGAAGAGTATAAAGCCAAAGAATTGACATCTTCACCTGAAGCAATTGATAATTACATATTATCAAAACTCAAACACTTAAGTGAAGTTGTTAAAACAGGTCTTGAAACTTATGATGTCTCTATGGCAACCAATGAATTGGCGGCCTTCATGGAAGTTTTGAACAACTGGTACATTCGTCGTACCCGTGATCGTTTCTGGAAAGGCGATACAAATGCTTTCGACACTTTGTATACCGTTTTAGTTAATGTATGCAAAATCGCAGCACCGTTAATGCCGTTCCTGAGTGAATATATCTTTAAAGCTCTGACCGGAGAAGAAAGCGTCCACTTAACGGATTATCCGACACTGAATAACGTTAAATATGACGCCGAACTGGTTAACACCATGGACTTTGTACAAGATTTATGCTCAACCGGAAAATTCATCCGTGAAGAGAAAAATCTGCGTAACCGCCTGCCCTTAAACAGTTTAACAGTTATCGGTGCTGAATTAACACCTGATTATCAAGAAATCGTCAAAGACGAACTGAACGTTAAAACAGTTAAATTTGATAACAATCTGGATAATTATGCCGCTAAAAAGATTTATCTCTATACGCCGCTGTTAGGCAAAGCCTTGGGCAAAGATATGGGAGCTGTTATGGCCGCTTATAAACAAGGCGCATGGACATTAAACAACGACGGTACACTGAGTATTGGCGGTAAAACATTGACAAACGACTTGTTTGAAGTCCGTCTGGAAATGAAAGATGGTGTAGCCGGACAAGCCTTTGCGGACAATAAAGCCGTTGTAACGCTAGATACCAATGTTACGGCAGAACTTCGCCGCGAAGGTATGGCTCGAGACTTTATTCGTTTGGTTCAAACTTTGCGTAAAGATAAGGATTTTGATATTTCTGATCGTATTGAATTGAGCTACAAAACAGAAGACACCGAACTGGCTCAAGCTTTGGAAGAAAACAAATCCTATGTTGCCGAGCAGGTTCTGGCCGTTAAATTTAATAACGACTGTCCAAACGGAACGCAAGCAGATATTGAAGGAAAATCAATCTGTTTTGACGCTAAAGTCGCCTGATAAATCAATAAAGCCCCGTTAATAAACGGGGCTTTATTTTATGATTTTGAAGAAACAGAAATTTCACATCCGTAATAATCAAAAAGAATTTTATATTTTTTCCACCCGATATTCCTACCTACTTCCAACATATCAAGGGTATCCAAAGATATCTTCGTGGCACGAGCAACTTCGTGCATCGTTTGCCCTCGTTGCAAACGCAGCATCCCTACTTGTTTTCCTAAGTCTTTTTTGATTTGACATCCGTAATTCATTTTTCAACTCCCTCGTTTTATTAATATAAAACCCCGCCTGATAAAGACGGGGGGAGTTGACAACTGTTCACAATCAGTCCGGATTATTCGTGCATAGCCTTATATCACCGGCTCCCCTCATAAGGAGACGATTTTTTGTGAAAGGAGTTGTCATACTCCGCAGTTTACCTCTAAACTGCGTAATCATATTAAAGCAGAAGATTTATTTTGCAAGCAAAAACCCACCAATCCAGCCATTCCTCTGAACAAACCGTCTTTTCCGGCTAAACAACTCATGTACTGATGTTAATAAACATCAGATATCCTATCCACAAAAAAACAGCCTCAACCGAGACTGTTTTTTTTGCAGATAATAAATAAGTTTCTCTTATTTTTGCTCTTTAGGTAAAGGAATACAGCCCTGCCCCACCGTCCATTTTAAACAATCCTGACGACAATATTGATCTTTTATATTAATTATCTTTTATTACTCAGCCATCTCGGCACACTCTAACCATAATTCATGAATATAGTTTTTAACAAAATTCTTAATATATAGACTGCCTCCACTAGCCGCTTCTATATTGTAGAGAGATCCTGTATTATGTTCACTGGCGAAATCACTACCTTGACTAATATCATGAGAACAAGCATAAAAAGCTTCTGTAAGGCTATAGAAATTTTTCTTAACCTCGTTATTATGCTTAACATAATAACGGTCAAATATCTTGCTAGCAACATTCATCACACAATCAGACATTTTATAATACGCCTCTTGCATCTCAGCTGTGGAAGGAGCTTCAGGCATAACAACATCACAACCCGCTAATTCATCTTCCAAACGCTTAAGGTACTGAGCTTTATCTCCAATACACCGAGAACGTATATCATCATCATGATGAAAGCCTGTATATTTATCTACAGCCATTTTAGTCTGACAGCACCATACGATCAGCATAACAACAACACTAAAAGAAACCAGCAAAACAACCTTTCTACGCATTTTAATCCTTTACTCATTTTCCTGTATAATACTGAGGGTACTTATTAAAGCGATAGTCGTCAACCTTATTTTTATAATTCAGAACTATCGAATATTTCTTATTTTATAACGAATAGGAATAAAAAATTTAACAAGCTTCATGTATTCTTCCGCCGACCATTGGTTCGGAAACACCGGTTGTTGTCGGAAAAGATATCGGCAAATAATGCAACCGCCGTACTGCAAGATAGGCTATAGCCTGTACATCTATTGCCACGGAATTAAACCCTAAATCTTCGGCTGTACAAACTTCAATATCCGGCAGCCTCTGTCGCAAAAAACGCATCAATGTCGGATTTTTTGCGCCACCGCCGCACACCATAATTTTTGCAGGAATTTCAGGAACATACATCAATAATGAATATGCGATTGATTCCGCCACAAAAGCCGTTGCCGTTGCCGCACCGTCTTCCAAAGAAAGTCCTTCCAAATGTTCTAATTTTTCTTTAAATTCTTTACGATAAGTAGACTTAGGCGGATATAAAGCAAAATATTTGTGCCGCATCATGGTAGCGACGATCTGCTCATTAATCTTACCGGTAACAGCCATTTTACCGTTATAATCCATATACATACCGCCATGTTTCATCATCCATTCGTCAATAGCAGCATTTCCGGGACCACTGTTAAAAGCCTGCATTTCACCAAAAGAACCCATCCATGTAATGCTTGATATACCTGAAATATCAACAACAGCAAAAGGTCTCGGCATTTCAGAACTGACTGCGTTATAATACGTTGCATCCAAAGGGGCTCCTTGTCCTCCGGCGGCAATATCGGCATTATGAAAACTATCAATCACCTTAAGTCCGGTTAAACGTGCCAACAATGCGCCATCGCCGATCTGATAAATATAATGTTCTTTAGGTTCATTACAAATCGTATGTCCTTCCAGACCGATTACATCAATCTTGGCATCATACATATCAATATATTCTTGAACAGCTTGTGCCCAAAAACGGGTAAGAGTTTCTTCCACTTCAGCCAAACGCTGCTGATTTTCAGGCGTATTCGGTTTCATTCCTAAAACAGAATGAATCTGTCGGCGTAAATCATCTTCATACGGAACAGTCATCATATGACCATATTCATAAACATCCACACCGTCTGTTTTAATCAGAGCAATATCCACACCGTCAATCGATGATCCGCTCAATAATCCCAAGGCATTGAATGTTTTAATCGTTTCCATATTATTCCCCGTTTTTAACCATATATACGAAATATAAGCGCTTAATCTTAAAATTTCGTTGCCGGTAGAATATTTTCGCCTCTTGCATTGTCGGAATTATATGCTAATATCACACAGATTTGTAAAAATATTCCAACGCTTGAAAGTAAATAAAATGAGTAACTTTAAATCCGAATTTATGAACATTATGGCCGAACGTGGCTTTTACAACCAATGTACTAATGAAAACGGCTTTGATGAATACTTGTATGAATGCGAAAAAAGCGGCAAACCGGCCGTGGGTTATTTAGGCTCTGATCCGACCGGAGACAGCCTGCACGTCGGACATATCGTTCCATTAATGATGATGCGTTGGTTTCAAAAATGCGGTCATAAACCATTAACTTTAGTCGGCGGCGCTACTGCCCGTATCGGCGATCCCAGCGGTAAAGACAAATTACGCCCGTTTTTGAGTGAAGAAATGCTGGCACACAATATTGTCGGTCTCAAAAAATCCTTTTCTAAATTTCTTAAATTTGGCGATGGTGCATCTGACGCCCTGATGGTTGATAACTGGGATTGGTTCAAAGATATTAATTATCTTTCATTTTTACGCGATGTCGGAACATATTATTCCGTTAACCGTATGCTGACCATGGACAGTGTAAAATCACGTTTGGAACGTGAGCAGCCCATGTCTTTCTTAGAATTTAACTATATGTTGTTACAAGGATATGATTTCTGCGAATTATATCAAACTTACGGTTGTCGCGCACAAATTGCCGGCGCGGATCAATGGGGTAACATTACATCCGGTACAGAACTCGGTCGTCGCCGTCATAATGTGGAATTATTTGGTTTTACCAGCCCTATTATTACCGATTCTAACGGTAAAAAAATGGGAAAATCAGAAGGCAATGCCGTCTGGATTAATGAAGAAAAACTGTCCGCATATGACTACTATCAGTATTTCCGTAATATAGGAGATGCTGAAGTCAAAATGTGCTTGAGCATTTTTACAGACTTACCGATGGACGAAGTTAATCGCCTATCCTCCCTCAAAGATAAAGAAATTAACGAAGCTAAAAAAATTCTGGCCTTTGAAGCAACAAAAATCTGCCGCGGTGAAGATGAAGCCATTAAAGCACAGGATACAGCCGTCAAAACCTTTGAGCAGGGAAATGCCGGCGGAGACTTACCTTCTATCGAAATCTCAGCAGATACAAGCATTCTGGACGCATTCTTGCAACTTGGTTTTGTTGCCAGCAAAGGCGAAGCTCGCCGTTTAATCAAACAATCAGGGCTCAAACTTAATGATCAAGTTATCTGTGATGAAAATTATAAAATCTCAGCTAAAGATATTGTTGACGGAAAGATAAAACTTTCTCAAGGCAAAAAGAAACACGGTCTGGTATCCTTAAAATAAACCGGAATATTATTTCAATATCCGCAAATAAAAAAACTCCAAATCTTTATCTGATTTGGAGTTTTGTTAATCTAAATTACTTTCCCAATAATTTCGTACACAAAGACAATCTGTGTTTATAGGCTTTTTTTTGAGAAACACAATGCTCTCGCCAATTACCGAATGTAATTTTTGCCGATATTTTATACATGAACAATTTTATACGATACAAATTCAGGCTGATTTCTTTATCTGAATAACTTTGACTGAATTTACCGACTTTAAGTTTATGAGAAACTTTTTTCTGTAGTTTTTGAAAGTTTTCAAATTCTAAATTTTTATTGGTATAACGAAGTAAATTCCAACCGTTCTCTCCTGAATAAACCATCTGCCAATATTTTAAGTAAGAATAAAAAAACTTTTTATATAAAACTCTCAAACAAGCGCCATATCTGAAACCGTTCACATTAAAATAATCACAAATATAACGCGTTATTCCGACTAAAAAAGGTCCGTATCCATAATTAACAGGTAAAAAATTATATCCGACCTTCACATGACTGACATCAAAACCTCTCATATCGTCTACGACAAACTGAGCTTTATTGGCATAAGCACCTCGCTCTAAAATACAACACTTTACACAATCACAAGCAAAAATAAAATTATGAGCTGTCGTTCCTGATATACATGCAAGATTTCGCGCACCTTTAATCAATGCAATTTGTTTTTCCAAAGGCAGCTTTTCCGGATATATAATTTTATAACCATTTTTTTTAAATGTTTTAACAATTGCCTTTTCTCCGATTAAAGCATCTTCAAATTTCAAACGAGACAAATACAGCTTTTCATTATATAACGGCTTAATTTGTGCCGTAATTTTATTAATTACATCCTTAAATTCGGCTGTCCAAAACACACCTATTTCCGTAGAAATATCAGGAATTACAAGCTCCTCATACATTGTCGGCTCCTTGAGACAAACCAACCGCTTCTCCGAGATTCCCAACCATCCCAAAAATTTTTTTAACAACGGAACATCTTCATTTTTATAAGTATGATACACAAGATCATAATCTTGATATTGATCTGAATTTTTCAAAAAATAAAAACGATTCAACCCTTCTAAAATAAAATGGCCATAATGAGCAATAAGACATCCAAGATAAATTCCTTTTTTCTTAACATCATAATTTTCTAAAACAGAAACCTCGGTTTCGCTGCGCTGCCCCTTTTCCGCTTTATGATTGGAAGATGACAGAACATAATGGTTATCCGCATCAACCACAAATCCGGTTGAATGTAACTGAGCATAAAAATTTCCCCACTCTCCATCAGCTTTTTCAGGCAAAACCTTAGCATGTCTCAAAACTTCAAAAGATAACTCAATATCCTGCTTATAACTATTTTGAGCTGTTGCAAATGCCTCCGGAAAAAAATACATCATGAGAATACTCCGAAATTTTAAATGTCTTCTAGACACAAAAATCTCATACACTCACGAAAAGTCAATATATAAAATATTTCTGTAAACAAAAAAATACAGAATAAAAACTATCCCGTATCTTAAATAAAATTAACGCTGTTTTTTATTTTGAGCTTTCAAATATTCCGCTTGAGCTTCAAGATCACATCCTCGCATAACTTTTGGTATTTCATTAAAAGAATTAATCGCCGCATAAATCTCTTGCTCCTGCTGCGTTGTCGCGGCAACCAAAATCGGTTGAGAAAAATCCGGCGCTAAAAGACTCATCTTTTCAGAACGACGCGGTTTTGTTGTTTGAGCTGTTGAAGTATTTCCGGCAGATTTTTCTGAAACACTACAATTACGCATATTTTCAAGCTCATGCTGTAAAAAAATATCACTGACAGACATCGCGTTCCAAAATAAACCTGTTTCTATCAATAGCGGATTAAAACCGACAACCACCTCAGACAAATTAATATCTTTATGCATATAAATGTCAGCCAACACTTCTTTAGAAACCGAAGTTTCAACCTTCTGTAATTGATTATCACTTACAGTCATTTTAAACAAATCTTTGGCTTCTTTTGACTTTGAAATTTGCTGACACATTTTATTATAACAAGCCGTAATAACATGCGGATGCTGCAAAAGAAGCTCTTTATCAATACCTTTTAAGGCTGTTTTCATTCCTTCAGCTAAATACAAATGGCTGACAACGCCCGTAGATAAAGGATATCCTTTTTGTTTCAGCCTATTCATATTACTTTTAATACGCTGAAAATACTCTTTTTTACTACCTTTACCAATATCTATGCTTGAAACTTGTTGAACTAAGGCTAACGTTTCATCCGAAATTTCAATATCTGATTTCATATATTTTCCAAAATCCACACCACCTATATTATAAGCTATCTTCAATACATTACTATAACCGCAATCTGTTTGTATCTGAGGCGTATTTGGAGAATAGCGATCCAAATATCTTTCAACCATCCGTGTAATACTGGGTAAATAAACCGGTGCTAATCGTTCCATCCACATTTTTTGTGTTTCCTGAGCAATAAATGCCCATTCATCCCTACGACTTTTAGCATCTTTCTTTTCCGGAAAAATTTTTCCATCCTCCACGGCCTGAAAATAATATCCGAACCGACCTTTTTCATATTTTTGAATAACAGCACTTTTAGCTTCCGGTGTGTCCGCTGCCAAATATTCATAACGCAACGTCAATAATTCACATATGTTGGCTGAAATTTCATCATGCATACACATTTTAGCATATTGCATCGGTGTTAATTTCTGACGCCGTAACTTTTTATTATAATTATCTTTGTGTTTCTGTTCATGCGCAAGAGTCGACAAATTCAACCAATATCCGGAATGTCCCGGCACAAAATTACGAATAATTTCATTATTAGCATGATACATCGCCGCAAAAGGCGGAACATCTAAAGTATCTGTTTGAAAAACAATTTCTTTAGTTGCAGATTTAACACTATCCGGTTTATCCGCAACTTTTACAGATCGAACATCCTCTGTCGGAACAACCCTTTTATCAATAGTATCTGTTTTGGGAGAGGAAAAATTTTTTCCGGCAATCAAAACCGCAGGAATTGCAACATATTTTAATAAAAAATTTTTGAACTTAACAAATTTTTTCTTATCAGTCTTAGACATTAAAATTTCCCCCTGCAAAGAAATATTATTAAGTGCTATTTTACCATACAGGGATAAAAAATCAAGCCAAAGGCTATAACAAAAAAACCTCCACAAGGGAGGTTTATTAAATGGTGCTCGGGGACGGGATCGAACCGCCGACACGAGGATTTTCAGTCCTCTGCTCTACCAACTGAGCTACCCGAGCATCGGCAACAAAAAGCTTATAGAACATATTTTATTGCTTGTCCAGAAAAAAATATAAACTTAACAACTTTTTTTGCCGAAATATAATTTACCGACTACCGAAACCGCGCAAAATTTGTAAATTTCTCATATATGGAGACAGCTTGCGGCTATTTGCCTGTTCTTGACGATAGAGGTTATATTTTTGCTGCAGAGTTTCTTCTGCATCCAAAAGACCTTGAGTTTCTTCGACCAAATCCTCATAATACTCAAGTATGCCACCTTTTTGCAGATAATCATCCGTCTGCTCTTTCAATTCCGGAGAAAAACTGACTTTGGGATTTTCACCATCATATAAGGCACACATTTTTCCGGCATAATACTTCATCAAACCGGCAATCCAAGCGCTGCTGTCATCACTCAATTCAGACATTTTTTCAATAGAAAAATGCGAAAGAGGTAACTCTTTTTCATCCGGAATCATGCCATATAATTTCGGAATCAGTACCGTATTAACAACACTGACGGTCATCTCACGATGAATTTCATCAATATCATCTTCTGTAACATCAGGATGCAGATCAACAGACATCTGAAGAAAGTCTTCAATCTCATCTCCCAACGTCGGTGTTTGTTCTATAAATTGACCAACAATATCATACTGCTGGGCAGCAATACCGTCAGCTAAATAGTCTGCTTTATCAGCAACAATTGCCGATAAAATTTTTGCTGCATCATATTTATTTTGACAATGAGGCATATCATCCAAGATTCCCGATAATACCGCATAATCAACTTCATCATCCGAAAATAAAAAGCCTTTTTCATCCATAGCATCACTAAATGCTCCGAAAAAGTTATCTAAAAGCTGCAAATCTTCCTGCTTCCAAACTGTCTTTTCAGCCAAAACAGATAAACTTTCATCAGAAATTCCGGTATCATTTAAGGTAATATTCATATATTTTTTGCTGGCTTGCCCCAACAAAACAGCCTGTCTGGCGTAATGAATAATTGCAGCGGCATCTTCTTCATCCACAACAATTCCATTAACGCCGGTCTCATCTTCATAATCATCAGCTGTCTCCAACAACTCTTCGACCTGACCTTGAGCCGCCCATAAAGTATCTTTTTGAATATGCATCCATTCAGAAACAGCATCACACATTTGTTGATGAAAAATCCGCCACTCCGGTGCATCATTATTTTTTTCATAACTTTCAAAAAACATATCCTTTGTTTTGGGCTTTGACACCAGATTTTCTTCATCACGTGCAACGGAAATATTCAAAATCTGATTAATAAATTTTCCAGCTTCCTCATCAGAAAGAGAGGGAGCTTGCGGATTAACATTCAAGCTGTCTAACAACATTTTATGATTCAATTTGCGATATGTCTGCTGCGCACGCTGAATAAAATCATGCAACTCATCAAAACTTCTATCCCAATAAACCTTAGGTGCAATACTTATTCCCATAGCCTCAGATAAAGAACTGGCCAAAAAGATTTCATAACGTTCGTCTGTCAGAGGATGAGCATCCCGAAACAATTCAAAAGCACTGTCTTGCATAGACGAAACAGCATCAATTTCATCATCTTGAGGCACAGGCAGACTATTAATGACATTTTCAATAATATTAGTATCCTGAATATCGGTATAAATTTTATCCACAAAATTCCAGCTTCTAATCTTGGTACTGACCAATTCAGCAGCCACAATACCCTTCATCCAATAATTATTAAATGCTTCCTCTGAAGTTTCTTGCGGAAATAATTGAAGTTCATCCGACCAATGAGAGCTGAACGAACGCTGTTTATCTTCTTGAAAAATTTGAAGATGTACATTCTTTTTTTGTAAGGTATCAAAAATTTGCGAGGATAATTCACAAAGATAATCGACTCGACTGATTAAATCATCTGGATTTTTCAAATCAGCATGAATAGCCGTTCCATACTTATTATTGCACCAAACGGCCAAATTTTCCGTCCATGGCAATAATTTGTCTATTTCTTTATATGTAGGAAGTATAGAAATATACTTTTCTCTACGTTTTTGAGCACGATTTACTGCTCGACAAAGAGCCGAAGCAAAATAACTCATACCGCGTTCAGATAATTCTATCATCATGACCATACACCTTGTTTATTTTCCAAAAAGAATAAACAAAATATATTTTTTTGTCAATAATTAAGAATCAAACTCAGCTTAAAATATTAACTGCCGTCTGCAACATCTCATCATTTGCGGTAAAAGAAGCCGTATTCAAGGAATATGCTCGTTGTACAACAATCATATCCGAAAACTGTTTCACAACATCCACGGGAGAAGTTTCCACGGATTGAGATGATAAAACCTCAGAATTATAAGTATCTGGACCAATAACATAATGACTCGACCCCGTATCATTACTAACTTCAAACATCGTTGCATTAAGTTGAATTAGATTTTCGGGTGCTTCAAAACCGACAACAGCCAATTTTGCCAAATTAAGACTGACTCCGTTTTCATACTCTGCAACCAAAATACCGTAATCATTAATATAGGTAGAGCGCAGAGAACTGCTGGCTTTTCCATCTTGAGAAATATCAACCACCGTATCCATTCCGGCATATTGTGTCATTTCTAACAAACCGACAGCAACTGAATTTGAAGTCCCATCATCTGCAGAAACTTGAATATTTATGCTTGCCGGAGACGATAATTTTCCTTCACTCGTAAAGACAACACGAGTTGGCTCTGCCGGAGAAACAGTGCCATTTTCCATAGAAAACGTAACATCCCACAGATTATTTTCACCTTCAACTTTTGTGAATATCATATTAACATTATTACCGGTACTTTCCCCACCGCCATATACGGGAAAAGTATACATGCTTTTATCAACACCGGAAGCGGAAACATTGGCAGAAATATCAACTTTGGTTGTAGGAACGCTGGGGGAAATTTCTTCCGCCTTAATAATCACATCAGACAAATTACCGGCAAAAGATTCCCCATTGGCAGCAAAACCTTGGACTTTATAGCCATTATTAGATACCAAATAAGTTATACCGTTTTGCACCTGAGCCGTAAAGTTTCCGGCACGCGTGTAATAAGTATTACCGCCGGAAGTCTGCACAACAAAGAACCCGTTGGCAATATTAAGACCAACATCATACGGATTACCGGTTGGAGCAATCTCACCTTGCTGATACATCAACGTACGGTCATAATAACTCACCCCGTTAATACCCACGCGGGAAGAAGCATTCCCCACACGGGTATTTCCGGTAGACGGCGTATGTCCGAGCAATGTCTGAAACATTGTTTCATTACTGCGGTAACCGACCGTACTCATATTGGCAATATTCGTACTGACGGTACTCAAAGCCTGAGCCTGAGCATTCATTCCCGTAACAGAAGGCGTAAAAATTGATATAGCCATATTTATATCCTCACAAAAATTTACATTTAATTATGCAATTTTTGTGCCAAATATAAAACTATTGCTGAACAGTAGGTCTAACCTCATTTTTAACATCAGAAGCCATATTACTGAATCCATCACCGACCTGACTAACCACTTCCTTAACGGGTGTATTTTCAGTAATACTGCCGCGCCACATTCCCTGAGCGACAAAATACATCACCAAAATTATCGCCGCATACAATACGTATTTCAAAATCGTACTCATATCTTCCTCCTTATGAATAAAACTTAGCATTAGAAAACATAAGCATTAAAATACGTTTTTCAATAAAGA
>CAYTQF010000035.1:0-1360 GCA_964440165.1 uncultured Azospirillaceae bacterium
GGAAAATAATTTCTTCCATTGTATGTCCACCTTATTAATAAAACACAACAACTTAAACACTGCCGATAATAATATAAGCATTAAAATAATCAAGAAAATAGTACAAAAAAAGACAATTTGTGTACAAATATTTCAATAAAAGAATAAGATGTGATAAAATTTCATCATAAGTTGACATTTAAGCCTCTGATTCTAATATTATAAGCAAAAAGATAAATAGCGGAATAGAAAGCATGAAAAACAAATTAATTTTGATGAGTCTGATGCTGAGCCTATACAGCTTTAATTGTCAGGCAATTACGAATTCTGAGGAATATAATAACTGCATTAAAAACAGCAGCAGCGATGAGGCTATGACAAAATGCATGCAAAATGAAATCAAGTATTTTGAAAAAATGATCAAAGATGATGTTACGGAAATGAAAAAAATAGAATTTTTTCAACCGTTAATGACACAAAAAGAATATAACATTGATATGCAGAAAAAGTTTCTGGATGATTTTTTAAACAGTTACTGCCGTTATTATACAACAGCGCTCGCTCAAAGCGGTTACAGTAAGGATTATTTGGATGCGGAATGTCGTTTAGGCTTTATGCAGATGCATGCAGGCTATCAGTCCGGTAATATGATTGTCGGTTTGTCCGGTTGTATTCAGGATGAAATAACAGAGGATGATATGTAATGAAATATTTTATGATTGGTTTAACTGCCGTATTATTTGTATCAGCCGCAAATGCTGCTGATTTTTCCGAACGTTATTACGCCTGTCGTTATCAGGAGGATGTAGAGGCGATGCTCAGCTGTACTAAAGAAGAAGATTACAGTATACGCCGCCGAATTGCTGTATTGGTTGAAGAGCTTGAAAAAATGCCGGAATTTGCGTCTTTGAAAGCGCAAAATCTGACAATTAAACAACAAATGGATGATTGGCAGAAATACACGGACAGTTATTGCGAATATCATACTTTCGCCCGTTATTGTGAAGAAGAAGGCGACCAGCGGGTTACCAAAGCGGAGTGTATTTTGGTCAGAACTCAAGTTATGTTGGAATCTTTAGAAGACCTTTATAACGGAATTAAAAAGAAAAACAGCAAGAAAACCAAATAATAAAGGTTTGTTTTTCTTTTTGTCATACTGAGATTAATAAATGTCCATATGGGCGTTTTCTAAAGTACGGGTTGTCCGTACTTTTTTACTATACCCTGTGTTTCACATCTGCCATTCCGCTACATATTTTCTCTGCTGTCTCCCTTCTACACCTTTTTCGGTCATCCTACGACACACTCTTTCCTTGTCATCCTGCTACACATTCTCTCTCTCGTCATTCTACTCCACACACTCTCTCTTGTCATCCCCGAC
>CAYTQF010000035.1:1460-13324 GCA_964440165.1 uncultured Azospirillaceae bacterium
ACACATTCTCTCTCTCGTCATTCTACTCCACACACTCTCTCTTGTCATCCCCGACTTGATCGGGGATCCAGGTCAATAATATTTCCGTGTAGTTGTACTCGGTTTTAACAGAGCATATAGTAACGTTACCACCTGGATCCTCGTTTTCACGAGGATAACAGTAAGGAAGGTCTGTGAGGATGACATAGAGAAAGTCATCAAGTATAACCGCATGGAATATAGTCGAGCATCCGGGTTAACAAATTATCCTTTATTTTCCGAATTGCCACATTTGGAAAACATCACCATGTTCTTGCATTTGTTTTTCGTACAATTGCAAATCCTCGGCTCCGAATAAAACACCCTGTTGTTGTGCTGTCGCCGCTTTCAGGTTACCGTTATTATCATACAAGCGAGGGCCGGTATAACCTTTGGCATGAGTAAACATAACCTTTTCAGAACCGTCTTTAACAACCATACCGTTTTCATTTTGAACAAAGTTGCCGGCGCTGTCTTTCAGATAAGAATGTGTTTTTCTCATCTGAATAATACCATCTGAAGCGTACTTTTTGGCTTTACCGCTGGCACTGATTTCCTCATATTCAAGCAAATCGCGTTTACCGCCTTTGGTCATACGGAAGATAGAGGTTTTACCGTTTTTATCAACACGTGTAACTTCAAAGACTTCGTGTCCGTTCGGATCGGTATAAGACTTAATTTGTTCCTTAACAAAGGATTTGCTCATATCAACTTTCTTTCGACCGAAACCGCCGCCGCTTTTGAAGTTAGGCATTCTTTCCTTAAACATCTGATCCATAACGATTTTATTAATTTCGTCTTTTGATAAAGAGGTATTTTGCATGAGCATATTAACAGCCACATCATTGCGTGTACCATCTTTATTAATCAGAGTTTTAGCCGCCGCTGCATTAATTTTATAATCTTCACCGATAACATTGCCATGTTTGTCATAAATCTTTTTAATGCTTGCGGTTTGATCTTTTTTGGTAACAGTGTCTTTGATCGAAAGCAGCTTTTTCTTTTCCGAATTCATAACAAGGTTACCTTTATTGTCGCGTGTAAGCGTACGTGTAACTTTACGTCCGTACCAGGTTCGTCCGGAATGCGTTAACGAGTTAATTGCACCGCTTTCAAATTGGGCTAAAGCACCTGAATCCGCATTATTTTCTTTAATTTTGTTCATCAGATAGTTTTGACGTGCACTTGAAGCAGCTTCGGAACCCTTATTCCATAATTTTTTGATGCCGCGACCGGTAGGGTTAAGAACAGCACCTTTTGCTGCACCCAAAGCCAAACCGCCGGTTGCTTTAGCCATTTCAGTTCCGGCTCTGTTAGCCAGTCCGCCCATCGGTCTGCCGATGCCTTGTGCTAAATTAATACCGCCGCCGGAGAATTTGTCCGCAAAGGCAGGCACATCATCCAATACAGCTTTACCTAAGAACAGGTAGAAAAGCAGTTTTAAGAATTCCGCTCCATACCAAGCAAGGGATTGTAAGTCAAAGAAACCGCTGTCCTTACTATTGTCAAAGGCTGTATCCATAATCGGCTGAATAGTATCATTAATTCCGGCTAATAAGATGAACATCGTCAATGTCAGAAAGATAAAGTTAAACATTGCATTAAAGAATGTTTTAACAATTTTTCCGATGCTGAGATATTTTGCGGTAATCTTAAAGGCTGAACCCGCTAAACCGGCAGGGAATAATGATGAAGCGATTGAGAACTGTAAAACACAGTCAATCAACAGGAACGGATAAGCCATCATAAAGACAATAGCAATAATCCATAGGAACAATCCTGTAATCAAGTAGCCGAAATGCGGGAAGATCGGCCATCCCCAGAATGATTTAACGTACAAAGCGACACAAATTGAGTTGGAGCCGAGTGCCATTAAATTCAGCAAGTTTCTCTGTACGGTTTCAATAACGCAAATCATACTGTTTCCCATACTGACAGGGAGCCCGCCGCCGTCTGTGATGCCGTAGCTATTGGTACATCCTTTCTGGGTAAACAGTCTTGCCATTTCCATTCCGGTATCAAATAACGGTGCAACAAACATGTTGAAAAATTCTGTAACGTTCATTTTTAGGCAGAGCATAATCAATACAACAATAAATACTTTTTGGAAAATCGTATTCAGAAGAATCTTAGGCTCTTGTCCGCGGAATGAAGACACAGCTTTCAGTACCGTAACCGCAATCCAAATAGCCAGTCCGAGACCTAGCAAGGTAAACAAGGCACTGGAAAATGTTTCATGGCTTTTTCGGGCTAAAGAAGACGCCGTATTAAACAATACCTTAAACAGTGGGCAGAAAATACATCCTTGATAGCTTCTGAGATAAGAAGCCAGATCACATTTATAGCCGCTTTCGTATTTGCTCATTCCTGAAGCCATAGCGCTGGATGATGATTCTAAGTTAGCATAGCTGTTTCCGCCGCTACCGCTTCCGTTGCTGCCGCCACTTCCGCCGCTACCGCTGCCGTTTCCACCGCTTCCGCTTCCACCACCGGATGCAGAAGATGAGCTATCAGAAGAATTGTTTGTCGGAGGTAAAACCTGTTCAACACCATTACATAATTGCTGTGGATCGCCAGCCCCACCACTGGTACAAAGCGGATTAAATAAGGTACCATCACAATCGCGAATTTCATAATGCATATGCGGATTAAATCCGGAACAAGGTCCGGCATAGCCGAGCCATGAACCTTTACCATAGGTTTTACCCGTATATACTTTAATACTGGTCAAATGATAAAATCTTGTTTCGTATTCTGTACAACCTTTTGAGCTGCTGCCTCGTTTATGTTTCATATAAACATGACTCATTCCCTGAGAACAGCTTTGCCCACGATCGCCTTTGACGCTGGTTACGCGACCTTCTGCCGGCGCATAGAGTTTAACTGTTGTATATGAGTTTTTAGGTAATCCTAAGCCAACGTCAATACCTTCGTGCGGACGTGTACCATCTGAAAAACTAACGCCGCCGGTATCTTTTCCTGCGCCGGTACCATAACCGTAATCTCGTTTTCCTGTATAATCCGTTCGAATACCGACAGTTGCCGAAAGGTTAATTCCGGAAGCATAATCCATCGGTATTTGGCTAAGACAGTTGTTGCCGGAATCTCTGTTTTGTAATCCTTTTAGATCAACCTTAAAAGAAATTCGGCTACAATGGTTTGTTGTACAAGTTGTTGATGGTTGATTATGCGGTGAATAAAGCTGAGATGCGCGGGATCCTTTCTCACCTGCTACGCAGTTTGAGAGGGTTGCATGAGCATTCATGATCAAAGCGCAGTTGATACTTACCGCAGTAAATAAAATCAGACTGAGGCTGAGAAGCTTTTTGAATTTATTTATTTTTACTCTCATCATAACACCTGCACTTTACACTTAATTGTTATTATTTCCGCGTTTAAATTTACGAGCAACAGCGCCAACCCCTCTACCGACACCGCGTGCTGTTGAGGCGGCAGTTTTAACGGCGGCTTTTCCTGCTATTTGTGCGGCAGAACTTGCGCCTCCTGTAACAGCTCCTGCAACTAATCCGGCCACAGCTGTAACTTTACTCTTACACCAATCCATAGCTTGTACCGTCATGGTATGAATTGAGTTACCGGTCATATCTCCGTCAAAGAATTTATTTGTCAGCTTATCTACTGTCTCTGAAATCAGTTTATGAGAATAGAGATATGCAAAGATAATAAGGATAAACGAGCCGGACCACAATCCGAAAGTTTCAGAAACATATTCCGTATCGTTATTTTGAATAGCTTGAAGCAAGGTATCCGTATTTCCCATTGCCGCACTGATGATAGAAATACTCATGGCGGTGGACACACCTAAGAAGGCAAATATTCCGGCTGCATGAATGATTTGTTTCATCAAGGCAGAAAATACCTTATTAAATGGGGATGCAAACGGCCATAAACCTAAAGCGACAGGCATCAAAAGCAACACTAATCCGATTTTGAAACCAATATCAAGAAGGTAGAAGTTTACGCCAATCACCAGCATAAAAGCAAAAACCCAAATAATAATGCCGCAGATCCATAACCAAACATTAGGGAAGTAAAATTTAATACCGATAAGATCTGTTACTTTTTGAGCAAACTGGATGGCTCCGGCATGTGTTGAATGGCAAGTTACGGCATTACCGATAACAAAGTTAATTGAAACGGCGTTATCTACTTTTTTGCTTAGATACATAAGACGACTCATAACCGTATCATCAATTAACTCTCTGCCGTCAGCAGCTTTTGGTATTGCAATAAGTACTGTTGAGTTATCTTTTGTTTTAGCAACATAGTAGTTGTTTGTAGGTGTAGACACGTTATCAAAATCATTAACACCGCCCATTCCCAAATAAGCCAGTTTTTTGTTACACCAATCCAGCTCATTGCTAAAGCGATTACCCAATCCGTTACTTTTTCCCCAACTGTCTAATTGCCCGTAAATTTTAGCGCCAAGCTTGTTAAAATCACAAGGTTGAGCACAAGAGCCTACATTGTTCAAAAATCTATTGCGATGCCCTTCACCGGCTACTTGAGCACTGATAAGTGCTGCAGATAAAGTAAAATACTGTGGATCCGTATAATTCTGTATAGTTAATTTAGGGTTTAAATTAAATTGTTTATTTGCAGCATCAAAAGCCTTTTGATAAATATTTTTCTCATAATAGGTCTGTTGCAACTGTTTCATTTGATTTTGACCTTGAGGTTGAGGCGGTTTCTTGCATAATTGTTCTACAATCGGTTTTATTTGTGAACGTAGTTTTTTTCCACACTCTTCCATCATGGTATAATATCGGGATTTATTATTTCTGTTTGCATAAGCATTTTTTGCACAAGCGTCATACCCGGAGGCAGTATAAGCTTTGTTAAATTGTGGATTAGCACATGTTTTGGCAAAATCTGCCGCGGCATATCTATAGTCTAATTGGTGGGCGCCGAATGCATGATCATGATCGCCGCCAATCTGACAATAGTTCATGCCTGATTCATTTAATTGCGACATATTCTCCGGTCGTAGTTGTGATAATTTAACTTGACCTCTGATCGTAACGTCATTTTGTTGCGCAACTTGAGAAGCCTGTTGCTGATTTTGAATCGGCTCAACAGAATAAGGTTCATCCTGAGCTAATGGCGTATCATCATCCGTTTTGAGAAGGTCCGGCATAACCGATTCAATCATAGCAATACCAAAATCGGCACCTGTTTTTAATATTGGGCTAATTATCAAATCCGTAAATATACGTAAGCCGGATGTAATTGCAATATACGCCACAACACATTTAAAGAAGAAGTTAAATAATTCTTGCAACATTACCATCGGTTCCGGTTGTACAAATTTGGAAATTTGTTTCAGGATATAAATTGCAATCCAAATAAACATACCGATGGTTAACAGTTTTATTCCCGCTTCACTTGTTACACCAAATGCTTGATTGGCCGCAGTCAAAAATACTTCCAACATCTGCCCGACAATTCTGCAAGAATAACAAGTTGAAAGATATGCGTCTTTTAGCCCCGGAATATTACATTCATCATTGGTTCTTGTTGTATATGCATCTCCTTCTGTATCATCACCAACTTCATAAAGCTGACTTCCAGCGACACTTACTTTTATATTAGTTTCCCCATTAGCTGTCGTGCTGCCATCAACATCAATGAGTCCTCCGGATGTAGTATGTGTTTCGTTAGTGGTATTGGCTGCTCCCGGTGTAGCTTTTTCATATGTGGATTTTACAAAAATAGATGAGGAATTTTCAGGTACTTCAGCGGCACAAGTGTAATATAAATCCGATTTTCCTCCGGCTGTTCCCGTATATATTGCATTCATGCCTCCGCCACTTACGTGTCCGGATTCAGATTTTTGTACTATACAAAATTGCCCACTTGGGCATCCCCAAGGAAAATTAGGACCACAAGCATTAGCATCATCTATAGGATGATCAATAATTGATGTAGTAAGTTGCTCATGTTGTTTGACTAAAGCTGCGTATTGCTTATAGATGTTAAGTTCTTCCATGCCCTCAGCTATTGTCTCGCTTGTAAGGCATGGTTTATACCATGCATCTTTCTTTTCAGCACCTTTATCACATAAGGCTTCTATTTTAGATTGCAGTTCTTGCATTTGGGCGTAGGCTTGAGTAACCTCTTGAGGTGCTCCGGGTGCTTGGGCTTTGTTTTTTGCTTGGTAATTATTAAACTTATACGGACATTTGGCGCCAGGTGAACCGCATGTTGCATGAGCATCATTAATTGATATGCAAATAAAAAGCAGGCATATAAGATATTTCAGGAGGTTTTTTATTTTATGCAATTTAAACATGTCTGCCTCCTTTACTTATTTGTTGCCGTAGAATTCATGATGTTTTGTTTGAGGTTCTTAGCTCCATCACGCAATCCTTTAGGTACAACATTTTTCGGCATAAGTCTTGCAGCTATAGCCAGACCGCCCGTTCTGGCAATTTCAACAGCACCGCCGATAATCGCTTTGGCACTCTTTTGGAATTCAGAATTTGAGCTGCCGCCAATAAGCTTATCCGTAAGCTTTCCTGCTACTTTAACACTGGAAATAACCATAAAACAAACCATCAGCATACATAAGAATGCAACACTGAATTCCTGAAACTTAACAGATCCTCCGGAAAAGTAAGCGCTATATTTTACTAATAAGACAGAAATGGCAGAAACACACATAAGCAATACAATAGCAATCATCATCATAAATCCGGCGGAATTAAGAATAGTTTTCACTGCCTCACTTAATAATCCGCGAGTCTGTCTGAATGGATATGCCATAATTGTAACAGGAAGCATAACCACCATAATCGTAAACTTAAATATTGTATCAATCAGATAGAAAGCAAAACCGATTTTAACAAAAGTAAAGCAAATCAAAACAATTATACCAATAATCCATGCTGTGAAATTTGGTCCTCTAAGTACTTCAAACGCCATAGTTGCACCAAAAGTAAGACGTTCATTTAAGGCACAAATCATGCAATCCATCATTTCTCTCGGGCTGTCCGGAAATGCATTACTGTCAATTGTTATGGAATTTAAAGCGCTCGCTTTACACAATATTGTTTTGGAGTAATTTTCTGTAGAAGAATCAATGGTAATACTTTTGGCAGAACTATCTCCGATTGCTTGCAATATTGCACTGGCAAATTCAAGAAAAGCATTATAGATCGGGAATATAACATCATTTAAAACCCAAATCAGCATTTGAGGACGAGACGCAATAAAACCGCAAACAAAGCATAAGAAAAACATTCGGGCTATTTCTTGCCAGGTTTCGCCCATGGTTTCTTCTTTTAATGAGCTGACATGACGCAATAGTCGAACAGACATCCAGATTGCAAAGGCAATCATCATCATTTCCATTGCGCCGCCTGTAATTTGTTTGTATACAGTAAAAGTAACACTACCCATTTGATTGTATAAAACATTTACGATCTGACTCTGCCAGCAATCACGCTGTTTTTGACTTAATTCTTGATCACTGGATTCGCTGCTGGACAAAGGTCCTTGTTCTTGATTTTCTGCATCATTAGAATTACATGCCGAAAGCATAAATACTACAGCCAGCAGCATGAGCAGCATCTTTGATAGTTTAAGTATGTTTTTTGCTTTCAACATGGTAGTCTCTCAGTCTTCAGTTAGGCCGACGGTGTGCGTCTGCCTCTGGCAGCTTTATAAAGGTTAATTGCCGGTGAAGCCAGAAAACGCGCTGCGTGTCCGGTGCCTTTTAGTGTAGCTTTACCGGCGGCTTTAGCTTTGCCTTTAACAAAGTTAGCGCCTTGTTTTCCAAAGTCTTTTAATGATTTACCGCTCTTTGTTATCGGAGCATTCCAAGCGGCACTTGCGCCGCCTTTTACGGCACCGGCTGCAAGCCCACCGGTAGCCATACCGCCTTTAGTTGCAGCTCCGTAGGCCAGTCCGCCCAGTTTAGCACCCATACCAAGACTTAATCCTCCTGAGAATTTATCAGCCAATTGTTCGACCTGCATCATCAATTTGACACCAAAGATACAACAAGCCAACAAAATCAAGAATCCTGAGAATCCGATATCTAACAAAGATTGCAGGGTTTTAACTTCATTTCCGTTAATAGCGGCTTCTACGGCATCAAAACCGCCTTCACCACCGGTTAATCCTTGTCCGATTAATTCAATACTGATACTGGTAACCAATCCCATAAATACATAGACGAAGAAACTGTTCATAAAGACACTGATGCCTTTTTCAAAATATCCGTGCGTCAGCTTAAATGGCCAGCAAAGAATGATAAATGGCAGCATCATACCAAAGATACCCAAGGATACCGTCGCATCAATTAAGTAAAAACCGAAAGCAATAGATAAAATCCAGGCAATAACATATATGATTGCGCCTTGCAGCATCATAGAGAAATCAGGCATGACATTGGCAATAACAGATATATTTGTTTTTGCTGCATTGCGAGAAATACACATTAAAGATGAACCAATAGCTTGAGGTACGGCTAATTCATTTTGAATAGCCTGAATAAAACAGCTTAAGTTTGCATATACATATTGCGGAAGTACGCCGCCGCCACCTTTAATTGTTTTAAGAGATGCTGTGCATCCCGTTAATGCATTCTTATTATGGTCTAAGAAACTTACGCCAAACTCAAAACCCGCTTTGAGCAACGGTCCGACAATAATATTATAGACAATACTTGAGTTAACCAGCATAAAGTAGACTATGAAAACCTTCAAAGATGCTTGGAATAAATTATTCAAAAATTCAGGTGCTTTTTGTACGGTTAAAGCACTTACGTTTTTTAACACCATAAAAGCAATCCAGATAGCTAAACCGATGGCAGCTAAATTACCCAAAGGACGTCCGATTTTATTGTAGGAAGCGGTTGAAGCGCTTTGTACGGCAGTATAAATAACGTCAAATAACGGGCAGAAAAGGCAGCTTTTCATTTCATACAGTTTAAACGGCAAAGGAACACAGCCGCGTGTAACACCTGCAATAGTTTTAATAGTTGCATCTTCATTGTTTACAATAAATGGAATTTCATGAATGTTTCCTTCGGCATCTTTATATTGATAAGCATATAATTCGCCTTTGGCATCTTTTATTGAAACCAGGTATTGGTACTGGGAACGAGTATTGTCTAACT
The DNA here is from genome assembly GCA_964440165.1 of uncultured Azospirillaceae bacterium. Lineage (GTDB taxonomy): Bacteria > Pseudomonadota > Alphaproteobacteria > RF32 > CAG-239 > Scatocola. The sequence goes on from CAYTQF010000035.1 coordinate 10,624, forward strand.
CTATACCGAGAGAAATCGCTTTATCTTTAAGCTGAGGATCAGCTGTACAGTCTTTATCAGTCATACAGGATTCTGCGTGGTTTGCCCAGCTGTAATGTTTACCGAGTAAAGCTCTCAATGATTTAGTATCAATACCTGTACAGTCGCACCCTGTTGCTTCTAATGCGGCATTAAACTCTTTAGCCAAGTCATTGGTTTTTGTGTAATATTCTCCGATGAAACCTTCGTTGTCATTTCCAATAGAAGAGGAACTTTTTTTGACCATTTTTTGAGCAACAAAGTTTTCAATATCTTTTCTTTTTTGATCGTTTGTATTAACTTTCTCTTCGCTCTCGGCGGCAACAGCATCGTTTATAAACGCCAAAGATGGGCAGGTCATAACAAAACCTCCCAACATTGATAACAGTATTAAGGAATATATTTTAGTCTTCGTCATCGTCGTCATCCTTGGCCAAAGGGTTACCTAGAATTTTTAACGCGACCAAAAAAAGAAGAAATATAATAAAGCCGATAATCCATAACGCGTATTTGGAATTAAACAGGTCAAAAATTTCAAAATGATAAGCTAATAATATCAAACTGATAATGACTATGTTTAAGGCTAAATTTTTCATCTTTCTTCGTTAAAACTCCTAGCTTTGAATTGATTATAACATAAAAAAGTAAAAAAAAGTGTTACAGTTTTTTGATTTTTTATGCTTTATAGTTTTTTTCTGCTCCGTTTTGTTAAAATTCACCGCTTTTTAGAAACTTCACACACTTTGATGCCGTCTCCATACTATGCAATGACCGCATTGTCGGTGCCAAAATTTTGGTCATATCTTTAGCGCCTTCATGCATGTATTCTTCGTAAAATGGAAGGTATTTTCTGAACTTTTGAGGTAAAAAAGATAAAATCCGACTCAAATATGTTTCGCAAACCAAAATTCCTACTTGATACTGTGGCGCGTATTGCGGGATTTTTTTTGCACCGGAAGGTGTAATATCTGTTAAAATAGGACCGATAAGTTTTTTTATCCAAGAAAAACGACTCACGTTTTTCCAAAAGTTACTGCCGTTGCTGATCGGATTAATTTCAATAATTCTTTTAACCTTTATGCGCTTTTTCCAGTCTGCATCAAAATATAAAAGCTTTCTTAGTATTAAAGCGCCGCTTCCTTTAGTAATAAAAGAAATTTCTTTTACATCTTCCAGATGATTTAAAAAGAAATCAAGCTGCCGGACATGGGCGTCGATTCTTTTATATGTTGAAGGATAATTAACCGCGGCAACATGAAAGTTATATTTAATCACTTCTCGCCATAACGGCTTAAAAATATTTTTGCTTTCACCGATTCCATGCAGCATAATAACCATATGTCCGCGCTGCCGTCCCAATTGATATATTTCTATCTTTTTCAGAAAAGTCTTGTAACAATCATCAAAAGAGCCGGATTCTCTTCGGATATCCCAGTTATCTAACAAACGATATTTTTTTGTTTTATAATTTCTTTGGATTCGCCATTTCTGATAAAAGAAGACATCTTCCCAGCGTTGCGAGCCGCCTAATGTAAAAAATTCAAAACATTTTTTCTTTTTTTGTGCATTCATTATATATAGCCTTATTTAACTCCGGAAATGCCGGTATTGTTCGGAATCGCGGTTACGGTTACATAAGCTTTTGAATCGCCGTCTTTTTCAACCAGAATCTGAATAGCTTTTTTATCTTTAATATAGGTCATATGGCTGATTCGACCGCGTACTGTCGCAACATCCGACCAGCCGAATTTGGGCATTTCAGAAATATAAAAGTCAAAAACTTCATAAGAAGGATACGGAGTCGTAAAAATCAGAGTCCCGCTCCAATTTTCTCCATAGCCCAATGCGCGGGTTTCATCCAAATTTACATATGCGGGATCTGGAATGGGAATACCTGAAAAATTAGCAAATGCCGGCGGAATATCATTGCCGTCGGTACCTTTGATCGGCATTCTGTCGCTGCTGCAAGCCGAAAGGATTAATACTAATGATATAGCTATTACTTTGATATTAAACATAAATCTACCTTGTGTGCACTCAAAAAAACATATATTGTGATTAAGTGTACGGCACAGATGGTTAAAAAATCGGAAATAAGTTGTTTTAGAATTATCTTTGAAATAAATATTAAGCAAAAACATAGTGATAAAAATATCTTATGAAAAAAAGCAAAAAAAAATGACTTTTTTTGAAAAATGGTGTTGACAATCTGAAATTGTTAGAATATAAACCACATCACCGACAGCGAGTTAGTCAAGGTGCTAAACAAACTGCGGTAGTTATAGAAAGAAGTAAATAAGCAATAAAAGGGATACGCAGACGGTAGGTTTATTTGTTAAAGATAAATGTCTGTGTATTATAGGAACCTAGAGAAAATTCTTTATGAGTAATGATATATAGGCAGGATTAAATTTAATATGAGAGTTTGATCCTGGCTCAGAACGAACGCTGGCGGCAGGCTTAACACATGCAAGTTGAACGGTATTGTATCTGTGCTTGCACAGATACAAGAGAGTAGCGTACTGGTGAGTAACACGTGGGAACATGCCTTATAGTGGGGGATAACAGTTGGAAACGACTGCTAATACCGCATGATACCTGAGGGTTAAAGATTTATCGCTATAAGATTGGCCCGCGGCAGATTAGGTAGTTGGTGGGGTAAAGGCCTACCAAGCCGACGATC
>CAYTQF010000036.1:0-13178 GCA_964440165.1 uncultured Azospirillaceae bacterium
ATTAAATTTTATTGCTAATTGAATCTTAACATTCTTTGTTTAGGATGAGGGCAATTAATAATTTTTTTCATAGGTGTGAACATGAAATTCAGATATATTGTGACGTTGATTTTGGGGCTTTTGATTGCTCATCCCGCAAAAGCAGAATTGCAGATTGATGTGACCGGAGCGATGCGGGAACCAATGCCTATCGCTTTTCCTGAGATGATACACAGTGGTTTTTTTGTGGGGCAGTATGGTAATAAAATCAGAGATGTGGTGATTGCTGATTTGGAACGTTCCGGTCTATTTAAAATTATTAATGAAAGAAGTTATATTCAAGAATTTGATTCAATGTCAGAAGAGCCGAAGTTTGTTGATTGGAAGGCTATTAATGCTCAGGCATTGGTTCAAAGTTCGGTGACGGAAGTTGACGCTAAAAATCTGCGTGTAGAATTTCGTTTGTGGGATGTTTTTGCAGAAACTCAAATGAAAGGTCAATCTTTTACAACAACAAAGGCAAATTGGCGTCGAATTGCTCATATTATTGCGGATGCTATTTATGAGCGCTTGACAGGTGAAAAGGGGTATTTTGATACTCGTATCGTATATGTTTCAGAAACAGGACCTGTAACAAACAGAGTTAAACGCTTGGCTATTATGGATCAGGATGGTGAAAATCATAAATTTTTAACCTCCGGTGCTTCGATGGCTCTTACACCGAGATTTTCTCCAAATATGCACAAAGTTGCTTATATGTCTTATTCAGGAGAAACGCCTCGAGTTTATATTTTGGATATTGAAAGCGGTCGACAAGAGTTGTTGGGAAATTTCCCCGGTATGACATTTGCACCACGTTTTTCTCCGGATAGTAAGAAAGTTTTACTGAGTTATGAATCCGGTGGTAAAAGTAATATTTATGAAATGGATTTGGCAACGCACCGTAAAAAACAACTGACTTTTGGCAGCGCGATTGATACATCCGCTAGTTATTCTCCGGATGGTAGTCAGATTGTCTTTAACTCGGATCGTGCCGGTAGTCAGCAGCTGTATGTCATGAATGCAGACGGCAGTGATGTTAAACGCATTACCTATGGCGGCGGTCGTTATGCAACACCGGTTTGGTCTCCTCGCGGTGATTACATTGCGTTTACTAAAATGGCAAACGGTCAATTTTATATCGGTGTAATGTATCCTGATGGAAGCGGCGAACGTTTACTTGCCAGCGGTTATTTGGTTGAAGGACCAACTTGGTCTCCAAATGGTCGTGTCTTAATGTATTTCCGTCAGGAAGCCGGAAGTTCTCGCAGCAATGCGCCCGTTAAATTATATTCTATTGATTTGACCGGATATAATGAGCGGCTTATTGTAACCCCAGGAGAAGGTTCGGATCCGGCATGGTCGCCGTTGCTTCCTTAAAAATCACGCCGGGAGGTTTTCTAGTGCAGGTTTATTCATAAATACTCGGTCATGTACTACTATGTACACTCCCGTCGTATTTTCTCAGAAACCTTACTATAAATTCCACCCGGCGTAATTTTTTTATTTTGGGAGGTTTTCTAGAGCAGGTTTATTCATAAATACTCGGTCATGTACCACTATGTACACTCCCATCGTATTTTCTTAGAAACCTTACTATAAATTCCACCCGGCGTAATTTTTTATCTTGGGAGGTTTTCTAATGCAGGTTTATTTATAAATACTTACTTGCATTGGGATCATAAAAAAGGACAACTTCTACAAAAGTTGTCCTTTTTTATTGATTGTTTATTATTTTATTCTTGATTAACAACAACACCTTTATTTAAAAGAAAGTTCGGTGTTTTGCCATTAAAAGAATTATATTTTTTCATTAATTCCACAGCTTCTTTATCTTGAGGTTCTGTGTGTTTTGCAATGTGATTTTTAACCGGCTTAACAACAGGTGTTGCGTTCTGCTCTGCTTCCTGTTCTTTGTCTTTGTTAATTTTAACTTCTTCCGGTGCTTTTAAAATCTTATCCAGAATACCTTGTGTTTCTTTAGAACGGCGGTTTGTGTAGACAATATTTTGTTTCTCAGCCGGGAGCAGTTCTAATATTTTTTCCAGATTATCAAGTTGTTTATTCTTTTTGATGAGGTTAATATCATCAACAACCAGAATATTGATTTTATTTAAATCAATTCTATTTTCGTTAACTAAATCGATTAAGAGTTCCGGCGAACCGATAATAACGTTGGCTTCATTATTGATATCTTCAGCTGTATCTTTGATTGTTGCTTCGTTGATTTCGTGATATTTATTAAAAATAGCCAGACGATCTGAAACAACAACGGATTGTGCAGAATCCGGCGTAATAATTAAAATATTTTTTTCATTTCCTTTAGAAGAGGAAATAATATCAATTAACGGAAAAACATAAGATGTGGTTTTTCCGCAACGTTGCGGAGCAATGGTAAATACATCTTTGCCCTGCAAAATGGAAGGGATTACATCGGATTGTACGGTTGTTGGTTCCGTAATACCGAATTCATCAATAGCTTTAATTGTTTTTTCGCTTAATCCAAGTTCTAAAAACGTCATATCAGTTCTTCTTTTATAGTTATTATATTGGTTAGAATATTATGTATTTTAGGCGAATAGTCAACCTTTTAATCTTTCGGCCGTATAACTACGCCATACGGCATATAATATTTGTTTAAATTCCGGAGTATGTACATTGCTGTCGGTTGGAATAATGTTATCGACCAGATGTATAATATCAGGGTCTGTTGCAACAACGTCTGGTAAAAAGTGGCGGCAAAACGCATATTGAGCTGCGTTTAGGTCTGTTGTATCATAACCAATGCCGGTTAACATATCTTCGATGCTTTTTTCTTCTATGTTATCAGTTGTGTTTTGGTACCATAATCCCAAACCGTTTTGCGCTAATGTTTTCCACGGAAAACATTTTCCGGGATCGGCTTTGCGTGTAGGGGCCGTATCTGAATGTCCGACGATATTATATTGAGGAATCTTATATCTGCAGACAATATCTTGTGCAAGGTTTATTAATGCATCTATTTGTTTATCTGCATATGGGGATTGTCCTAAGGTTGGATGACTAAGTTCTATTCCGATGGAATGAGAATTGATATCAGATGTTATATTTCCCCAAGAACCAAGTCCCCCATGCCATGCGCGTTTGGTTTCGTCAACAACAGATGTAATTGAGCCATCCGTATCAATAATATAATGACAGCTGAGACCTTGTTGTTGTAATACCGCCAACATATCATCGGTATTATGCGCCGAGCAGTGTAATAACAGCATATCGACAGGTGTTTTTCTTTCATCATAAAAAGGTAATGGAGCTTGCCGCATTCAGCTTGCCTTTCTTTGCTTCATAATGTGTTCGTAGGCGCTGTTAATTTCAGCCATTTTTTGTGTACACGCCGCAATTTCTTCCTGATTAGCTCCATTGGCTTGTGCTTTATCCGGATGATAGGTGTTGATCAGTTCTTTCCAACGCTTTTTGATTTCTTTATCCGAGGCATTGAAAAATACACCGAGAATTTCATAATCCTTATGTATTGCTTCATCTTTAGGTTTGGCAATGAATTTGTTTTTGATGAAAGTATAGTTACCGAGAGGTAAATCTATGATTTCTGCAATATCATCAAACATTGTTAATTCGTTCGGTAAAATTTCTCCGTCGGCCGCGGCTATTTTGAATAAATTTTCAATAATACTTTCTTTCATATCCAGATTATTTCGAGATATGGCTTTTAATTGTTTGGCGTAACGCTGGTAGCCTTCCGTGTTTTGTTTGGCTTCATTGAATGTTCTGGCCACTTTAGGGTTGCGGTCGGCATTAAATATTTTTTTAAAAACGTGGATTTCATTTTCGCTGACAAGACCGTCTGCTTTGGCGATTTTTGCAGAAAGACCTGCCATGGATTGAATAAAGGAAACATTTTGTGCGGTATTGGAACGGAGAGCCAGTTTAATAACATTTAATTTTTTCCAAAATTTGGAACTTATATTATTGCGTAATTGTCCGCCCAGACGAAATTCGTCAATTACAAAGCCGCATAAAATTCCGACAAAGATCAAAATATGACTATGTAAAGAGAAACCAATAATTCCTCCGGCCAGTTTTCCTAAATTAGCATTCCAAAAGTCTTCCAGCGCATAACGGAAATCACGTTCAAAAGATGTGCGTTTAGCATCAAATAAAGTATGTCCGACAAAAAACAATACGACTAAACCGCTCCAGCCATAGGTTAAACCACCCAGCAATGCCCCCCAGATTTTTCCGAAAGTATGGTCTTGTAAGCGGTTATAAACACGATATAATCTAAAAGGCAGCAATAAACGGATGCTGTCATCCAAATCGCTGAGTTTTTGTTTGATGATTTTTTTTATCAGACTGCGATCAATGATGATATGTCCGAGCAGCATTCCCCATAAAAATCCGGTAAGCCCGAAAAAACGAAATCCGATTATGGCCAAAGTAAGCTTTCCGACTGGCGTCATTTATTTTTCCAAATTATTATTCCTATCCAGATGATTATATAGGATTTTTTGCAAAAAGAAAGCTGTTAAAGGGTTATAGTTGATAAGTGTGTCGGAAAATCCAGCGGAACCGGAATTAAATTACGATGGCAGTTTCGTCGGTAACTGAAATAATTTTCGTCAGTATAAGTATTAATTCCTGAAGCGGAAATGTTGCTTATACCGTATTTCTTTAATCTTTGGATAATGAAATTTTCCGCATCAAAAAGAAAACCTTCAGGGCAGGGGGTAAAAAACTGCTGATATTTTGTTTCTGTATTTATGAATTCCTGAAGCATATCTTGTTGGCAGATAAAGCTGGAATACTGCAGGCAAGGACCGATAGCGGCGCATATATTGTTTTTATCTGCGCCATGTTGCAACATGATATCTAAAGTGTTTTCTATAATGCCGCGCAGAGCACCGCGCCATCCTGCGTGAGCCGCGCCGATAACGTTATTTTTTTGATCCCAAAATAAGACGGGAGCACAATCCGCCGTTCTTAAAGCTAAAATAATTTCCGGTTTATCGGTTACCATACCGTCAGCGGTTATTTCATACTGAGACGGTTGATCAATGTATACGGCTTTATTACTGACACCTTGTATCAAAATCGCCAGATTTTGCATTGGTTGATTGTAATGTTGAGCCGCAAGACTGAGATTTTGAAAAATATTTTCCCGTTTATCCTGACTTTTGATACTGGCATTTAGTGAGGCGTATTTTCCGGTGGAAACACCGCCGTGTCTGTCAAAAAAGAAATGCTTATTATCCGGAATATTCGGGGCTGTGTAACTCATAAAAAGTTCTTTCCATAGGCTAAAGATTCAATGTTTAACAACGTGGCAACGCTTTGTCCCAAGTCGGCGTAGGTTTGGCGTTGTCCCAGGTTTTGCGGCGTTATATTTTTACCAAAAACTAAGATCGGGACTTGTTCGCGTGTATGATCTGTTCCTTCATATGAGGGATCGTTGCCGTGGTCTGCCGTAATAAATACCACATCATCTTCTTGCAATAACGGGATTATTTCCGGCAGCCGCGAATCGAAATATTCCAAAGCCTGAGCGTAACCGTTGATATTGCGCCGATGACCATAAAGCATATCAAAGTCTTCAAAATTTGTAAAAATCAGGCTGAAATCCGGTGTGGATTTAACCGCTTCCAGTGTGGCATTCCATAATTTTTCCAATCCTGCACAATGAATTTCCTGCGTAATACCGCGGTGGGCGTAAATATCATTGATGGCCCCAATCGCAACAACATTGCCGCCGGCGGCTTTTACCTTGTCCAGAAGAGTCTCTCCGAAAGGTTGGGCTGTATAGTCGCGGCGATTATCCGTACGGGTAAAACTTCCGGATTTTTCTCCGACAAACGGTCGAGCAATGATGCGTCCGATATTATACGGTTTAACATATTTATAAGCGACTTCGCACAAGTCATATAATCGCTGTAAGCCGAAATATTTTTCATGGGCGGCAATCTGGATATTGCTATCGGCTGAGGTGTAAAAAATAGGTTTTCCGGTTTTGATATGCTCTTCACCTAAATCTTGAATAATTACAGTGCCGGAAGCCGCATAACCGCCTAAAATACCATCAATTTTTCCATCCGTGCAAATTTGATTGATCAATTCTTTCGGAAAAGACGGATATTGTGGCGGAAAGTGGCCCCAGCCTTTTAGATTGGGTAATCCGGCAAGTTCCCAGTGTCCGGATACCGTGTCTTTATCTTTGCTGATTTCTTTCATATGACCGTACATGGACGGTAAGTTAATTTTTGCCGGAGTTAATGATTGCAGAGATATATTTTCTCCGGAAGCATCGTAACAGGCTTTGGTTAATCCGAGAGCCAGCAAATTCGGGATTTGTAAAGACGGGTAATGTTGAGCGATATGCGCAAAAGTATTAGCGCCACTGTTGTTAAAATCACCGGCGTCCGGTGCGCCGCCAATACCAAACGAATCCATCATCAGAATAATTGCGCGAGCCATGTTATTCTCCTATTTTCTCAATAATTTCAGGTGTGTGAGGGGCAGCATGTTCTGTAATTGTTATATTTTTTAACAGATTTTGTGCCGCACGTTCAAAATCAGCTTCCGTTTGAGCATGAATAAAGCACAAAGGTGTTTGCGAATCGATAAAATCTCCGATTTGGCAAAAAGAACTGAAACCTGTTGCGTAATCCAAAGATTGATCCGTGCGAACCCGTCCGCCTTTTAATTCAATTAAAGCCAGTCCGATATTGCGTGTTTGCATTGCCGTTACATAACCTTTTTGAGAACTGTATAAAGGACGGATGATTTTTGCTTGTGCAAGATAATGTTCGGGGTGTTCACAAAAATCTGTCGGACCGCCGAGAGACTTAACCATACGGGCAAAAATTTCAAGAGCTTTGCCCGATGTCAATGCTTGTTGTAATTGCTGCCGTGCATCTTCGGCGGATTTTGCCAGTTTGGTATTGACGAGCAATTCAGCGCATAGGTTTATGGTAATTTCATATAAACGTTTATCGACATTTTGATTTTTTAAGAAATCAACCGCCTCTTGCATTTCAAGAGCATTGCCTACGGTGTGTCCTAAAACTTGGTTCATGTCGGTTAATAACGCCGTGGTTTTGGTTCCGGCTTTATTGGCAACCGAAACGATTGATTTTGCCAATTTGCGAGCCGCGTCAAGGTTATTCATAAAGGCGCCGTTGCCGCATTTTAAATCCATTACCAAATATTGAAGACCGGCTGCCAGTTTTTTTGAAAGGATTGAGGCTGTAATCAGTTCTATAGATTCAACAGTTCCGCAAACATCGCGTACGGCATAAATTTTTTTATCGGCAGGGGCCAGGTTTCCGGTTTGTCCGATGATGGCACAGCCGACGTCTTTGACTGTTTTTTGAAATAAAGCATTGTCTGGAACAGTCTTGTATCCGGGAATGGAATCAAATTTATCCAAAGTACCGCCGGTATGACCCAATCCGCGTCCGGAAATCATTGGAACATAAGCGCCGCAGGCAGCCAGCATCGGAGCCAACATCAAACTGACTTTATCTCCGACACCGCCGGATGAATGTTTATCAACCACCGGACCATTCAACATATTCCAGTTAAGTGTATCTCCGGAATCCCGCATGGCTAAAGTTAAATCACGTGTTTCTTCTGCTGTCATACCGTTTAAAAAAACAGCCATGGTCAGAGCCGCAATTTGAGCATCCATAATACTGCCGTTTGTAACACCATGAATAAATTCTTGAATTTCAGCCGTGCTTAATTGTTGTTTATTGCGTTTTTTACAAATGATTTCTTGTGGCAGCATATCAGTATCCTCTTTTGATTGTGTCTAATATATCTTTCAGCAGTGAGCTGGCACCGATGCGGAAGTTTTCAGGTTTAATCCATGAAGGACCGAGAATTTGTTCAGCCAGAATCAGATATTGTTTGGCTGTCATTACATCTTTAATACCGCCGCTGGCTTTAAAACCGGTTTTGGTGTTGTTGGCGGCGATGGTTTCCAGCATGATATTTGCGGCTTCCGGCGTGGCAGATACCGGTGTTTTTCCGGTTGATGTTTTAAGAAAATTTACGCCGGAATCTATCGCCATTTGAGAAGCAGAAGCTATAGCTGTGCTATTGGAAAATTCTCCTGTTTCTAAGATGATTTTGGATGTTATTCCTTCACAACCTTTGACAAACGCTTTTAGAAAACGCTGACAAGCGTCTGTATTGCCGGCCAAAAATTCATGGTAAGGAAAAACGGCATCAATTTCATCAACGTTTTTAGCACGAGCAAATTCGATTTCTTTTTCCAGTTTTTTGATATCGTTTTTACCATGCGGAAAATTAACAACAGTAGCTACTTTTACGCCACTATTGCTTAAAGATTGTTTTGCCAATGCGATGAATTTGCTATGAATACAAACGGCGGCTGTTTTACCGTAAGGTGTTACGGCTCGTTGGCACAAATCTTCAATGGTATATTCGGTATCCGTATTATTCAAAGAGGTCAGATCCAGACAACTTAATAAAATTTTGGCAGCGGTAACATTATCCATGCGCATTCTCCTTAAAGTAAGTCTGAAGCAGTTGGGATAGATTTTCGGCTGCGGCTGCGCTTTGCTCGAGTGTTTCTTGATGAGAAGGCATCACATCGGACATTCCCGTACCATAATTTGTAATGACGGATATTCCCAAAACTTCCATGCCTGAGTGTACGGCAGCAATAACTTCCGGAACGGTAGACATACCCACGGCATCAGCGCCGAGAATCCGAAAAGCGCGAATTTCTGCCGCTGTTTCAAAATTAGGACCGGCAACCATCATGTACACGCCTTCAGGCAATGGCAGATTTAATTTTTTTGCAACCTGTTTTATTTGATGACGCAGTGCCGGCGTATAGGCATTTGCCATTCCCGGAAAGCGAGGGCCATAGGTTTCATCATCCGGTCCCGTGAGGGGATTTTGTCCGCTAAGATTGATATGGTCTTTAATCAACATCAGACTGCCCGGTGCGATATCAAAATTAAGTGAGCCGGCGGCATTTGTAACGATAAGTTTTTTTATACCCAGAACCTGCAATACTTTAATAACATAGTTTATAATTTGGGGCGGATTGCCTTCGTATAAATGGAAGCGTCCCTGCAAACAAAGAATTTCGGTCCCGTGAAGTTTACCGATAACTAAGCGACCTTTGTGTCCGGCAACGCTGCTTTGCGGAAAATTTGGAATATCGGCATAGGAAACAGTTACGGCATCTTGAAGCAAATCTGCCAGTCCCCCCAGTCCGGAACCGAGAATTAAGGCTGTTTCAGGTGTGCGTCCGTTGAGGTGTTGACGAATAAAATTTACGGTTTGTTCTATCATTTGTGAAGTTCCTTATTATCGAAAGCATAGGGCATAAGATCATGAAAAGAGAGGCTTTTTTGCACGCCGTTGAGATTGGCCAGATGAACTTTTGTGTTATGGTCTGCAAATTCTGCAATTCTTTGTAAACATGCTCCGCACGGCAGAATTAATTCCGTAGAATCGGCCACAACCAAAATTTCTAAAATGCGGGAGGCGCCATGTGCTATCATTGCTGCGATTGCGCCGGCCTCGGCACAAGTGCCGCAGGGATAAGAAATGTTTTCGACATTACATCCCGTGTATATTTGGCTGTCATTCGCAAAAACAGCTGCCCCGACCTTAAAATCAGAGTATGGTGCGTATGCTTTATTGCGTGTTTCTAATGCCGCAGAAAATAATTTATTTGCAATATCCATTTGATTACACTCGCATTTAAAAGTTTTATTAATTATTATGATGCTATAATAATGACGAATTATTTAATTTTTCGCAAATGGGAAATATTAGACAGGAGAGTTGATCGTGAAAAAATTTATATTGTCTCTGTTCGGACTGATCGTTTTGGCTGCAGTCGGCGTTTCTGTTTATATTTCTAATATTGACTGGAATAAACATAAGGAAAAGCTGACCAATCAGCTGCTTGATTTAACCGGAAAAAGAATCGTTTTTAGCGGACCTGTCAGTATGTCTTTGTTTCCGAGTCCTTATCTGACGGCTAAAAATGTGCGTGTTTACAATCCTCAACATCAGGATATGAAAAATCCGTTGATGAAAATTGACAGTGTTATTGCAAACTTGTCCTTCTCGTCTTTGTTGAATGGCAATTTTGATGTTAAGATGATGTCTTTGGTAAAACCGGAAATTTTTATTGTTCGGGATGAAAGCGGTCGTATCAATTGGCTGAATAATGTGAAAGTTAAAGAAACAAATTCCAAAAGTGATGTCAATATTGTTTTGGACAGTGTTTTGCTTGAAGATGCCGTTATGCAAATTCAAGATGATGTTTTGGGGGTTAATGCCTCTTTGCAGGATTTGAAAGCCGAAGTTGTAGCAGACAGCATTACCGGTCCGTATCGCATTGACGGAAGCTATATGAAAAATAAAAATCCGGAAGGTTTTGCTATTTCTCTCGGAAAACTTTCTGAAAGTTTTGCTACCAGTTTGAATTTTGTTTTAAATCAGCCCAGTTCAAAATCGTATATCCGATTTGACGGATCTTTTCTTTATAATAACAGTGCTTTGAACGGTAATTTGGTCGTTGCCTCCCAAAAGTTTAAAGAATTTTATGATGCTGTTGTTCCGAATTCTGTTCTCGGGTCATATTTTGATAAGCCGTTGGAAGCCTCTGTTAATATGAAACTCAGTAAATCATCCGCTTTATTTGATAATATTGTCATTAAATACGGAGATACTGCCGGGGTTGGAAAAATTTCTATTCCGTTGACAAAGAATGAGTTTGCCATTGATGACGATTATGAAGATGAACGTTATAAAATCGATGCATCGTTTAATATGACGGATCTTGATTTGGAACCATGGAGTCAATTGCTGCAAGAGTTTATTGAGGAGCAAAAAAAACCGAATGCTTTATATCGCCCTCAATCTAATTGGGATGCAAATCTTAAAATTGAAGCTTTGAAGGCTGTTTACAACAAACAAAACATTAAAGATTTTAATATTCAGTTGGACTATTTGGACAATGTTTGGCATTTGCAAAAGTTGAGCGGTTTATTTCCGGGGAATACAGAAACGGACATTAGCGGACGCGTTTTTTCGGACAAAGATGTTTTGTCTTATTTTGCTGAAGTTAATATTCGAACAGAAAATACCAAAAGATTTTTGGAATGGCTGAATATTGTCGTTAATCCGGTGGCTCCGGCTACTTATCAGCAGGCGAGCTTGGAGACTGAAATAAGCGGTGATTTTAGTCGTTTTGAAATGTCTCCGTTTACACTTAATTTAGACCGTACAAAATTTAACGGTGATTTGGGTATTATTTTAGAAGCACGTAAACAGTTTGCTGTTATTTTAAGTGCAGAGACTATTAATTTGGATAATTATTTGCCGAGAGTAAAAGATAATCAGGAACCGTCTTTTTTAGCTGCTCGGATTGGAAAAGTCGTTAAAAACAGTGCGTTTTTGAATGATTTTGATATTGATTTTCGTGGTCGTGCGGGATTGATTATTTATGCCAATACGCCAATTACCAATGTGGAACTTGATGCATCGCTCAAGCAGGGAATCTTAAATATTTCATCTTTGACGATAGAAGATATATGGAAGACCAATATTCTTTTAAACGGTCAGGCGAAGGGCTTTGGCGAATCTTTGCAGTTATCGGATTTGGCGTATGATATTACCAGTGAAAATCCTCAGATTTGGTTTGAACATCTGGGCTTTGTTGCTCCGGATATTCAATGGAATGATTTTTCTCCGATGCGTAGCGGCGGTACGGTTTCGTTTACAGGGAATCGAGCTTGGCTGAAGACGGAAACAAAAGCCGGGGAATATGTATTTGCTTATGATGGACGAGTTCAATCAACTGACGGTATGCCGACACTCAACGGTCAGTTATCCGTTAAAGCTCAAAATACAAATTCATTGTTGAAGAGCTTGAAGTTTGACTATAAACCCAAAGCGGCATCATTGGGATTGTTTGATTTATCAACTCAGATTTTGGGAAATACGCAAAAGTTTAAATTGTCAAATTTGAGTATGAATGTCGGAACAACTAATTTTCAGGGAATATTCGGCGGAGACAGAACAGGTACTGTACCGTATTATGTCAGTAACTTAAAAATCAATCGTTTTGAGACAGACAGATTTGCTGAAAATTTGGATATGCCGGATTCAAAATTTGTTTTCAATAAGGGTAAAGACGGTGCTGCCTCTTTGTGGGCAAAACCTAAATTTAGTGATTTCAGACCTGATTTTGATTGGTGGAAAAGTTTTAATTTTAAAGGCAAATTTGATATTGCCGAATTGTTATTAGGAGATAAGCTGATAAAACTATTTTCCACAGTTGTTAACAGTACTAATGGTACAGCCGAGATTAAAGATATTAAGGGTGTGTATGATAATGGTGATGTTAACGGTAATTTTACCGTCAACATGAATGGGGCACCGAGTGTTCGCGGCGATCTGCAGTTAGCTAATCAAACTTTACGAGAGTGGAAATTGGATGGAGATACTTATGGTATCAAAAGCGGAATAGCCGAGTTTCAATTAAATGTTAATGCTCCCATTGTCTCGGAGAGAGATTTTATGAATCATTTGAGCGGTAGTTTAAATATTGCTATCGATTTACCTGTGTTGAAAGGAATTAATCTGTATCCTATTATTCAAGATTTAGAAAGCAGAACAACCAGTGATGGTTTGCAAAATTTGATGCTGAACAGTCTGCGTCAACAAGAAACACAGTTTAGTAAATTTGACGGAAAACTTGTTTTTAAAAATGGTAATTGGACATGGGAAAACGCAACATTAAGTTCTGATGATGCGATTATCGGTATGAGCGGCAGCGGTGATATTGAGGCATGGAATATGGAAACGTTGTTTACCGTACAACTACGTCATCCGGAAAAAATTCAACCATTTGAATTTGCTTTAAAAGGTGCTGTTGATAATCCGGATTTGAGCGTTAATGCCAAACGAATTACAGATGTTTTTGATCAGGAAAATGCTAAAAAAGCTGCTGAGGCAAAGGCTAAAGAACAAGTTCGAATCGATACGATTAAAGGCAATATTGAAATGCAGCTTTTGCAGGCAGATAAATTTAAGAAATCTTTTGATGATTTTGTCAGTCGTGTTTATGTGCCGAAAAAACAGGAATTGTCCAGTGCAAAGGCTATTGC
>CAYTQF010000037.1:0-13152 GCA_964440165.1 uncultured Azospirillaceae bacterium
AACCTATATCCAGACCGACAATAAATTCTTCCAAACAAGCAGATTTAACAGCTTGTTTAATTTCTTCATCGCTTGCTTCCGGTTTACCCAATAAAATATTGTCTTTAATCGTTCCGGTAAATAAAAAATTATCCTGAAACACAATAGCAATATGTTCTCTGAGAGAATCCAAATCCAAATCGCGAATATCAACACCGTCAATCATAATTGAACCCTGTTGAATATCATAAAAACGCGGCAACAGATTAACGATTGTCGTTTTACCGCCACCGGAGTTACCGACAAAAGCTATGGTTTCACCCACTTTCACATCCAGATTTACATGTTTCAATACCGGTTTATCTTTAACATACTCAAAACATACATCTCTATATGTAATGGTCTTTTTAACCTTATTCAGTTTTTTCGCAGACTTTTGATTAACAATAGCCGGTTCGCTTTCTAATAATCCGAATACGCGTTCCATCGCCAATAAAGACATCTGCACACTGCTAAAGTTGTTTCCGATACTCTTAATCGGGTTATAAAGCATAATCAATGCCGTAATAAACGATACAAAGCTGCCGGCACTTAACTGCTTGGTTACAATCAAATAGCTGCCGAGCCAAATAATTAAAGCAATACCCAATGAAACAACAAAATGCATTAACGGAGACATCATACCCGTACGTTGAATCATTTTAATACCGAGTTTAAACACACTATTGAGCGTATCTTTAAACTTACGATATTGATAATCATACAAATTATAAGAAGCAATAATACGATTACCACAATATGTTTCATTAAAATGCGTCATGACAGCCGCACCTGAAAAAATTGTTTTATCCATTAAGCTTTTAATTCTGCGACGAACAGTCGTCAACGGATATAAAGCACCCAATAAGACAATAATAGCCACAATAGCCAACTGCCAAGAGTTATAAATCAATACACCGATTAATGATAAAGAAGAAAACACACGCGTTGTAAAAAGTTTAAGATTTACAAGCAAACCGCTGCACGCTAAGTCAACATCCCCGTTAAAACGATACATAACATCACCGGAAGATGTGTTATCAAAATAAGCGGCCTCTTTATGCATAAGTTTTTTAAACAAATCAAATTTCACATCATTTGCCAGTTTTCGACCAAACCATGTGTTTAAATATGTTGCGGCATAATTCAAAAGGCTCTGCACACAACTGAAAATAACAATTAACACGGGAATATACGAAGTTGAAGCCGTATTCTGCTCCACCATCACAATATCCATATACGGACGCAAAGACCAAGCAATAACCGCATCCATACCACCGATCGGAATAGTAATCAAAACAGACAACAACCCGCGAAACCAATATGGTTTGACATACGGCATAATTTTTAAATAATTGCGCATTGTATAAGTATTGGCAATCTTTGTTCCGATTTTACGAAAAAATTTTTTCAGCATTATAGACCTATATACAAATTAAATCTGGGCAAAGTTTATACATATTATCACGGTTTGGCAAGAACTATAAAAAATGCTGTGCCTAAAATTATCTGGTAATTTGGCAAAAAATAATTTATATTCCGCCTATCAAAGAAATTAAAAACTTTGAATTTTTACATTTCTTTGGTGAATGGAAGAACATATTCACTAAGAGGAAAAAATGAAAATTTTAGTCGGAATGAGCGGAGGCGTCGATTCCTCCACTGTGGCATATATGCTGAAAAAAGCAGGACACGAAGTTATCGGTGCCACTATGTCCATCTGGGACAAAAACCAAGTATTCAGCGCCGGAGGCAAAGATGCCTGCTTTAGCCCGCATGAAGAAAAAGATATTGAACAGGCTCGCGATATATGTAAACAATTAGACATCCCTTATCATGTCTTAGATTGCACAGAACAATACCGCAAAATTGTATTGCAAAACTTCAAACACGAATATATTAACGGCCGTACCCCTAACCCCTGCGTTTGGTGTAACGCCATGATAAAATTCAATGCCCTGCCCTTAACCGCACAAAAACAAGGTATTGAATTTGATAAATTTGCAACCGGACACTATGCTCGCTTGAATTTTAATGATACGACACAGCGTTATGAACTGCGTGCAGCGGCTGACAAGCGCAAGGATCAATCCTATTTTATTTATCGTTTATCTCAAGAACAATTATCCCGCATTATGCTGCCGCTGGGAGAATACACAAAACCGCAAATCAGAGAATTTGCACGGGAAGCAGGATTGGAAGTTTGCGATAAACCGGACAGCCAAGACTTTTATTCCGGAGATATCAATGATATTCTGCAAGAAAAACCCATCCCCGGCAATTTTGTAAACAGTGAAGGTAAAATTCTCGGACATCATAACGGAATTTGGAATTATACCATCGGACAACGCCGCGGCATGGGCGTATCAGCAGAAAAACCCTTATATGTCATCGGCTTAAACAAAGAAAAGAATGAAGTTATTTTAGGTTTTGCAGACGAAACCATGAAAAAAGGGCTGATTGCACATAATGTCGTATGGTCTGCCGTTTCCGGATTGGATAAACCGCAAAAATTAACCGCCAAAATACGTTCATCACAACAACCTGTTGCCGTAACCGTAACACCTACCGGACAAGATGAAATCACTGTTGAATTCGATGATTTGCAAAAAGCCCTGACCCCGGGACAATCCATCGTTTTATATGACGAAGATTTAGTTGTCGGCGGTGGAATTATTGATGTAATACTCTAAAAAAGAGGGCTAAGCCCTCTTTTTTATTTAATATAGTTTATAAGCGAAAGTCTGGATACTTGAGCCAAAACACTATAAGAAGCTTCTAACGCATTACTCGCTAAAAGCAGTTTTGTTGAGGCCTCATTTTTATCAACATTTTTCAGAGAATAAATATTATTCTCCAAATTTGTCGCTGCAACTTGCTGATTATTTACCACAGAATCCAACAATACATATGAAGAATTAACTTTAGCAGAAATTGAATACAAATCAGCATTTTTCACATTAACATTATTGCCGCCGCTATATAATGCATCAGCAATTAAATCTGCCGCATCGGCAACCATTTTTTGAGTTCTTGTTAAATCAACAACACCGCCTTCAGCCGGATTGGACGTATCAACCAAATTTCCCTGAGCCATTTGTCCGAGAGCGCGAAAGATTTTTTCAAATGCCGGATCACTGGCTTTAATATCATGAACAATATTTTGGTTTTCAGAAATACGTTGATTATACTCCAAATCTCCGCCACGATAATATGAACGAGCCTCTAAAGACCAACGACTGTTGTTGGTTGTATCCATTGCCGGAAAACGCTCGCCATTAACTTTGACATACAATTCCGTACCGTCATCACTCACACCGGTAATCTGTACGGAAGCAGCCAAATTTTTATTATCAAACCCGTTCAAATCAACAATTGAACCCAACGGGAAAGTTTTGCCTACCGTAACATCATTGTTTGGAGTAATATTTACCGTATCGACAACCGGTGTTGCGGCATCAAAAGTAACCGTCCGCCCATCTGCAGACACAGACTTAATAACATACATCTTGGCATTACCGCCTAAATCAGCATTATCACCGCCAATAACAATCGTATCTCCGGCCTTAAGCGTATTAAAAGCTCCATACTCTGTTGCCTTCATGGTATTCGCAGCACTGTCAAAAGACAAATTACCCGTCGCAGATGCATTAGCCGTCATAGATTCTTTAAGAAAAGAACCGCCCGTTGCCTTAATTGTTCCTTGATTATCTGCAGCAGCATCCGGAACAAACTCCAATACGCCGGTATCAGATGTTTTTACGCTAAAACTGGACAACTGCGCGGCAGAAGAAGAAGGATAAGATGCATTTAAACCATCATAATAAGACTGAAATTCTTCAAGCGTTGAAAAATTAAAATTAACCGGACGCTCAGTCGAACCACCGCCAAAAATATATTTGCCGTTCATATATGTATTTAAAGTATCGGCAATTAATTTCAGTGTCGAAAAAGCTGTACTTTGCAAGTTTTGCATAACCAAATATTGATCAGAAGTCATCGTATGCGCCTTACCTGTCTGAATAGCTGAAACAGCAGGTTCTTCCGTCAAAGCCGTTGATGCTCCGTTAATCGTATACAAAGGAAAAGAAAGCTTGCCGTCCGCATACTTAAAATCTTTATCATTTACCTTCTCGGCCACCGCTTTCATAATCTCATCGGCAGACGTTAAACCTGAGATATTAATATCCGTATCACCGTCTGTTGTAGAAAAAGTATACTCTGTTCCGTTAATATTCAGAGTTTTTCCCAAATAAGTGTTGATATCATCACTGGTAAAAGTCAACTCACCACCGGTATAGTCAGGATTAACCTTGGATAAATCCATACCGTTAAATTCATTCAGCATTGATTTAAAGTTATTCAATGCATCCGTAATCGTCTGCATAGCCAGATTAGTCGTTTTTAATTCCGTTTCAACAATCTTATTATTTTCCAAAAAACGATTGGTTACCGTCAATGTTGATTCCATGGAAACAATATTGTACGCGCTCATACCATATCCGGAATAATTCTGAGACTTTAAACCGGTAATTGATTGAAAAGCATACTTATCTACTAAATTTTTATTTTGGGAAACAGCGTTAGTCATCCCCGTATAACTTGCATATGTAGGTACTCTCATCTCTTATTCTCCCAAATTATAAAGCATTCATCAACATATCCATCATTTCACGAGCGGCGCTCCACACTTGTGCGCAAGCCCCGTAGCTCTGCTGATAGATAATCATCATAGACAACTCTTCATCCGTATCAACCCCGCTCAAAGTCGCCTCTTTATTAGCGATTGAATTTGTTAATTCAGATTGATATGCATATTCAGAATTGGCATTATTGGTTTGGCTGGCAATTGTTCCGACAAATGTTGACGCATAATTAGCTAATGTTGTCGACATCTTCGATAAATTTCCGGATTGCTGAAAATCATAAGTTGCGCTAAATGCAGCGGCCATTTTGTTAGCAACACTGTTATTGCCGGCATTCAGCTGATATTCACCCGTATTACTGTTAAATTCCGGAGCGCAGGTTGATAACAGATTAGCATTAACCGTAATATCTTCCCGAACCTGAATATGAGCAGCCGTATTAGAATTAGACGGTTTTAAACCGATTCGGCTGATAAATCCGGAAACAGCACCGTTCTGAGCGCGTTCACTGATTTCAAGCTGCTCTCCCGAAACATTAGATATCTGCAGCATATAACCGTTGCCGTTCGGTACCAATGTCGCTTTAATTTGATCATTAATATCCGGATTGCTGTTAATCTTATCAACAATACTCTGCAAAGTATCGGAAGCTGTAATATCAACAGAGCCTGAAATACCGGGAGAAGCAAAATCAAGCACAATCGGATTCTGAACCCCAAAACGAGAAGTCAAAGACATTACATTAGAAGTGTACGTCATTTCACTGCGAGTAGAAACAAATAAGTCGTTCAGGCCGAAAAAGTTTGAAAAACCGGAGAAAGAACGATCGGCGACACCATCACCATTATTATCCAGCGTAATTTGTGCATTTTGTTGTTCACTGCCCATTGTCGATGTTGCCGTATCCATAACAGAAAAATAATAACTGCTGTCTCCGGTAGTAATGGACATTTTACCCTGATTATCAAGTTTAACGCTTCCGTTTGGCAACAGATTTTTTAACCAAGCATCCATTTTTTCAACCAAATCGGTTACAGATTCTCCATGAACATCAAATCCCAAATCTGCCATTAAAGAGGTTGACGCGACTTGTTTACCATCAGCATCAAAAATAGAAAAACGCACATCACCTTGTTCGATTTTTACAATCTGATTATTCGGATCAATAAAAGTACGAGTACCGTTAATCTCATTTTGAACAGCAGGAAAAGTTGTTCCCTGATTATGAACGGTATTCAATGTTTCTTTCATAACACCGGCTAACTCATCCAACTGCGTCTGTAAAGAAGGCAGTGTCGTATCCCGAATATCAATCAAACCTTTTAACTCGCCGTCTTTAACGGACATGGTAATGTCTTCGCCATCAACATAAATACCGTTAACATTACCTTGAGCATAAGAAATTCCTGTCGCAGCTTGAGCTATCGGAGAATGTGAAATCGGATGAACATCTTTGTCCAACAAGCATGCGCCGCCTTTTGTCTGCAAAACAAGCTCTCCGTTATCTCGCTTGTAATAACTGATATCAATATAACCGCTAAGCTCTTTTAAGATAATATCGCGCTGATCTTCCAAATCAGCCAAACCGTCATAATTTAATGCCGTATACTTAACAATATCATTGTTCAAGCTGGCAATTTTATTCAATGCCGTATTGATTTTATCGCAAACTTCGCTGATTTCCATATCTGCATCACCGCGCAGTTTTTGAATCTCTGTAGAAACCGTATTCAAACGATTGGCCAGATTCTGCGCTCCGGCAACCAACAGATATTTATTGGTCGGAGAAGTAACATCTGCAGCCAATGTTTCAAAAGAAGACTGCAAATCGGCAACATTTGCCGCCAATGAGTTATCATTTTCCGGCGTACCCAACAAAATCTCCGTTTTACCCAAATAAGTACTGGCTGTTTTGAGTTGCCCGGTCGCACTGTTTGAGGCCAAATAGCTGCGCAACAAACCGCTGTCAACATTTCGAATAATACTTTTAATCGAAACACCGTTACCTCTGCCGCAAGACACCACAGATTGTTGAACGGCAATTTTACGTGTATAGCCTTCGGTATCAACGTTCGCAATATTATTGCTGATAACGCCGATTTGCGCCTGGGCGGCCTTCATACCGCTTAAAGAGCTTTGTAATCCCGTAATCATTCCCATACCGCATTCTCCTATAATGTCTGATTGACAGCCATGGCATTACTCTGACTTCCTAACGGGGTCATCGTTCCGTGAGCACCGTAAGAGGTTGCTCTGCTTTCATTCATCATTTTGGTTGCATTAACAATTGCACCGACAACCGTTTGACTGGTTTCCATTCTGGTTTTAAGCAGTAAATCATTTTCTTGAAACAGCTTATCCAGTTCCAAAGATCTCTCACGTAAATCTGTTTTAACGTCGGCATCAAGTATTTTTACTTCTTCCTGATGTTTCATAAAAAAGGCCACCAATCCCCTATAAGCAATTGAAATTTTACTTTTTTGCTCATACAACGCACTGACTTTGGCAACATCAAATTCCCGTAAAGCCTGGTTTTCAGCTTGCAGTAAATCAGCAAAATTTTGAACAACTTCACTAAAATCAGAAACCTTCTGCATCAATTCTTCTCTGGTCATTTTCTCACCTCCGGACTGATAAAGCCCTGTGTTTGCATTTCTTGGACAGCAATCATCGACTGCATAACCTGATCAGAAACACCGATTGTTCCGCTCTTTGCCATAACTTTGCCATATTCGTCAAACAACATGGAACGATAAATTTTTTCAGCAGGACCGCCGCCAAACATTCCTTCTGTTGAAACGCCTTCAAACATAGATTCCAACATACGAGAAACAAAAAATGCCTCAAAGTCCTCAGCCGCAGCTTTTGCCTCATTCATATCAAAGGCCTTAACTTCATTCAGCTTAGCATAATTCCTTTGTTGCAACGCATAGGAAACATTTGCCGGTGTTGTTATGTCAGAAAAAGTTGCCGTCATCTTAAATCACCTCAATATCTGCCTGTAGCGCACCACTAGCCTTAATCGCCTGTAAAATACTGATTAAATCACGAGGCGTTACCCCTAAAGCATTCAAACCATCAACTAATTCTTGCAAATTTACACCGGTATCCAAGACACTTAATTTGCTGTCCACCCCTTCATTTACATCAATTACAGAGGTTGCACCGACAACAGTTTCTCCTCCTGCAAACGGAAGCGGTTGTGATACGAAAGGAATTTCGGAAATTTTAATTGTTAAATTTCCTTGTGCGATCGCTAATTTATTGATTTTCACATCCTTACCGATAACAACGATTCCTGAACTTTCATCAATCACCACCTTGGCAAGCTGATCCGGTTGAACCTGCAATTGCTCAATTTTTGTCATTAATGTTACCAGATTATCAGCATAAGCTTCCGGAACATCCAGTTCTACGGTAGCCGGATCCGTAGCTTTTGCACAAGCTTCACCCAGCATGGCATTAATAGCATCAGAAATCCGTCTGGCCGTTGTAAAATCAGGATTACGCAAAGCAATCCGAATTTGCTCCAAACTGTCAAAATTAAAATCTATTTCGTTTTCAATAATTGCACCGTTGGCAATACGACCGGATGTCGGCACACCTTTGCTGATAGAACTGCCGCCGGCAGATGCGCTGATACTTCCCGTTGCGATCTGCCCCTGAGCAACGGCATAAACCTCTCCGTTAGCTCCGACCAGAGGCGTAGCGACCAACGTTCCGCCCTGCAAATTCTTGGCATCACCCATAGCACTGACCATAACATCAATCCGACTTCCCGGACGAGCAAAAGCCGGAAGACTGGCGGTTACCATAACAGCGGCAATATTTTTGGACTTCAACTGACCATCACGAGCATTAATGCCAATTTTATCCAACATACTGATAATACTTTCTTTAGCAAAATTAATCGACTTGATATTATCACCCGTTCCGTTCAAACCGACGACAAGACCATACCCGACCAATTGGTTTTCCCTGACACCTTCAAAATCGGCAATATCTTTAATACGAGAGCTTGCCTGAGCCGAAGAAATTCCGGCACAAACCAAAAACAATCCGCTAAACACATATCTAAAAAAGTTATTCATCAGCCAAAATCCTGTTGAAAAAATTATCTTAAACAAATAAATGCAAATTTCATGCCAAAATCTAAAGCTCAAAATAAAATAGGAATAATCTTGCAATCAGAAGCTGAATTTCATAAAATAAAAACTATCTTATCTAGTGTGGGTTTGTATTGCAGGGAAAATATCATGTATATAAATTACTCATTAGACATCCTCCACCAAAAATTACAGCAGCTGAAATCCGGAATCATCTTTGTTAACATTGCAGCCAAACGCATTAACCTGGCGTTACAACTGGCTAAAGAACGTTTAAACGAGATTGATTATATTGTCTGGATTGCGCCTGCTAATCTGCTGAATACACTTATTTATACGAATGAAATCAAAAAAAATGCTCAAGGTTTCCGCCATAAAATTGTATATTACGCGGCGGAAAGTATTTCTGTATCCGACAGCAAATACCTTGATTTATACAACTTGATTCACAACAACAAAACCTTTTGTATTATGGATGAAAGTTTATTTATCAAAAACACGATATCAGGACGTACCCAAAGACTTTTAACATTAGGGCCTTACTTTACTTATAGACTACTGTTGAGCAGCTCTCCTATCAGCCGCAGCTTAACGGATCTTTATACTCAACTTCATTTCCTTAATCCTAAAATTCTAAACATGAACGCCCAGCAATTCAGTAATACTTTTATGCCTTACAGCTACAGTAACTATCTGATAATGAAACGCTGGTCGCGTCCCAAAGAGGTCCATAAACTCACGGAATTGATAAAACCCTATATTTTCAGCCATGATATAGCAAAACGCTATATTATCAGGCATTACGATCGTTATTTTGACCTAACCCCTCAAGAAGAAGAAAGCTACAAATACGAAAAATCAGTCTTTTTAAAAAATCGTTCACAGATCGTTTTTATGGATATTGTTCAAAATTTTCAAAAAATGTATACTATATCTATAAACAAACTTCACGGATTGCAGAGCTTGATACAAGAAATCAGCAGCCGAAAAGAAAAAGTTATTATTTACACCAAATTTCTGGATGAAATAAACCTCATTATGGAAAGCGGCATCCTCGGCAACCTTAAATTCGTCGAATTAAGCAGCAGAACCAATAAAAGACGAGCCATAAAACAGTTTGAACGCGATACAGATATAATGTTGTGCACATATGGTGTGGAAAAGTTTGGACTAAATATGCAAATATGCAATAATGTGATATATTTTTCGCAGACTTTTGATTATAAATGCAAACTGCAAAGTTTAGATTCCATTTTGTTTCAAGGTTTTCCAACCTCCTTAAATATCTATGATTTTTGGGTAAAAACCAATTTGGAACAATTAATAAACGATAGTTTGGAACACAAACAAAATGTAATTTCAAACGTTTGCAGCAAATTAACTAAAGTAGAGGCTCTTAAACTTTGAAAAAATATCTAGATATAAACGTATATGAAGCAACCCAAAAAAGACTGGCATATATCTTTGAGAATTTTGAAAATATATATGTGTCTTTTTCCGGAGGAAAAGACAGCGGTCTGTTGCTTAATCTCGTTTTAGATTATAAAAGAAAACATAATATAAAGAAAAAAATAGGTGTTTTCCATCAAGACTTTGAAGCGCAATATCAAGCAACAACGGATTTTGTGGAAAAAATGTTCTTATCCAATCTGGATGACATAGAACCCTATTGGGTATGTATACCGCAAGCTTCAAGATGCGCCGTCAGCAACTTTCAAATGTATTGGTATACTTGGGATGATCAAAAAGAAACTGATTGGGTACGTCCGATGCCCAAACATCCGTTTATCATAAACCTCAAAAATCATCCTTTTGATTTTTACAAATACAAAATGGCTCAAGAAGATTTTTATGCTGAATTCGGATTATGGTACGCAAGGCAACACAAAGGCAATACCGTCTGTCTGTTAGGTATCCGTGCAGACGAATCCCTCAACCGTTACCGGGCATACGCTACGGATAAAAAAATAAGTTTTGGCGACAGCGGTAAATGGACAACCCAAATGGGACCTAATTTTTATAACGCTTATCCGCTATACGATTGGACCACCAAAGATGTCTGGATCGCCAATGGAAAATTCGAGTATGAATACAATCGCATTTACGACTTATTTTACAAAGCAGGTCTTTCTATCAATCAAATGCGTGTCGCCAGCCCTTATCATGAAAGCGCAAAAGACAGTCTTAACCTATATCGGGTTCTGGATCCTCAAACATGGGTAAAAGTTGTAGCACGCGTTCAAGGCGCAAACTTTGGCGCAATTTACGGTAATACCAAAGTTTTAGGAAGTAAACGCTTTACTCTTCCGGCCGGACACACTTGGCGTTCCTACGTTAAATTTCTTTTAGCCACCCTTCCGGACGATATTCGTGAAAATTACATCAGTAAGTTCAAAACATCCATCCGTTTCTGGTGGAAACGCGGCGGCGTTGTCAGCCCGGACACACTTAAGGAACTTGAAGCGTGTAATTATAACATCCGCAATAAAGGACAAGGCAACAGCCGCTCAACAAAAGATCAGGTTGTTTTTTTAGGAACACCGGATGATACTGATGACATTAAATCATCTATTGATATCCCGTCTTGGAAACGTATGGCAATTTGTATTCTGAAAAACGATCATCTTTGTAAATATATGGGTTTCGCTCAAACCAAACGCCAGAGCGAACGTGAACGAGAATTAATTGAAAAATACAAAAATTTATAAGGACAAAAATATGAGCAACAATTCAAATGAAGAATTTATCAGTCCGGTATATAATATCAAAGCTATACCGGTTGAAAAAATCAAAGCAAATGAATACAACCCCAACCGTGTAGCGCCGCCGGAAATGAAACTGCTTGAAATTTCTATCTGGGAAGACGGTTACACACAGCCGATTGTATGTTACTACGACAAAAAAAATGATGAATATATTATTGTTGACGGTTTTCACCGTTATACAATCATGAAAACCAGCAAGCGCATTTATGAACGCGAAAAAGGTTTAATTCCTGTTGTTGTGATTAATAAAGAATTAGGCGAACGCATGGCATCAACCATTCGACATAACCGAGCTCGCGGCAGCCACAATGTTGACTTAATGAGCAACATTGTTGCCGAGCTGGTTGAAATGGGAAAAAGCGACAGCTGGATTTGCAAAAACATTGGCATGTCCGCAGATGAAGTTTTGCGCCTAAAACAAATCACAGGACTGGCATCGCTTTTCAAAAACGATGATTTTTCAAACAGTTGGGAAGTGTAAAACACTTCCCTTTTTTACATATTATTCTTCAATTAAAAAGATAACATCGGAAGAACAGCATAATTCATTGTTTTAGCTAAGTTGGTCGCCGTATTCAATGGCAAATAAAGATTATCGGCCCAGTTATACTGGAATTCCGTAGAACACCAATAAATCATACCTGCCAAACTTCTATATTGCATAGTATTTGCCACAATATATTTAATATTATAAAGGTTTTGCAGCTCTGTCCTATTAGGCAGGAACCACTCTCCTTTAGAACAAAAGCCTTGATTACACCCTGCAGGTTGATAATCCACACATAAATCTAAAAATCGATATGTATAGCCGGTATTAGCCCGATGTAATACAATACCGTTTGTATTAATTTTTCCTGCTGTCGAATAATCTTTATTCAGCAACTGAGGAACATCTGAAATAATTGCATCTCCATTTCCCCATGTTGTGCTTGACGGAGTATAATTACTCGGAACAGCTAAAATTTTAGTATCCGAAAGCTCTATAATAACCCCAATTTCTTGATTATTAAATGTTGCAATATCACCGGGCATACATTTAGTGTTTTTAATTTTGCAGTGCCAATCATTAATTACTGCCTTATCACCGTTCGGATACGTATGCGTAAAGGGCGTATTGGTACAATCTGTTACAGGGCATTTACGAGCGCATACCGTTCCCCTTTTGTCGCTGGTATTAACACCCTTCAAAATAAAATCAGAACCGTTGCATTCTGTATAACGATAATATACTGCGCCACCGATTTTACAAGTTTCCGTTTTGCCTCGGTTTTCTCCGTAATGATAAGCATTCGGTTCAACCGGATACGGGTAATCAACCATATTACAGTCATCCAAACCGCAACGACCGATACCACCGTTTGCCCAGCCGCCGAGCCAGCCTTTATTACAAGACGAATAACCATAATATGTTTGATCCGCCGTAACACATTTTTGTACGGTTCCGGCCGTATTTCCCGGATGATAAGTATACGGATATTTGTTTACCGTATCACAGCCGACATCACAGAAATAGTTATTATATAATGCTTCACCTTTGCACTTGGGTACCCGATAATAAGTTACGGCATTATCTCCATAACCGGCAACACACGTTTCAAAACCACCTTCCATATAATC
>CAYTQF010000038.1:0-13031 GCA_964440165.1 uncultured Azospirillaceae bacterium
TGCTGCTATTTTGAATAATAAATTAATGTCCATTTTATTTTCATTCCTTCCTAAACAATAAAAGAAGCATGATTAATTTTTTTGGTTTTTTAGATATTTTCATCAAAGGAAAAAATCCTAAAAATAAAAAAACAAATTCAAAATTTTCTTGAAATTTAATCTTATGTTTCGAAGCAAGGCTTTTTAAAAATCCCTTTGTATCCGACATTTTCAAATTATTGATATATCTTTGAGCCGTTGCATCATATTGTAAATGTAAAGCAATCAAATCCATTGGATTTTTACAAGCATTGAACATATCTATAAATGCTTGAGCTATAATTTTTTTACATTTAGGTAAAGGTGTTCTGTCAATAAGACTTATCAGTAGCAACCATCTTTGATGATAACAATACAAATATTCCTTTTCCGAAATATCAATAGTATTGTAAAAATCAGCAATCATTTTAATGGCTTCAATTTTCGAAACTATTTTTTCTGGAGACAAAATAACACTATCCAAAGAATCAGAATGGCGTAAATAATGATAAAAAGTATCATTACATAGAGCTACCCTGTTTGCATGGAATATACACTTTGTAAGAAAAACTATATCCTGTCCGCTAATAATATTATGTGGAAATTGAATGTGATTATTCTTTATCATTTCAGCTAAATATAATCCTGTCCACCATTGATACAAAAAGCGCCACTTACCATAGAGACGAATTCTTTGCATCTGCAAATCATCAAAGCGTTTTGTTAAATCAACATCTGTAATCTTTGCATTAGCTTTAACAATTGAGGCTTTCGTTTTTATTGCGGTTACATATAATTTCTCATAAAAATCCAAATCAACATAATCATCTGCATCAACAAAACCAATATATTCACCTTGAGCATGTTGCATGCCCACATTTCGAGCAACGGCCGCGCCACTATTTTCAGCTTGTTGTAAAACTCGTATTCTTGAATCTTGCTGAGCATATTCCAATAATCGACCTAAAGTAGTATCTGTTGACTTATCGTCCACACAAATAATTTCAATACTTTTAAGAGATTGATGGATTAAGCTGTCTAAACATCTATCAATATATTTCTCCACATTATAGCATGGAACAACTATTGATACCTTAATCTGAAAATGACATGTATTATCCATCAATTTTCCTTTTAATAAGATTATTTATGCATCTTTTAATTAGACATAAAATATTATTATGCTTATAAATATTATATATAATAGAGTGCAAATTATAAAAAAATGCAACAAAAAAGTTATACATTTACAAGAAAAACATACAAAAAAAGAGCCGTCGGCAAAAACGGCTCTTAAAATAAAGAAAGACTGGTTTAATCTGCAATCATAACATTGCGGCGACCGGCCAAAGAAACTTCGATAAAATTCAACTGTTCCATAACCATGTCGTTATCTTTATACATTTCTTTAGCTTTTTGAACACGAGTTTCAAAGTTATCTTCTTTTCCTTTGAAAATATACATAAATGCACGGCTGATTGCCTTAACAACATCAGGAGCATAACCGCTGCGTTTCAAGCCGATAACATTCAGACCACGCAATTTACCGCGTTCTCCGGTAACAATAGCAAAAGGAATAACATCACGATCAACACCGGACAAACCGCCGATCATTGCTTTACGACCAATACGACAGAATTGATGTACAGCACAGTTTCCGCCCAAAATAGCACCATCACCGACACGAACATGCCCGCCGATAACAGCATTGTTTGTCATAATCACATTGTTACCGACAACACAATCATGCGCAACATGGCTGTTTACCATAAACATACCGTCATCACCGACATAAGTTACCAAAGTCTCAGGTTCAATTCCCGGTAACGGAGATTGACCTTTAGGTGTACCGCATTGCATGGTTACATTCTCACGAATAACATTACGTTTTCCGATAACCAAACGGGCACCTTCCTGAAATTCATTACCGTGATCTTGCGGACCGCCGCCTAATACTGCTCCCGGAAACACAACGGTTCCTTCACCGATTGTTGTATCGCCCAAAATAGTAACTCTTGGTAATAACTTAACATTTTCACCGATTTTGGCTTGAGCACTGACAAAACAAAATGCACCGATCTCTGCACTATCGGCAATTTGAGCACCTTTTTCGACAACCGCGGTGGGATGAATATTAGTCATATAAAAATTCCTTTCTCTGTTTATTTAATAATATGAGCATAGAATATTTATTTTAATTTGCAATGTAAACACACATTTGTTTACAGTTTGTTACGAGCAATATTTTCCTCATATTTATTTAAATACAAAAAAACGCTCCCTGTAAGAAAGCGTTTTTTTTGCGAGTAGAGTAAAACTTTAATGGATAGAGTCGTTAGGATTCAAGTTTTTCAAACGATTTTTAGTGGCCTCATCCAGCTTGTGGATATCCACCTTACGGTGAGAGATCAAATACTGCACCAATTCTTCGGGAGAAACCCCCAATTGTGCAATATAAGCCTCAATTTCATGAAATTTTTCCATATCGAGTTTTTTTAAGATTAATAATATTTTAGACAAAACACAAAAGAAAAGCCCCAAAATCAGGGGCTTTTCATAGCAGGATAATAAGGATTATTCCTGAGCACGATAGATAGTCTCTCCATTCAGATCCATTCTGATAAGAGGACTGTTGAAACCACGCTGATAGTAGCGCTTTACTTCGTCGCCAACCTTGGGCGTTGCCACTTCTTTTGAGATACAGAAGGAAAGTTCTCCTCCGGTACAATCCTGTGCTCGAACGTTCCATTTGGTAGAACCGCTGCGAACACTGACAATTTTAAGTGTTAAATCCATATGAAATAATTTTTAAATAATAGAAATGTAAACAAAATATACAAAAATGATTAGACAAAGTCAAGAGATAAAATAAAAAAGGCGGATTTAAAATCCGCCTTTTTTCTGCACAACTAAGATTAACCAATAATCATAGCCGTAAATTCAGCTTCAGACACCACCTGTCCGTCAACCATACTCTGTCCTTTAAAGACAAAAATATTACGGCGTTCTTTAATTTTTTCAACATGCATACGCAATTGATCGCCCGGTTTTACAGGTTTACGGAATTTTACACCGTCAATTGACATAAACAAAACGCTCTTTGATGTTTCTGCAAAATTTTCTTCAGCTGCACGAACAATCGCACCAGCAGTTTGAGCCATGGCTTCAATTTGCAATACACCCGGCATTACAGGATTTCCGGGAAAATGTCCCTGAAAAAACTCTTCATTCATTGTAACATTTTTAATACCGACACCCTTCTCGCCCGGAACTTCAACTTCCAAACGATCTACCAGTAAAAACGGATACCGATGCGGCAACATTTTCATAATATCTTCGATATGATATGTTTTAATTTCAGACATATATTTATTCCTTTTTCAGTTATTTCTTTAAAACTTTTTTCAAATACAACGCTTGACGCATAAAATCTTTAATCGGTTGCGCCGGGTAGCCCATCAAAACTTCTCCCGGCTCAATATTTTGCATAACACCGGACTGAGCACCGATCTGAGCACCGCTTCCAACCGTTAAATGGTCAGCAAAACCGGTTTGTCCGCCGCATACAACATAATCCCCGAAAGTACAACTTCCGGCAATACCTGTTTGAGCAACCACAATACAACCACGACCAAGCGTATCATTATGCGCAATCTGTACTAAGTTATCAATGCGGCAACCACTGCCGATTACAGTATCATCTAACGCACCACGGTCGATACAGGCATTGGCGCCAACCTCAACATCATCGCCGATAATAACACGTCCGACCTGTGGAATTCGGCGATGACAACCATCAATCATCATAAAGCCAAAACCGTCATTACCGATTTGAGCACCGGCAAAAATATAGCAATTATTACCCATATTACAAAAAGACACTTTCGCATTAACACCGATACGGCAGTCATTACCGATATGACATCCTTCTGTAATAACCGCACCATGTTCAATAATGCAATTATCTCCAATGACAACATTAGTTTCAACAACAGCATTTTCACCGACAAAACAATTCTTTCCGAGTTTTGCTGAAGGATCAATCTTGGCGGAATCGGCAATACCAATCTTATGATCTTTTTCGCTATACATTGCAGAAATCAATTTCAAAAATGCAAGTTTTGGATTATCAGAAACCAAAACAACAACATCTTTTGCAACATAATCTTTTAAATCTTTCGATACAATGCAAGCAGTTGCCTTTATTTTCTCACCTTTTACTTTAGCTTTTTTATCATAAAAGAAGCATATATCCCCTTCTCCCGCTTTTTCTAAAGTAGCAACATTTTTGATTTCTGTCAGAACTTTGGAAGCATCTGATAAAACAGCACCGGTAATCTCTATAATTTTTTGTAAAGTGAACGGACCGTTATTAATATAAAATTTGCTATCAACCATAAAATAAAATCCATATTTAAGTTACGATAAAATTAAATTATCCGATAATGCCTATATTCTCAACAACTTAAGAACAAATATGCACATCCTAAAAAAAGCCGGAATTCTTTATTTTTCTAAGAATTCCGGCTTTTATAAAGCACCTTACAGTTTCGAACCGAAGTTCAGGCGAAAGGTTTCTGTTTCATCATAATCTTCCTTAACCAGTGGGAACGCAATGTCCACATCAATCTGCCCCATCGGAGACTGCCACTGGAAGCCAAAACCGGCTGCAACACGCAGTTTATCAGAGTATTCAACCAATTGCTCATTAATATCGTCAGGTTTACCCAAAGCACCGACATCAACAAACGTACGACCGCGAACACCCAGCTCATCCAAACCGATCGGGAAAGACATCTCCGCACCGGAATAAAGCATCCAGTTACCGCCCAAAGCATCTTTAGTATATTTATCACGGGCACCGATACCGGCATATTCAAAGCCGCGCATTGTTGAACCGCCCAAATAATAACGATGAGACAAGCGAACATCCTGATGATTATAACCGGTAATGTAACCGCCGTTAACAAAGAACTTAAAGGTATAATCGTCAAATAAAGTATAGTATGTATATGCTTTAGCATCAAACTTGAGATATTTCTCATCTCCGCCCAAGCCTGCAACATCATTACCAAATGACAAATAATAACCTTCACGCGGTGTAATACGACTATCACGCTTATCATAAACAATAGTTTGTCCGATAGCTGAGTTGACATACTTGCCTTCTTCTTTCTTAATGTAATAAGAAGCAGAATTGTCAACATTGCTGATTTTATCCTGACTTAAGGTATAACGAACATACTGAGCCAAATCATCAGTATAATTCCACCCCATGCGCAAACGTCCGCCGGTTGTTTCGCTGTCATAAGAACCTTCATCCTGATAATCGGACTCAGAACGGAACAAATCAATACCTGCGCTTAAACGTCTACCCAAGAAATACGGCTCGGTAAAGCTCAAATCATATTCTGATGTACGTTGAGAAATACCGACATCCGCACTGACTCTCTGTCCCTTACCTTGGAAGTTGTTTTCAGCAATACCGACACGAGCCAAAGCACCGTTTACGGTAGAATAACCGACACCCACATTGAAAGCACCGGTAGATTTTTCAGCAACATCAACGTTCAAAGTAGCCTTGTTCGGATCATCCGACGGGTCTGTATGAATATCAATTTTGCTGAAATAATCCAAAGACTCAATATTACGACGAGAAGCCTTAATTTTTGAAGCATTAAAAGCATCCCCTTCATCAATACGGAATTCACGACGAATAACTTTATCTTCCGTACGTGTGTTTCCTGTAATATTAATTCTATCAATAAAGATACGCTGACCTTCTGCAATATCAAACGTAACTTCAACCTCACCTGTCTGAGTATTTTTACGCAAATCAGAAGTAACATCAATAAAGGCAAAACCTTGACGCCCCAATTCTTCGGTAATGGCAAAGACAGATTTTTCAACTTTATCGGCATTATACCAATCGCCCTCTTCTACCAAAACCTCAGGATACAAAGTTTCAACATTTACATCGCCTAATGCCGAAGAGATATTAACATTCGTGATTTTATAACGAGGACCTTCATCAATAACATACGTCAAAACAAAAGACTTTTTATCAGCACTCAACTCAGCAACCGCCGTAGAAACCCTAAAATCAGCATATCCGTGATTTGTATAAAAACGACGCAGCAATTCCTTATCATAATTTGTTTTTTCAACATCATATGTTTCAGCAGAAGAGAAAATACGATACCAACGGCTTTCTTTGCTCATAATTTCGGACTGAAGTTCTGAATCGCTAAAATGCTTATTACCTACAAAGTTAACCTTATCAATTGTGGCCGTAACACCTTCAGAAATTTCATAAACCAAATCAACACGATTCTGATCTCTTTTAATAATTTTAGGTTCAACAACCGTTGAATAACGACCGGAACGTTTATAAACATCAACGATTCTCTGTGCATCTTGTTGAACTTTTGCCACACTATAAACCGCACCGGCACCGAGCTGTAATTCTTTTTCAAGCATTTCATCGTCAATTTTTTCATTACCTTCAAAGTAACGTTTATTGATAATCGGATTCTCTTTTATATTAACCAATAAAACGCCATTACCGACAATATCCAAAGACACATCCGAAAATAATCCGGTCGCATACAAACGCTTTAATGCGGCATCCAACTGTTCTGTAGATACATTTGCATTTGTTGCTATGTCCAGATAAGCCGTAACGGTCTCCGGTTCCACCCTCTGCAAACCGTTAATCTGCACATCTTTAATATAAGTTGCAGCTTGAGCATCGCAAGCAAGAACTGCTCCAAAAGCCAAAACCGGTAAACTGATATTTTTCATCAATATAATCCTTACCCTTAAGGTTAAACAAACCAACGATGGATCAGCCGGACAATATCATTCCATGTTGCAAATACCATCAATAGTACTAATAAACTAAAACCAATTTTAAATAAAGTCTCTTTTACACGGGTGTTTATTTCTTTTCCGGTTACAATTTCTAATAGATAGATTACAACATGTCCGCCGTCCAAAACCGGAATGGGAAACAGGTTAATCAAGCCGAGATTAATAGACAACAGCGCCATAAATACCACAAAATCCAAAACGCCGTTTTTCTTTGTAATATCACCGGACATTTCGGCAATTCGGATAATACCGCCTAATTCATCACTGCCGCGTTTTCCGGTAACCATCTGGGCAACACCGCGTAATGTTGTTTCCGTAACACTCCATGTTTCTTTCAACGCTTCAGTCATAGCATTTAAAGCACTCATTTGTTTATGCTCGACTTCAACATTTGTTAAAGACTTTACACCGAGCATTCTCTGTTTAACAGTCTCTTGCCCGTCCGGAGTATATTCCATTTCCTTAAGAGGAAAAGACAACATTTGCGTTTTGCCATCACGCAAAACTTCAATATGCACCATGTTATCATTAGCAATCAAAGCGATTTCTTTACGAATATCATCAAAACTTTTAACTTCATTACCATTAATTTTTAAAACTCGGTCATTAGCCTGAATACCGGCCACAGCAGCAGGACTGTCAGGAATAACTTCCCCTATAATCGGCGGAAAAATAATTTTGCCGAGAAAAAAGAAAATCGCAAAAAAGATCAAAATAGCAAAAACATAATTTGCCAATGGTCCGGCCAACACAATAGCCAACTTCTTAAAAGGATTCTGAAAAGGAAAAGCTTTCTTCTTTTCTTCATCACTTAATTCTTGAATTTTATCATCAACCGTAGCCGATGCACCATCCGCATCGCCTAAAAACTGACAATATCCGCCCAACGGAACAGCCGATAATTTCCATTCTGTACCTTTTTTATCTTTGCGGCTCCATAGGGTTTTACCAAAGCCTATAGAAAAAGCTTCTACCTGCACCCCGCAAATTCTGGCAATAATAAAATGCCCAAACTCATGAACAAACACTAAAATGCCCAGCAGAACAACAAAAGGCACAACATAATAAATTGTATTAATCAACCATTCCATTTTTCACATATCCTGTTAAAAAATAAAGAAGATAAAAATAACCAACATAAACGGCGCCGCAAACAACAAACCGTCTAAACGATCAAATATACCGCCGTGTCCCGGAATTAAGTTGCTTGAATCTTTTACTTTCAAATAACGCTTTACCATAGATTCTAACAAATCACCGGCTTGAGCAATTAAAGCCAAAACAACACCGAGGGTAGCAAATACGGCATATTCTCCGCGAGCAAAGAAATAAGCGACAGCAACACTGGTTAAGGCAGAAAACAGCATAGCCCCGAACAAACCGGCCCAGGTTTTATTAGGACTGATTTTCGGAGCAAGTTTAGGTCCTTTCAAAGTGCAACCGACGACATAACCGCCAATATCCACACTCCAAACGGCAACCACAAACCACAATGTGATAATTGTGCCAAAAATGATATATAACCAAACTAAAGCTCCGATACCTAAAGCAATATAAGGAACACCAAGCGTCAGCAAACGACGATGTTTTTCACCTTTAGCCTTGAGCCAAACAAATAAAGTCATGCAGAAAAAAATCGCAATAGACCACAATATATTAGCAAAAAAGACGGCGCAGACTGCGGCTATCATATAAGACAAAGCATAAACCGTATTTTTTTCATTCGGTATCATCTGAGCCCATTCCCAAGATAATAATGCAATAGCCAACACAGACAGTAAAGCCGTTGACGACCATCCGTAATAAATAGCTCCCAGAACTAAAGGTGCTAAAATAAATGAAGACACAGCTCTTGTTACTAAAGAGTTGAGTTTAGACTTTTCCATATCGTCTCTCCCTTGTTTGGTAGTTAGCTATAATTTGTTTCAACAGTTCGGGAGTAAAATCAGGCCATAATACTTCCGTAAAAGCAAGCTCCGTATATGCAAGCTGCCACAACAGATAATTACTGATGCGTTGTTCTCCGCTTGTTCTGATCAACAAATCAGGATCCGGTATTTCTTTTGTATACAGCATATTGGAAAATAGATTAATATCAATATTTTCCGGAGAAATATCACCATTTTTCACCATTTGAGCAACATTTCGCACCGCATGAATAATTTCTTGGCGAGACCCGTAACTCAATGCAATACATAATGTCATTTTTGAAAAATCACGCGTATCAGCTTCAAGATCAGCCATTGACTTACGAATATCTTCCGCCAGCATATCTCTTTCGCCGATAAAAACAATCCGCACCTGATTTTCTTTCAGCTCCTGCAAATCGCCTTTTAAATACTGACGCAGCAAGCCCATCAGATAATCAACTTCTTCTTTACTGCGTTGCCAATTTTCCGTAGAAAAAGCATACAGTGTCAAATATTTGATCCCCATTTCGACAGCGGCTTTAGTAATTTCTTTAACCGTCTCTGCACCTTTTTTGTGTCCGAGAGACCTGGGCAAACCTTTACGAGCTGCCCACCTGCCGTTACCATCCATAATAATGGCAATATGATTTAGTACATTTTCTTTAGTCAAAACTCAAACCTTAAACTGTTCTTAGTTTCTGCGGAACTATACCTGCAAAATGTCTTTTTCTTTTTGAGCAAACATTTCATCAATTTTCTTAATTGCTTCATCCGTCAACTTTTGAACTTCATTTTCAAATCTTTTTTCTTCATCTTCTGAAATCAGATTATCTTTTTTAAGTTTTTTAACACCATCCAAACCATCGCGGCGAATATTGCGAATAGCAACTTTATTTTGTTCTGCATATTTGCTGGCGATTTTTACCAATTCTTTACGACGTTCTTCACTGAGCGGCGGAATAGGAATACGAATCAACTGTCCGTCAGACGCCGGATTTAACCCTAAATCGGATTCACGCAAGGCTTTATCAATAGCTTTTGCCATTGAACGATCCCAAACGCTGATAGATAATGTTCTGGCATCCGGAACAGAGATAGTGCCCAACTGGGCGATCGGTGTCATTGAACCATACGCATCAACCATAATACCGTCCAACAGACTGGCATGGGCACGACCGGCACGCAAACCGCCAAATTCATTACGCAAAGAATCTAATGTTTTATCCATTCTGGTTTTTGTGTCGGTTTTAATTTCATTAAAATCAGCCATATTATACCTCTTTTTGTATTATTGTAAAATTACCTTTGCCGGATACAACTTGTTCCAAAGCATTCTCCCCTTTTTGGGCAAACACCACAATCGGAATATTATTTTCACGAGCTAACGCCACGGCAGCCGTATCCATAACTTTCAACTGATGATTAATAACATCGTCATAAGAAATTTTTTCAAAGCGTTCCGCTTCCGGATTACTATGCGGATCACTGTCATACACCCCATCAACCTGTGTTGACTTAAGCAACACATCACACTGCATTTCGGCAGCACGCAACGCAGCTCCCGTATCTGTTGTAAAATAGGGATTTCCTGTTCCGCCCGCAAAGATTACAACCCGATTCTTTTGCAAATGTTTCAAAGCTCTGCGATACATATAAGGCTCACAAACTTCCGGAATGGACAACCCTGAAAGCACTCTGGCTTCAACGCCGGCAGCTTCCAAAGCATTTTGCAAATACAAAGCGTTCATTACGGTTGCCAACATACCGACCTGATCCGCAACGGTGCGATTCATCCCCTTAGAAGCCTCTTTTGCACCTCGAAAGATATTACCGCCGCCGACAACCAAACAAATCTCTACGCCTTTGTCGTGAACAACTTTAATTTGAGACGCCAAAGATGATATTACCTCGGGAGACATCCCGAAAGCACGATCACCCATCAGCCCCTCACCCGAAAGTTTTAACAATATTCTGCGATATATAGGAGTCATTTCTTAAAGACCTTATAATTAAATTTGTTTTATATTAACTATTTTTCGTCGTTTGTCATCTACATTTTTAACTTTTTAGCAGCTTTTTCCGCGGCAATGCACAAGCTGATAAAAATTAGATTGCCAAAAGCTGCGGTTTTTTCTAGAACTTTAATATCGAAAATAAATAATCAGGTGATTCAAAATGAGTACAAGTCTAATTTTCACAATCTGCGCCTTAGGCGGCTATCTGCTCGGTTCTATTCCTTTCGGACTGGTATTAACCAGAATGTGCGGTTTGGGTGATATCCGCAAAATAGGTTCAGGCAACATCGGCGCCACCAACGTTTTAAGAACCGGCAGAAAAGACCTCGCTCTTTTAACGGTTATTTTGGACGCATCCAAAGCAGGTATTGCAGCTTTTATCGCAGCGATAACGGTGCCGGCATCAGACTTTATGTTTTTTGGACTGTTTACACAAACAAACATTGTTGCTTCCTTAATTGCCGGATCTTGCGGTGTTATTGGTCATAATTTTCCGATATGGCTCAAATTTAAAGGCGGTAAAGGTGTGGCTTCGGCATTCGGTTTTATTGTGGCTACTTATCCGCAGATCGGTCTCCTCGCATTACTGACATGGCTTACCAGTGCCTTTATTACGAGATATTCTTCTTTATCTGCTATTTTAGCGGCATGCCTGACACCCTTTTACGCCTTTTTCCTGACAGAACCGGTGTATACAATTTTTTACAGTTTTATCGCCATACTCGTACTTATTCGCCACCATGCCAATATAGCTCGTTTGATTAAAGGACAGGAAAGCAAGATAAGTTTCAAAAAGAAATAAAAGATGATCGGCGGAACAGAACAAAGAACGATTGATTATATCCAACTGATAAATACAGAAAATATCGGTCCTAAAACTTTTTCCTCCTTATTATCAAAATTCGGAACAGCTGCCGAAGCCCTAAAAAATTTGCCGGCTAAATATAAACTGTTTTCCAGAACGGAAGCCGAAAAAGAACTCAAACTGGCCAATCATCTCGGTATTACTATTCTGACCAAAGAAGATAATGATTATCCGCAATCACTTTTAGAAATTGATGATGCCCCACCGGTTTTATACGTCAAAGGACGCACTGATATTTTAAATCATCCGTCCTGTTTGGCAATAGTTGGTTCTCGAAACGCATCGATTAACGGTCGAAAATTTACATCTCGGTTAGCCTATGAATTGACCGAAGCGGGAATGATGATCGTTTCCGGCATGGCTCGCGGTATTGACGCGGCCGCCCACAAAGGCGCCTTATATGCCAACCGACAACAAGGAGCAACTATCGCCGTACTGGGTACAGGAGTGGATATTCCCTATCCGACTGAAAATAAAGAATTATACCAACAAATCGCATCTCAAGGTTGTATTGTCTCGGAACTCCCGTTAGGAACAACACCGCAAGCGGCCAATTTTCCACGACGTAACAGAATTATCTCCGGTATAAGCCGCGCTACTCTGGTAACCGAAGCAAATATTCATTCCGGTTCTTTAATTACGGCCTATACGGCAACAGAACAAGGACGTGAAGTTATGGCTGTTCCGGGTTTTCCGTCTGACGGACGTTCCGGCGGAACAAACAAACTTATTAAAGAAGGCGCAGCGCTGGTCGAAAACACGGATGATATTATTAATATCATGCAACATTGCAAACAATGGCACCCTCGCAAACTCCTCAAACAGATAGAACCTGAATTAT
Source organism: uncultured Azospirillaceae bacterium (assembly GCA_964440165.1). Lineage (GTDB taxonomy): Bacteria > Pseudomonadota > Alphaproteobacteria > RF32 > CAG-239 > Scatocola. The sequence continues at coordinate 12,523 of CAYTQF010000038.1, forward strand.
TTACAACCCCTCTTGACAACGAAGGAAAAACGGACAATATTCCACCTCAGAATACAAAACCGGACAGTGTTATGGATTTTTTAACACCCGACGGAATTGATATTAATGAAATTATCGACGCCTCCGGTCTCGATTCGGCAACAGTTTCGGCGCAATTGCTGGAATTGGAACTGGAAGGTCGCATTGAACGTCAACCCGGTAATAAAGTCGCATTATTAATAAGATAAACGGAAGCAAAGTAATGAAATTAGTTATCGTTGAGTCTCCGGCAAAAGCCAAAACAATTAACAAATACTTAGGAAGCGATTATAAAGTTCTCGCCAGTTTTGGTCATATACGCGACTTACCGAGCAAAGACGGCTCAGTTAATCCTGATGAAGATTTTGCAATGACATGGGAACTGAGCAGCGGCGGAAAAAAACGCCTTAATGATATTATCACCGCTGTCAAAGATTGCGATACGATTGTTCTCGCATCCGACCCGGATAGAGAAGGAGAAGCAATTGCTT
>CAYTQF010000039.1:0-12732 GCA_964440165.1 uncultured Azospirillaceae bacterium
GCCACGGGTGTAATTACATGGATATTTGAGGCATTAGGAATATGATAAAGCAGGATATTAAAATTCAGGCTAAAGATCTTAAAGTCGGTTATGGCGATTTTGTATTGATGAAAGACGTCAATTTTGAAGTTCGCAAGGGAGATGTTTTTATTATTATGGGGGCCAGTGGTGGCGGAAAAAGCAGTCTTCTGCGCGTTTTAACGGGTTTATTACCGCCTTTGTCAGGAACCGTTTGGGTTGATGGAGAAAAGTTTACGGGAGCATCACCTGTTGTACAAAATCAAATTATGCGTAAATGCGGTATTTTGTATCAAAGCGGTGCTTTATTCAGTTCTATGACTTTGGCTGAGAATATAGCTTTACCTCTCCGGCAATATACGGATTATTCCGACCGTCAGATTAACGAACTGGTTGCTCTAAAGTTAGCATTTGTCGGTTTAGCCGGATTTGAAGATTTTTATCCTTCAGAAATCAGCGGAGGTATGAAAAAAAGGGCCGGGCTGGCTCGGGCTTTGGCTCTTGATCCTGAAATTGTATATTTTGACGAACCTTCTGCCGGATTAGATCCGATAAGTTCCAAACGGTTAGATGATTTGATTTTGGATATTAATCAAAGTTTGGGTACAACCATTGTCGTTGTAACTCACGAATTAAATTCTATTTTTGCCATAGGTAACAATTTAATATTTTTGGATGCGGATACCAAGACAATCCAAGGATACGGAAATCCGAAAGATTTATTAAAAAATCCGCCTAATAAGACTGTTTATGAGTTTTTAACACGGGGAGAACATAAAAATGCGTAAACAACCCAACACTAAAATGATAGGACTGTTTATTTCCATAGGCTTAGCAGCTTTTTTGCTGATTATAGGATCTTATGTCAGCGGTAAGATTTTTGCAGATAAAGGCAGTATGCTGGTTATGTATTTTGATGAATCCATTAAAGGTCTCAATGTCGGATCTCCGGTCGTGTTTAAAGGAGTTGAGATAGGAAAGGTTGTCAAAATAGATTTAATTGCCGATACTGAAAATCTGACATTCAGTATTCCCGTATATGCCAAAATGGAAACGCAAAAACAGATCTCCAGCCATGGTGAAGAAAACAGAGTCCTTTTGAATGCATTAATAGCAAAAGGTTTACGTGCTCGTTTGGCAACACAAAGCTTTTTAACGGGACAGCTTATGATTGAACTCGAAATGTTGCCGGATACACCTGTTGTCTTAAGCGGTAAAGAGCCTAATGAGACATTGGAAATTCCGACGGTATTATCACCGATCGGTGAGATTTCAAAAGGTATACAAGATATTCCTGTTAAGAAAATTGCAGCAAAAATCAATGCATTTTTTGATAAATTGAACGATTCTCTTCCGATTATTCTGCCACAGATTGAAAAAGCATTGGCAGGAACCAATCAGCTGATTAAAAATAACGCTCAAGTAACTTCTGATACGATTGATAATCTGAATCGCACCATTATATATGTCGGAGAAGCCGCTAAAAATGTTAGAAATTTGGCTGATTATCTGGATAGACATCCGGAAGCATTATTCCGTGGAAAAGGAGGCAATTAAATGAAAAAAATACACGCTCTTTGGTCTTGTATATTGTTAGCAGCCTGTGTCGGAACCAGTAGTCCTGTCTTGTTTTATACATTTCGCACGGATACCGCTGCACAAGTTGAAACAGTCAGCAACAGAAAAATATCTGTGTTAGTCAGTGAAGTAAATCTGCCGGCAACACTTGATCGTCCGCAGATTGTAACCGGAGCTGCCGATGCCGTGCAATTAGAAATTTCAGAAACGCATCGTTGGAGTGAAGCCCTTTCGACGTTAATGCAAAGAACAATTGCCGCCGATATACAGGCGTATTTGCCGAATGCGAATATCCGTGCAGCAAACTTTAGTAGAGAACTTTATCCTTATAAAGTTGTCGTGGACGTTAATCGCTTTGAGGGTAATTTGAATAAGAATGCCGTGCTGCAAGCGGATTGGCGCATACTGGGTGATGAACGGCAATTACTCAAACAGGGAAGTGTTTCTTTATCAGAACCGGTTGGCAAGACATATGATGATTTGGTTGTCAGTATGGGAAAAATGTTATCTGAATTATCTTTAACGCTGGCTGCTGCATTAGCAAAAGTTTAATGTCTTCGCATTTTATGCAAAGTATAATAATATCCTGTGATGACAATGACTGCACCGCTTATCCAGGCAATCGGACTGGCATAACAAATACCGAGATAGCCTAATCTGTTTGACAAATAAATTGCGGCAAAAGAACGCATCACCAGTTCAGCGGTACTAGCTGCCAATGGAATAAAAGCATTTCCCATACCCTGTAACGTATTGCGAAAAATAAAAATCATACCGAGAAAAAAGTAACACATTGTACTGATATTTAAATACGATTGCGCAATGGTAATAATATTTTGATTGGGTTCTTCAAGAAAAATGCCGATCATATTTTTACCGACAAAACGTACCAATAAAGCAATAAAAATACTGAAAGATAAAGAAATAACGGAGCAATAAAAAACGCCTTTACGGATTCTGTTAATCAAGCCTGCACCATAATTTTGAGCAGAATAGGTTGCAAGAGCCAAGCCTAGTGCGACTAAAGGCTGAGTTGCCAACTGCTCAATTCTCAAAGCGGATGTGAATGCGGCAATGGTATCCGGTCCGAAAGCATTGCAAACGCTTTGAACAATCATCAAACCTAAGGCTATGACAGAAAATTGCAAAGACATCGGAATGGCGATACGTAAATGTTGTAATAAAAAATCATAATCAAATTGCCAATCTTTTTTTGTGAGGCGTAAAATCGGAAATTTCCAAAGCATATAAAAAAAGCATAAAATTACGGAAATTGTCATGGCGATAACAGTTCCGCAGGCAGAACCGACGACACCTAATTTGACGTAATAAATCAAGTAAAAATTAAGAGCGATATTGAGAAATGTGGAAAAAAACAAAAAATAAAGAGGTGTTTTGCTATCACCGAGCGCGCGCATAAATCCGGCTAAAAGATTATAACAGACAATCATAATCAAACCGTAAGATAAAATAGAAATAAATTTATACGCGTCGTCCATAATTTCATCAGGAACGTTCATAATCCGGAGCAGCGGTTTAAGATAAAATTCCATGCACAGAGTAACAATAAGACTCAGTACAATACTGGCTCGAATACTGTGCGTAACGGATCTTCTGACACCATCCTCATCATTGGCGCCAAATCGTTGTGCCATAATAACGGTTAATCCGCCCGTAAAACCTAAAGTAATGAGGAGTAAAACAAAGAAAATAGGCGCAGAGGCGCCGACAGCAGCCAAAGCATTTACGCCGATTAATCTGCCGACGATGATAATATCGGAAATATTGTAGAGTTGCTGCAAAATATTGCCAAGCAATAAAGGGAGGGCAAATTGGATAATTAATTTTATCGGATTTCCTCTTGTCAGATTTTTAATCACGTGTCCTCCAAATGTTTATAAAAAATAGTTGGTCTGCTTGGAAATATTCGGTGTTATGATATAAAAGCAAAATGATGTTTTTGCAAGAATGTTTTATGAAAAGTATAGACTTTTATACGGAAAAAGTTATGCTTATTCCAAGGAGATAAAAGATGCAAATGCGAGATATAAACAATATTATTGATGTTTTGGGGCAGGTAAAAGATCTCAAACGCAGCGGGTGGATAAAACGGAATGTATCTGATCCGGAAAGTAATGGCGATCATATGTTTGCAACGGCGTTTTTAGTTTTATGTCTGGCAGATTCTCAAAAAGTTAATCCTTGCCATTGTTTGGAGTTAGCCTTGACGCATGATTTGGCCGAAATTATTTCCGGAGATCCGGTTCCCGGTGAAAAAGACGCAGAAATTAAACATAAAGAAGAATTAAATGCAATAACTCAAATCAGTCAAAAATTAAATATGCCGCAGCTGGTGGATTGGTTTTTGGAATTTGATGCGGAACAAACAGAAGAAGCTAAATTTGTGCGTTCTTTGGATAAGTTGGAAACGGTTTTAACCGCAGCATATTATGACAATCATGATCGCTCGGAAAATAAACTGTGGAGCGAATTTTCATCATACGCAAAAGATTGCTTAAAACAAATGAATACGGAATATTCCCATAGAGCTGTTGATATGATTAAACAAATCAAATAGCGCCGGTTTTAAGTATATACATTTTTGTTTTTTGTGGATAATTGCACTTAATCATTGATTTAGAGTGAACTCTAAAAGTTATGCTGAAAAAAATAACATTATCGGAGTTTTGAAAATGAAATCAAAAACAATAATCATAATTAGTCTTTTGTTGTTATGCATTGCCGGGGGCGGCTATTATGTTTATTGCAGGGGAGGATTAAAAAATATGGAAAAACCAGTATTAGCTCTACAAACAAAATTTAATCGTACCGCGAAAGCATTCGCAGAAACAGATCCTGAATTTAATGCATTGTTTGCTGATTTTGCTTTTATTGAAACCTTTTCCAAAAGCAATTTGGATGCAACAACCGGTATGATGGTCGTTTTAGCGGCGAATATTGCCACACATTCTTTGAGTGAATATAAACTTTTAGCCGAAGATGCGTTGGATGCAGGTTTATCTCCGATTGAATTAAAAGAAATTATTTATCAGGCTGTTCCTTATTTGGGTATGGGCAGAGTTTATGATTTCCTGACCGCCACGAACGATATTTTAGCAAATAAAGGCATTCACCTGCCGTTATCGGAACAATCAAATACAACACCGGAAAATAGATTTGAGAAAGGCTTAGCATTGCAACAGTCGATTTTTGGCGAACAAATTGAAAATATGCGTAAAAATGCACCTGAAAATCAAAAGCATATTAATGATTTTTTAGCCGATAATTGCTTTGGCGATTACTATACCCGCAGTGGCTTGGATATTCAAACGCGTGAACTTTTAACATTTGTTTTTCTGTCTTCTTTTGGTGGTGCTGATAATCAGGTCAAAGGACATATTAAGGGAAACATTAATGTTGGTAATGACAAACAGGTTTTACTTGATACGTTGACATTATTGGTGCCGTTTATCGGTTATCCCAGAACATTAAATGCTTTGGCAGCTCTGAATGAAGTTGTTCCGGAGCAATAAATGAGACGAACAAAACTTTACTATATCCGTTTAAGTATTGCGTCGGTTGTTTTCTGTTTAGCAATAGCGGCGTTCTGTGGTTTTTATCCTGTTAAAATATTTGATGTGCAGTTTATTGCCGTGCTGCAAAATGTTTGGTTAAGGCGTTTGACGGAAGCCGGTATAATTTTAGCGCTGTTGGTGCTTATAACTTTGTTGTTTGGGCGTATTTATTGTTCAACATTGTGTCCGTTGGGATTTTTACAAGAGTTATTTATGTTGATTGGACGCCGCCATACCGCTGTATCGTGTTCGCGATCATATAAGTATTTTCTTGCGGCATTGATGTTTGGTGTTTTGGCGGGAGGCAGCATTTGTTTGTTACGTTGGTTGGACCCGTATGCTTTATTTGGTAAAGGTATGAGCGGAACTTGGCCGGGAATAGGCGTATTTTTCGTTTTAGCCGTATTGGTGCGGTTGAAGGGACGCTTTTTTTGCGCGAATATTTGTCCTGTCGGCACGATTTTGGGGCTATTGGCAAAGTATTCTTGGTTTAAGATATATATTGCAAAAGATAAATGCCTGTCTTGCGGTTTGTGCTCAGGTAATTGTCCGACCGGCAGTATTGATTATAAAAAGAAAACTGTGAATAATGAAACTTGCATCAAATGTTTTAGATGTTTAAACACCTGCAGTGAAAAAGGTTTGCATTATGGAATACCTCCTCAAAAGAGCGTCGCATTTAATCCTGACAGACGTCGCTTATTGACAGGTGTTGCCGTAGTGGCTGTGTTTGCTGTTGCCGCTAAAAAAGGAATAAATATAAGCAAAATTGCCGCGAAAAAAATAAAACAGGTTATTTTGCCGGCGGGCTCTGATAATCCTGAGGTGTTTGCCGAGCGTTGCTTAAACTGCAATCTTTGTGTGCAAAATTGCCCGATGAAAATCTTAAAAAAAGCAAATGGGGAGTATCCTGCTGTTCATATTGACTATCAAAGTAATTTTTGTGATTATGATTGTCATAAGTGTGCTGAAGTATGTCCGTCCGGAGCAATTAAACGTTTGTCGTTAGCCGAAAAACAAAAGACGCAAATCGGCTTGGCGGTCATTAATAAAGATAAATGTATAAAATGCGGGCTGTGCGTGATGAAATGTCCGCGCGGAATTATTAATAAAGAAGCCGAGAGCTTTCCTGAAATAAATTCGGAAGGATGTATCGGCTGCGGTACATGCAAGATAGCTTGTCCGGTAAAGGCTATTAAAATAATTCCGCTCAAAGAACAAAAAGTGATAAAATAGGAGAAGAATATGTCTTTAGGATTAACAGAAATTGTTTTAATTTTAATTGTTATTCTCGTGTTATTTGGCGGTAAACGTATTCCCGAATTGGCAAAAGCATTGGGAAAAGCTCAATATGAATATAAAAAAGCCAAAGAAATGCTGCAAAATGAAGTGCAAGAGTTACAAGACAGCGCCGATAAAACTGCTGCGGAAAAAGATAAAAAATCTGATAAATAATGCAGAAAGCTAACGATAATCTGATAAATCATTTAGAAGAACTGCGGTCAATACTGATCCGTTGCTTTGTGGCTTTAGGTATAGTTCTGGTGCCGATGTTTTGGGCTGCGCCTTATGTGATGCAGTTGTTAATAAAAATAATGATTGGCGATAAAACTGTATCATTAAATTATTTTTCGCCGATGGAGGTTTTTATTCTGCAAATTAAAATTGCCTTGGTATTAGATTTGCTTATTTGTTTTCCTTATATAGCGCGCAAAATATGGGGCTTTATTATGCCTGCGCTCTATGAACATGAGCGACGTTTTATTCGCTCAATGGTCTTAACATCGGGCGGTTTGTTTATTATCGGTGTTTTATTTTGTATCTTTTTTATTTTACCGTTGATTATCCGCTTTGGGCTCAGTTTTGCAACGGAAGATATTAAAGCCGTATTTGGAATTTCAAATGTTATCAGCTTGTCTTTATGGTTGGCTGTTGTTTTTGGTTTAATGTTTCAATTCCCGTTAATTACATATTCGCTGATTCGTTTTGACATAACAGACTATCAGAGCATAAGAGATAAACGCCCGTATGTTTTTGTGATTATTCTTATTGTTGCGGCTTTGTTGACACCGCCGGATATCCTAAGTCAAATAATGCTGACTATACCGACATATTTATTGTTTGAAATAGGTTTGTATTGTGGCGGCAGAATAAAAAAAGAATATAATAGATAAAAAGTTATTGACTTAGAGTAGACTCTAAATTTTAGAGTATATGTAATTCTTCTGTTGTAAGAAGAATAAAACTTTTCATAAAAGGAGAAATAAGATATGAAAAAAATGTTGTTAAAAGGGGCGGCTGTATTGTCAGCATTGTTTTTAACAAGCCATAATGCCATGTCTCAAACAAGTGAAGGAGATAATTTGGCAACTGTAGAACAACCAAAAATTTTGATTGCTTATTATTCATATAGCGGAAACACCAAAGAAGTTGCCGAAGCTATTCACAAAGAAATTGGCGGCGATTTATTTGAAATTAAGGCTGAAGGAACTTATCCGGAAGAATACCGTCCGATGACGGCTCAAGCAAAAAAAGAAATTGAAGCAGGATTTCGCCCGAAATTAACAACATCTGTTGCCGATATGGCGCAATATGATATTGTTTTTATCGGTTCTCCAAACTGGTGGGGTACAATTACACCGCAAGTAAGCAGTTTTTTAGAAACTTATGATTTAAATGGTAAAGATGTAATTCCTTTTATCACACACGGCGGCGGCGGTGTGCAAAACACGGTAACAGATTTAAGCGCGCAATGTAAAGGCTGTAAAGTCCGTTCTGACAGTTGGGTCGGATATAGCAGTCGGACTTTTGGCATTTCGGGATGGTTAAAAGATTTGGGGCTGAAAAAATAGCTTCAAACAAAGAAAAATCGTTTCCTTAATTCATAAGGAAACGATTTTTTTATGCCATAAAATATTAAGCAGCTTTTCCGGCAGCATAAGCTTGAGCCATAGCCGGAGTATTTTTTATATCACCCAGTTGCCATGCCCCTAAGCCGTAAATAATACCTTTTTCCTGAGCATTATCAAGACAGTCTCTGGTAAAACCTCTAAATGATTCAATTACTTTTTCCATAATATTTTTATCCGTATCAGCTGCGGAAATAATAAAATAAAACTCTTTACCGCTGATTTCTGTATATCGCGGAACTGTCCGATCTATTAATGTTTTCATTTGTCCGTTCATTGCGTAAAAATATACGGGAGATGCTAAAACGATAACATCAGCTTGAATCATTTTTTCCAAAACCTCAGACATATCGTCTTTTTGGACGCATTTGTGTGTTGTATTACAAACGCCGCATCCCATGCAATAATTAATATGTTTGTCCGACAGTCTTATTTTTTCAACATTATGACCAGCTTCAATCGCACCACGCATAAATTCATCACACAATGTATCAGAATTACCGCCTTTGCGATGACTTCCTGATAATATTAAAATCTTTTTCATCGTATTTCCTTATTTTGCATTAGTGTATTCAGAGTTGTTGACAGGTTCCAGCCATGTTGTCTGGTTATTTGGAACATTCGTTTCAACAGAAATGTGAGTCATCCAACTGTCTGGAGCCGCGCCGTGCCAGTGTTCGACATCCGGAGCAATACGCACTACATCGCCTTTGCGAATAGTTTGGGCAGGTTTGCCTCGTTCTTGATAGCGACCTTCGCCGGATAAAACCAACAAAATTTGACCACCGCTGTGTTTATGCCAATTAGTTCTGGCTTGTGGTTCAAATGTAACGTTGCCGATAGGGGCGTTAAACGTTTCATCCTTGTTGCTAAGCATAGTCAAATAAGTCTGTCCGGTAAAAAATTTACTGTAAGGATTGATTTCTCCTTGATTAAAAATAGTATCAATAGGTGCTTTTTTCATATCTTGAGCTCCGACCGGTAAAATAAATGTAAAGGTTAAGAGAAATGCATATAAATATTTTTTCATAAGTTGTCTCCTGATTAACGATATTACTGTACAAGTTAGAGCTTACTTTAAGTCAAGAGGTTTTAGAGATTTTTCTCAAATATTTTTTATTGACCGTGTTGTTGAGAGAATATATAAAAAAACATATTTATTGATGAGGTTAATATGGATAAAGGGATTTTATTGTTATCATGTTGTGCACCGTGTTCATGTGCTGTAATTGAAAAATTAGCACAAGAGCAGGTTGTTGCAGAAGTTGTTTTTTACAATCCCAATATCCGCCCTTTGGCTGAATATCAAAAACGCTGTGCTGAAAATCGTCGTGTCTGCGAGCATTACGGAATACCGTTCATTGAGTTGGAATATGATAATGATCGCTGGTGTGCCTTGACCAAGGGGTTGGAAGACGAACCGGAAAGAGGTAGCCGTTGCAGTATTTGTTTTTATATGCGGATAAAGCGAGTTATGGAATATGCCAAACAAAAAGGTTATTCAGGTGTTGCCTCTGTTTTAGGTGTATCTCGTTATAAGAATCTGGAACAAGTAAACAAAGCCGCGGAAAAAGCCTCACAGGAAACAGGAATTCCTTATATTCATATTGAAGGGCGTAAAAACGGTATGCAAGAACGCCGTCAGACTTTAATCAAAGAATTGAATTTATATTCCCAAACTTACTGTGGCTGTACGCCAAGATAAGTTTTAAAACTTTCATATGATGCCGATTATATCTGTTTAGATTTGAGTTTTCATTAGATAGACAAGATTGCATAGAGAGGTTGTTAATATTTGGTTAGCAACTTAAAAATATATGTACACATAAAATACACCTTTTAAGGGTGTTTTTAGGACTCAGAAACGCATGAAAAGAGAAAAAGTAGATAAAAATATTCCCGACCCTAAATAATGCTTTACAAATAATGTTTTATGAGCTAATATAATAAATGTAGGTTTTGCTTCGCAGAGAGAGGTATAACATGAAGAATATTTATTACTTGAGTATGGTTATATCATTATTATTGAGTATTGAAGCCCGAGGAGAATATTTTATAAGTTATGCTTCACACCTCGTAGAAATCAAAACCAAACCCAACACAAGCGAAGCAAAATCTACAAATATATCAGGAAATCCGAAATATGCATCAGTTACATTTGTTACTGATAAGCGCGAGCAGATAAAATTCAACTGCAATGACGGCTGGGTAATGAGAAACAACATTTGCGAGGTAGATTCGTGTGATGGTTATCCTTACACGCGAGAAGAAACAGAAAACTGTAAAACGGTTGATATGTGTTTATCCGGCGATGTTATGAAGTACAAATGTACAACGTGCGGTAATGGATTAGAATCAGACGGCAAGGGTGGTTGCGTTTGTAACTCATCAATTTATCCTTATAACACGAAGACATTCCCCTGTATGTATCAATATGACAGTTCGGAAGAAAGTTGTGCGCATGTTGATTCTACGGGGAAGACTACTGTTTATTACAAAGATTGCTTATGTCCGGTTGGTTGGAAGCAATGTTTAGACAGTCTTCATCATGTCGGAATGGGCAGTAAATGTGTCAGCGGCGGAAAAGATTATTACGCTTCTTGTAAATGTAACAGTAATTATAACAAAACCTGTATCGGTGTTGAGATTGAAAATCCGCACGATTATTGCGTAGATCCGTTAAGCGGACAAATTTTTTATCAGGAATGTTTTAGTTGTGATATTGGTAAAAACGAGATTCATGAAGAAGATTATCATAATTTTTGGTGCAGCGGCTGGGGTTGGGTAGATTTTGAATCGATACATGGTTTTTATCTAAATAGGGGAGAATAGTCATGAACAGAAAAATATATTTAATGTTAGGCGGAAGCATTTTGTTTATGAGTAGTCAAGCTGTTGCAAATTGGCAGTGTTGGCAGATTCCCGAGTGTGGTTCTTTAGGGTATACAAAAACAGCCGGAGAATGTGAAGAATTGACGGGAACGGTCCAATATTTGAGATGTCCCTTTGATAATAATAAAGTATATTGTCCTGAAGATTGCAGTACTTATCCGTTAGATCAGAGATGCGATGAAAGGATTGGCGGCGGCGGCTCTTTTGATGAATATTGTACACAGTGCGCTATTGAAAGAAGATGGAAGTATATAAAGTGTGCTGAAGGGTATTTGCTACAAAACGGAAAATGTATTCCGGGCAACTGTTCAGACAGTGAATTTCCATTTACGACAAAACCGTCCAATCCGCTGGGGGATATAAAATCTTGTAAATCAGGGAATACAACTCGCTATGGTTACAGCTCATGTATGGAAGGATATACATTAAATGGCGGTAATTGTAGTAATACGGATTGCGGATCTGAGTATGTAACTTTAGCCGGATGTGAGAAATACACAACCTGTGATGTTTGTCCGATTAACGGCGATTGCAGCGATATTTGCATGGAAGGAAATCTCACAAAAGTCCACCTGACTTGCAAAGAAGGTTATGTGGTTGATAGTATGAGATGTGTCAGATATAAAATCGGAACGGTTATTAGAGTTAACAGTCAAGGTAAATTAAATGCGGAAGAAGGGACGCCGATTGGGATTGTTTATTATAGTAATAGCACAACAACGGGAGATGATACGCGTATTTTTGCTCTCTATGATGCCCAAAATTCTGCAAAATTGAGCTGGCTGGATATTGCAACGAATGAAGAAATCGGTGTAAAACCTGATACCAATGTATCTACAGAGAATGATTTTAATGGTGCTTCTCATACACAAAAGATAGAGCAATATGTAAAAGAGAAGGGCAGAATTTCAAAGGCGGTTGATGCTGTTCGAGCATATGAGCCGGAAGTATGTGCCGGAAATTCAATTTGTAAAAAAGGGAAATGGTATTTACCGGCATCAGGAGAATTGTACCAAATTTATACTGTTTGGCGCGAGGATGGTTTCTATAAAATTAAGGATAAGGCTTTAAAAGAATTGGTAGACGCAGGTCAAGCTTCTGAATTTAGAACTGATAGTTACTATTGGTCCTCTACCGAGACCTCGTCCACGTTTTCTTGGGTACTGTTTTTCAGTTTTGGTTATAGGTACACGTACGGTAAGTATAGTTGGGGTTACGTTCGTCCAGTTCTAGCTTTTTAAAAATTTCTTACCCCTTTACCTATTACCCTCTCTGAGGGTCGCCCCTTTAGGGGCGGGGTGGTTCTGATTGAGAACAGCAATGTTCTCAATCAGTTTACATTTTAAGCCCTATCGTCATGCTCGGCTTCGACCGAGCATCCAGGTCAACGATATAGCCTTATTTTCTACTATTGTCCTCTCTCTATCATCCCCACGTTTTTTCTCTTCCAGTCATGCTCTGCGCTCTCTTCTGTGTCATGCCCCGACATTTCTTCTCTTTAGTCATCCCTTACACTCACCCTCGTGTCATGCCCCACTTGATGGGGCATCCAGGTTAATAATATTGCCTTATTTCCTACCTGGATCCTCAATCAAGTTGAGGATGACAGTAGGGTACTTCCTTCCCCTCGCTGTCGTCGCCGGTTTAGTCATCCCTCGCATTTCTTTTTATCGTACTCGCTGTCGTCGTACGACCCGCCGTGCGGGTCATGCTCGGCTCCGACCGAGCATCCGGGTTAATAATATCGTACGAAACGCACT
>CAYTQF010000040.1:0-12719 GCA_964440165.1 uncultured Azospirillaceae bacterium
CTCTCGCCTGTCGTCAGAAAACAATTCACAGGATTGTTTTCTTGTCTCCAGCCCGATCGTTCGCCCCATTTAGCGCTCTGATTCAGAGCGCTTTTTTTGTATCGGGCTCGAACCAAGGTTCGGTCTTACTCCAAAGTATTGCGTTAAGCGCAATACTAAGTCGTTTCGGGCACTCGGTTTGTAACACTTGTTTCGCGGCACTGTCGTTTGCTCCCAAGTTAACAAACTCTCGCCTGTCGTCAGAAAACAATTCACAGGATTGTTTTCTTGTCTCCAGCCCGATCGTTCGCCCCATTTAGCGCTCTGATTCAGAGCGCTTTTTTTGTATCGGGCTCGAACCAAGGTTCGGTTAGGCAATACTATATGCGGAAAAAAAACACCCCGGAAACTGTAGAGTTTCCAGGGTGTTTGAAGTTTACAGGCTGCTATAGCGTCCAAGAAGTTCAGCCATTTCAGCTTGAAGTTCTTTGGCTTTAGCCGCGGCGGCTTCGGCAAAGTCTTCGTTGCCGGAAGCGTAGATTATACCGCGGGATGAGTTGACGAGCAGGCCGCATTTTTCTGAATTCATACCGTACTGGGCAACTTTTTGCAAGCTGCCGCCTTGAGCGCCAACGCCCGGCACCAGTAGAAAATGTTCCGGCACGATCTGTCTGATTGACTCGAGCATTTCAGCCTGAGTGGCGCCGACGACGAACATCGTATTTTCTTTGCTGCTTCCGTCCCATCTTATGCTTGTTTGTAAAACATGCTCGAAGAAGGCAACGGAATCCGGCGTTTGCAGCATTTGAAAGTCTTTGCTGCTGGGATTGGATGTCAGAGCCAGAATGATTGCCCACGGGCTTGAGTCGCCGGCATCGTAGGTCAAAAAAGGAGCTACGCTGTCATATCCCATATACGGAGCCAGCGTAACGGCGTCGGCTCTGAATTGTCCGAAAGCCGTCTGAGCATAGCGTTGCGCGGTGTTGCCGATATCTCCGTATTTGGCATCGAGTATTACGAAGATCTCGGGATATTCGCTGTGGAGATAGGCGATTGTGTCCATCAACGCCTGCATTCCTTCGATGCCCTCGCAGGAATAGAAAGCCAGATTGGGCTTGTAGGCAACCGTGAAAGGAGCTGTAGCCTGAATGATGGCCTTGTTGAATTGTACGATAGCAGAGCGCTTGTCTTGATTCTTGAGACACTGGGGAATTTTTTCCCAGCAAGTGTCCAGTCCTACGCAGAGGAAAGAACGTTTTTCAGCAATTGCCGAAACTAATTCAGAATAAGTCATGTTGTAATAATTTAAGTGAATAAATAATAATGAAAAACAGCGACAGTATAGGCAGAAAAAAAATAAATTCAATATTTTTATTGACAAAAAATATGAAAAATGTAATACCTACGCTTAGCTTTTTATAATTTTACTTATTATTTTTCTTTAATTTTTATTTTATGGAACATTCTTTTAATGTTGCAGCAACCTTGCTTGAGCGTGGTGCTGTGAAACTTCAGCCCAATCAGCCGTTCACATGGGCTTCCGGATGGAAATCTCCCATCTACTGTAATAACCGAGAACTGTTGTTCTATCCCGAGGTTCGAGACAATATCGTCGATGGACTGGCTCGGCTTGCTGAACAGTTTCAGCCGGATATGATCGTCGGTGTTTCTACCGGAGCAATCGCATGGGGCGTTTTGGTTGCCAGCTATCTGGAGCTGCCTTTTGCCTCTGTTCGTCCCGAAGCCAAAGATCACGGTATGGGCGGCAAAATCGATGGACTTGTGCCCGCCGGCAGCCGCGTGGTGGTGATCGAAGATCTGATTTCTACCGGTGGTTCGTCGCTGAAAGTCGTTCAGACGTTGCGTGATGCCGGTGCCGAAGTTCTCGGCATGGCAGCAATCTTCAGCTATCTGTTCCCGCAGGCTCAAAATGCTTTCGCCGCAGCAGAGTGTAAGCTTCAGACCCTCTGCGACTATCCTCGCTTGGTTGATGCCGCAATGGATGCCGGGCTGTTCGGAGAGCCGGAACGTGAGCTGCTTGCGTCCTGGCGAGAATCCCCTGATACCTGGGGAAAGTAGTGCTGTTTCAGAGTTCCAAAATTTTAGGATGCCTTTTTAGGCATCCTTTTTTATTTTTTTAGATCAAATAAGTCGGTTGGATGATTTAGTTCTTTTATGGCATTTTCAATACGTTTACGTGATAACTCGACATATTCCGGATTACTGTCTATGCCGACAAACCTGCGTCCAAGACGAACAGCCGCCGTTCCTGTTGTGCCGCTGCCCATAAAGGGATCCAGTATTAAATCATTTTCCTGTGTTGAAGCTGTAATAATTCTTTCCAGTAAAGATAGCGGTTTTTGGGTCGGATGTTTCCCGAATGTTTTTTCCGCTGGAGGTGTTGTGAATATAGACCAGACACTGCGCATTTGCAGATGTGGTTTTTTTAAGCTGTCTTTAGGAAAATCTCCATCTTTCATGGCTGCATAATTAAAATAATGTTTAGCTTTTTTGTTTTTTCTGGCCCAGAGAAGATTTTCGTGGCTGGCTGTAAAATATTTACATGAAAGATTCGGGCTGGCATTAGGTTTGAACCACGCGATATCGTTTAATATATGATAATCCAATAACAGCATAGCGTATCCGCAGGACAAAATATTATGGTATGTGCCTGATACCCAGATAGTTCCGTTAGGTTTGAGAAGCTTTTTGCATAGAGCAAGCCATTGCTTATGAAACTCAAAATCTTGTTCAATGCCGTTACTTTTATCCCATTTTCCTTTATTTATTTTTACTAATTTTCCATTTTGGCAGCTGGTTCCGCAGTTGGATATCATATATGGCGGATCTGCAAAAATCATATCAAAAGATTCTTCCGGTAAAGAAGACAGGATTTTAAAGCAGTCATCATTGTATAATTTGTAAGGTATTTCCATTATTGAACCTGATTTTTAGTTTTACTGATATTGAGTGTAATCAGTATTTGATATGGACGCAATGCAATAATGTATTTATCCCGTAAAAAGGACAAAAAAAACCGCTCACGTCGTGAGCGGGGATAGGATGTTTATCACTAACAATTCTGAGGGATTGGCCTAAATTATATCGGCGGTCCCGAATGCAATACAGGTCTCGAATAACTTTTGTTATTTTTTAGGTGAGGCTCTTATCATGGCAGGCGTTTGAAGTCTATTCTCGGTTATTTTCAGCGCATGCAGTTCGGAGGGCCTCGACTTGTTAGACGGTTCATACTATCTTAAAAGGCGATTTTGCCGTGGTGGGTGTTGTTTTTTGTTTTGATTGTTTTTACACGTTCAGCCAGGGGGGGCCTTTATTAATTAAATTGTTCATACTGTTTTGAATTTCAGGTATGAGATTTAAGGGGATCATAATAAAATAAATAATTTGTTTATGTAAGAAATATAGCGTTATTTTCAGGTATTGTCAAGACAAAAAATGCAATATTTGACAAAATATTGCATTTTTTTTGAAAAATATTTGTTTTTTATGTGTTTAAGATGGTTCTTTTTTTATTTTTTTAGGATTCAATATCATCTTCTTCGTCAAAATCTTCATCATCATCTTCTTCCGGATCATAATCGATTCCTAATTTTGCAAGAATATCTTCATTAACATCTTCGCGTTGAGCTACAATCCAATCCGGAATAAAGGGTGATGCCGGAATTTTGGCTTTTGCTGCCATTTCTTTATCAAGATAATAACGAGGTGCATCTGCCATAATCGGTCTATCAATAAAGCCTTGCATTAATACAACTTGTTTCAGCATTGGCAAACTGAGAAGTTGTGTTGTACTGATAACAGATGTTCCTTGTAAGCTGTAGCTTACATTTTTAGAGAACGGATTAGAGCCTTTTGACAGGGTGAAGCCTTCATTTTTAGAAAATGAGGTTGTCTGTACGGTTTTGTTACCGATCATTTTAGAAAAACGCTGAGCTGTTTGCTCGTTGTTTTGTGATAAAATAATTTTGCAAGCGGTTGTAGAAATAACGGTTTCCAAATCGTCTTTACCGTATTTACCTGAGATTTGTCCTAAGTCTTGTCCGATCAGCAAATAAGATACTTTTTGTCCACGTCCGACCGCCGGTCCGTCAATAACGGCACGCAATTTAGGCATTGTCGGAAACTCGTCGAGTACGAATAATGCAGCAAAAGGTCCCATAACGCCATCGGATTTACTTTTGAAATTAGGCGGGTTGGTAATCAGATAAGAAGACATCAGGTCAATAAAGGTAGCACTGATGATGTTTAATGCTTTTGCATCGACTTGGTTTACGGAAAGGTATACGGCAATCGGTTTCCATTCATTGGTTACCGGGTCTTTTAAACCTCGTAAATCTTTGAAATGGATATCAGAAAAACTGGTGCGGGCAACCACAGCCGAGTTTTTGAAAATACCGATACCGCCAAGACCTGTTGAAAGAACAGAACCGCGTTCTTTATCCGGCATAGCACTTAATTGGCTTAATTCAGTGATACAACGTTGTGAGTAGCCATATTCTCGAGCTTCATCAATTGCGGCATTTAATAAGTCGCGCATCGGGTCTGCCATAGCGGCCATTTGATCGCCTTCTTCCAAACGACGCTTAATGTCTTCAGATTGTTTAATTTGGGATTCAACCATCCATTCCAAAATCATGGCCAAACAAGATTCATGTCCGATCCATTTTTCCGGAAGCAAATTCCAGGTACCGATCGGTAAATAGTTATCTATGGTCAAATTATTATTGCGTAAATCCTGAATAGCGCGTGCAGCCATCGGATTTTGCATTTTTACATAATAGCTTTCAAGAACTTTTTTATCTTCTTCATCCAGTTTACCTTCATAAACTCGTCCGATAAAATAGTCATTGGCACGGGCATTTTCGCATTTAAATACAATAAAGTGAATTAAACCGTTCAGGGCACCACGACCAGCTTTAGACCAGTGCGGATCTGCGCCGCCTTTCGGGTCTTCCACCAGAGTGTTACACATAGAATCGATATACATATCGCGGTCAGGACCGGGTTCCGGCAATGCATTCGGTGATAGCGGATTCCAACTCGGATAATAAATACCTTCGGCCGGATTGTCTTCCGCACCCCAGTTAATAACAAAGACCGGACCGTCTTTTGCTCTTGCGCCTGTCGTTGTAAAACAGAGCTCCGGTTTCGGGTCGTTTACAATCAAGCTTAGTTTTTTAGAATTAAAAATTGTCGGAATTACAACGCCGGCTGTTTTACCAGTACCCGGAGGTGCGCAGCATAGTGTGGACAATGTTTCTTTAAGCATCAACATTTTGCCTTTGTATTTACCGATAACCATACAAAAGCCGTCAAACAATCCCATTTCTTTAATATCTTTATATTCGGCTAATCGAGCGGAACCATGAATATTGGATTGAAAATGATAGGGGTTTGTCAAAAGACCGACAATAATGCCGCAGGGCAGGGAGATAATCGGTAAAATAGGCAGCCAGAGACTAATAGAAAATGAGCCTTTATAACTGGAAATTTGCTTAATCCAGTTCCAATAACGGGAAGCCAAATAACTTGGATTGTCCATAATGATATTCATAAATTTACCGACATCGGCAATTGTATCTTTTGATATGCCGCTGCCTAACAGATAGCCTAAAGGAATGGCTGTTATTGCCAATATAACTGTAACAATTAAGGATATTACAAATGTTATTACCAGCCATTGAGAGGCCTTATTATATTCTTCCCATTCTTCGCCCGTACGATCCATCTTTTTATCCTGAATTAAGCCAGATTACGAATAATTTTCTTTACTTTTTCAAATTGTTCCGGCGCTATGGATTCTTCTGCGTCATCCAGAGCCTTTGCAAATAATTTTAATTCACGAGGTGTCCCTCTGTCAATACGCGTAACGTTTATGTGCATACTATCCCATACTTCAAACATGTCTTCAGCATTAATAATATTGCCATATTGAATAATAACAAATGTACTGATATCAAACTTAAATCCGTTTTCTTGCAGTTTTTCTTTCAGTAATGCGCTGACAATATCTGCTTTGCGTACCGGAGAAATACGGTGAGAATTTTCGGAGAACCATAAAGGTTCTTCATCATTAAATCGTTCTTCATCTGCCAGCCAATCACCGCTTTCTTTATCTACTAAACATACGCATAATTGTTTATTGGATACACCGATAAAGTCGACAAAGTTGTTTTTGATTGTCGGACTTGAGATAATTTCGTAGCCTTTTTGTTTTAAAATTTCAAGACTGGATCGTCCGCTGTTTTTGGTTGATTGCGGTTGATTTGCCATCGGCAGAGACGGCTTAGACTGTTTGGCGTTTTTATTGTCTTTAGATTGATTGTTTCCGGTGTTTTTATTATTGGATGCTTTGTTTTTGTTAGTGTTATTATCTTTGCGTTCCGTTGTTTCTTTAGATGTATTTTCTTTTTTTGCCGGTGTTTTTTCAGGCGAGGTGATTTTGTCAAAATCATCAAAACTTAATTCAAAGTCATTGTCCGAATCGTCCATTTTAAATAAGGCATGGTCAAAAATGGAAGATGTTCCCGTCGTCGGAGCTGCCTCCGGCTTCATAATCGGTTTTACGTTCGGCAAAGATCTGTTTGCGGCGATAGGAGATGTTTTTGAAATTTCAGAAACCGCAGCGGTCGGTGTAACATTAAAGCCGCGCGGACGAATTTCTTTATAAGATTTTTTTCTTTTAATTTCCGGTTTTGTTTTCGGTTGAACTTTTTTTATCTGCGGTTGAGTGTGCATTCTGTACCAATGAATTGGTTTAGCGAAAATACGAGCCAAAATCTTTTCCCATTTAATCAGACTCAAACTGGCCCAACCGGTTAACCATAAAGGGATAAAACTTAAAATAATCAGGATGAATGCCCATTCACGGCGATCGTCAATAACCCAGCCGGATAACCATAAGTTCCAAACATAAAGCCAATGTTTGGGATCAACCAAATCAAAATGCCAGTTTGTGAGCAAAATAACCCTAATGCCTTCGAGGAAAAATATGCTCCAACAAAGTCCGACAAGTATAATTCTTATTAAAATTACTAGCGATTTCAAGTGTTTTAATCTCCTGATATTACTGTACCGCTTAATTGGTTAATTCTTAGTTATTGTTTTCTGATAATTTTTGTTTTATTTGCCCGCGAATATCTTGTGAAACTTTGGGACTGTCTTCAATTTTTTTCTGCGAGGATTTTAATTTATTTTCAAACTGCTGTTTTGCTTCTGCTCCCATACTTAAGCCTATATTGCGGATTTTTTGCCGGGAAATTTTACCGATGTATTGATCGGCTGCACGTTTGTTGAAATAGTGTACCGGTAGAAATAAAAGCTCAATAAAACTTGTCTTTAAAAGCTTTTTCAATCCTTTAAACCATAATGGGATTAAGAGTAAAAGGGTTATTATAAACAAATAATCGGAGGCTTTTTTTATTGCGCCTCCCTGTTGCCAGAAATTACTTATGATTTTCCAACTGCCTGCAGATAAATAATTAAAGTTCCAAATACTGCGGAATAATAACAGTGTAATATATGCGTATATGTAAGTCCATGCCGAGCCAATTATTATAAATCTGATAAAAGCAAACAAGCGGCGGAAAAATTTTTTCATTTTATTATCCGTTTGATCTTTGGTTGTTTACATATTGTTGCCAGAAATTATTATTCGGTTGAGGTGTATTACCGTTATTGTTGGCATTTTCAGATTGATGCAGATGTGTTTTAGGTGTCAAAGCCTGCATTTGAGCCAAGCGTTGAGCAAAAAGCAGCCGGCGTTCGCGATTGGCCTCTGCGGCGCTCATATTTTGAAATTCTCTATTAGCAATACTCTGCTCGTAATTGCTGAGCATGCTTGATATGCCTTGATGTCTGACTAAGGCTTCTACCATACCCATCGGACGATCATTAGCCGGAGGTTGTGTTTGATTTCCAATACCCAAAGCCTTGTTGACGGTTTCTAATTTTGGGTTGTCTTTAGGTTTTTCTCCGTTTTCAATATATTGTCCTTTACTCAAGGATTTATCCGTTTGTGCCGAAGCCGCCTGAATATTATCATGTAATTCTTTGAATGCGGCTGCGGGATCTTTTCCTTCCGCAACAGCTTTGTCTATATATTGAGCCATCATTAATGCATTACGGTCTCTTACTGTTTTAAAGTATTGCGGATCGGCATTTAATTTGCTGCGGTCTTTTAAACCGGCTTCAATTAACTGAGTACGGGCAAGCATACCGGATAATGTTTTAAGAACCTGAATATTTTCATTCGCATTAGCACTCATATGAACCATTGCGGTGCAGGCTTCTTTGCGTTTTGCCGGAGAAAGATCGGCCATAATCTGTCCGTAAGTTGTTTTCTTTTCGTCTTCAGATTCTGTTCCGTTGGCGTACCTGTTCATTTTTGCCGTAAAAGCGTTTAATCCGGCATCTGCGGAAGCTTTGTCCATTTTTGCCAGATTGGCCAGCATTTTATCAACGTTGGCAGCGTAACGTGTTGTTGTGTTGTCTTTTTGTTTTTTAGCCTGTGCGGTAGATTTTTGTGCCTTTTTTTCCAGTCCGGCAATTAATTTATCCGAAGTTCCGGCAATGGCCATAAATGTTTTTTTCCAGAGCCAGTTTCCGCCTGCCAGAAGCCAATCTTCGTACATATATTTTAAAACGTCTTTTTCTTTGAAAATATCATCCGGTTCTTTGTGTTCTTTGGGACCGACCTTAGGATTGTTTTCACGGTTGACATCCATGATGCTGTCTTGCAGGTCTTTTAATTGTTCATCCTGTTGCGGTGTTGATCGCCCCTGCTTTTGTAAAACAGTCAGTGTTTTGATTTTTTGTTCAACAGTTAAACCCGTCATTTCCGGTTGGTTGACGGTTATCTTTTCATTGCCTGTTTTTTGGCTGACATTTACTGTTTTATCATTCATGGCATTTGTCCTGAATTATTCCATTATTTATTTAATTTTAATACAAAAAATGAATTTTGTCTAGTTTTTTGTTAAGCTTTCAGTTTTCGCAGAAACGCTCCGAGTTTTTGGTTGATTCGTATTCCGTCTTGCGGTGTTACTTTCAGTAATCCGAAGAAACGCGCTTTTATTTTACTAAAATCAATCGGTGCAAAGGTTGCCGGATTGTTTACCAGAGCCTTAAATGAACCTTCCGGATCTTTATTGGAGAGGCGAAAATAGTTATTTACCAGTTTTTCGGCGTTAACCGGGAATTTTTTGTCCTGAATTGCCTTGGTGTATTTTTTGATGCGATTGAGGCGCGCCTGATGTTCTTCATAAATTTCTTTTTCGAGTTTGCGGCGTTCATGCTTAAGTTTCCGGGCCTCGTAATCAATTTCGCAGCCTTCCAATTCGATCAATGTTTCAACATATGAAATGATGGCCAATTGAAAATTTTCATCGGTTAAGCTTTCGGCAAAATCTAAAAGATCATCGTCTGTGCTGCTGGGACGAACTTTATGCATTTGATCCGGAAATAAAGACATTAATATATCCCAACCGTTAAGAATGTCATTACTGACTTTTTTTCCTATTTTTCTTTTGAAGTGAGGGGCTAAATCTGTTTCTCTGACATTTTTAAGCGGAATTTTTGTTTTAGCTTCTTCAGCCAGCACTCCGATAGCATACATATAATTGCTGTAGGCACGAAACAGGGCGTTTTCGTGCTCGTTTAACAAAATGATATCGCTGGCTTTGAATGATGTATCTTGTTTTTCTGGTGTTGTCGGAACCGGAGAAATTGGTTTTGTCGGCATTTCAGATGCGGATGTGTTTGTCAAATTTTCTTCGGCTTCTTCAACTTCTTGCTGGAGCTCTTCAACATCACTCAGCTCTGATGAAATAAAGTCGTTGAGCATGCGTTCAAACTCAATGTCCATGTTTTCGTTTAACAGGTCATTTATTTCATTATCTTTTACTGCGGCCATTCCTGTTGTTCCTGTTTTAGTTAATGTTTATTGTATAGACAATTTGTTGTGTATTAGGATTATAGGCAATGATACGGTCTGATATGCCGCCGTCTTTGACCAATATAAACAATAAACCGTCATTTGTATGTATTTCGGCAATATTTGAACCCTCGGGTTGTTGTAATGACAGGTCATTTAATACGGGGACCGGTTGAGATGATTTTTTATAAATAACGTTCAAAAGAACCAGTGTTCCCGATATCAGAAAAAATGTCATGATAAAGACGATGCCTTTGACAATTCGCAGTTTATCCATTATCTAATCCTTGCTTTTTTGCATATTTTCTATAATGTTAGCATAAATATTACTTCAGATAAATTTAATTTTGGTAAAGATGAACGAGAATAATAATATTTTTTTGACAGATGCCGTATCTTTAGAACAAAAAGGATTACGGTTGGATAAATTTTTATCTTCTGCAGGAGTCGGTATTTCCCGTGCTCAATTGCAACGTCTAATTCAGCTCGGCTATGTAAGTTGTGATGATGATATCATTGTTGATAATTCGTTTAAGGTTCGTGAGGGAGATGTTTATCAGATTATTTTACCAGAACCCGAAGAGGCTTATCCTGAAGCTGAGAATCTTGTTCTGGATATCGTGTACGAAGATGATGATTTGATTGTTGTGAATAAGCCGGCCGGAATGACTGTTCATCCCGGTGCCGGTGTGCATAACGGTACTTTGGTTAATGCACTGCTGTATCATTGTCGGGATAATTTATCCGGAATTGGCGGTGTTAAACGTCCGGGAATTGTTCATCGGATTGATAAGGAAACCAGCGGTTTGCTTGTTGTCGCAAAAAATGATTTGGCGCACCAGGGATTATCTGAACAATTTGCAAAACATTCTATTGAACGTACGTATTTTGCTTTTGTATATGGTGTACCGAATCCGATGAGCGGAATAATAAAGACTAATATAGGCAGAAGTCCGTATGATCGTAAAAAGATGGCTGTTTTACCCAGTGGCGGAAAAGAGGCTGTTACTCATTATCAAACATTAAAAATATGCGGTCGTACGGCTGCTTTGATTAAATGTAATCTGGAGACCGGGCGTACTCATCAGATTCGAGTTCATATGTCGAGTCTCGGCTGTAATTTGATCGGAGATAAGGTTTATGTGAAGAGTAAAAAATCTGCAATTTTTGCAACTAACGATATTGTCAAAGATTTTATTAACAATTTTCCGAGGCAGGCTTTGCATGCCGCAAGCTTGGGTTTTGAACATCCAAGAAGTAAAAAATGGCTTCAATTCAATACGATACTGCCTGATGATTTACAAAAATTGGCAGAGGTTTTGGGGCTGAATTAAAACCAAAACTAAAACTAATTGCTAGGTTGCTATTGTGTGTAACTTTCAATATTCTGGCGGACGTCATCAAAATATTGAGGGAGGCTGCTATGCACAACGACTTCACTCTTAATGGACTTGACTTTTCTCCGGAAATAAATCTTGCGCGGTATTTGCAAAGTATTAAAAAATTTCCGATTTTAACCCCCGAACAAGAATACGATTTGGCGATACGTTATCGCGACACAAAAGATCCTAAGATAGCAACGGATTTGATTAATTCGCATTTGCGTCTTGTGGTCAAAGTGGTTGCCAAATATCGCGGCTATGGCTTGCCTGTCAGTGAAATGATTGCTGAAGGTAATGTCGGGTTGCTGTATGCTGTTAATAAATTTGAACCGGACAAAGGGTTCAGATTTTCAACATATGCTTTATGGTGGATCAGAGCTTCTGTCCAGAAGTATATTTTGAATTCTTGGTCGTTGGTAAAAATCGGTACAACTGCCGCTCAGAAAAAATTATTCTTTAATCTTAGAAAAATTAAAAATCGTTTGAATTTGATTGATGATCGTGAACTATCTCAATCGGTTTTGCATGATATTGCAGGAAGCTTAGATGTAAGCGTACAAGATGTAACCGAGATGAATATGCGATTAAAATCTCATGACGGTTCTTTGAATATTGTGATTGATTCTTCATCAGAATCCGGCAGTGAATGGATGGATTTTATTGCTGATTCCAAGCCGAATCAAGAAGATGTTTATGCTCATGCCGAAACTATGGCTCATCGTCGCAAAATGTTTAATAATGCGTTGGGTTGTCTGAATAAGCGTGAAAAAGACATTCTATTCAAACGCCGTTTGGTTGAGAAAACAGTTACATTGGACGATTTAAGCAAATTTTATGCTATTTCAAAAGAAAGAGTTAGACAGATTGAATTGAATTCAATTAAAAAAATTAGAAAAAATTTGCAATAATTCTATAAAGCCATATCATATCATTTATCAAAACAGCCCAGGGACTTAGGGCTGTTTTTTTTGTTTACTTTTGATTTAGTAATGGTGTTTGACATTTTTCGGTTTCTATGATAAATTGAATTTGGGTTTTGGTTCTAATATTTCTACAGAGGTGTGTGATGAAACACTTATATTATTGTTGTGCCTTGATTCTGGGCATCTGTTTTGCCGTATCTTATCCTGTGCAGGCGGCATATCCTTCTCTTTCTACACAATCTTCATCACATATAAAACGTTCTGCATATCCCAAATTAGCGGGTGTTACGTTTATTACCGACAGTGATGCCAATCGTTTTAAGTTTGATGCGGCGGATGTTCGTACACAATGTATGGCATTGGGTTTTGCCTATTTGACGGACAGTTGTGAAGCCGGAACCGCAAAAGCTCTTTGTTCTTCCGTATTAAACCAAGCCGGCGCTGAAAAATACACTTCAGGTTGTTGTAACCGTAAATATT
>CAYTQF010000041.1:0-11928 GCA_964440165.1 uncultured Azospirillaceae bacterium
AATAGCGTGCAAATTTAGAACCCTTAAAAGCACAGCAAGATTGAGCACATTCATTTTCATGATGAGGAAAAATCAAATCATTACCACCGCCATGAATATCAAAATCAGTTCCAAGAAGTTTGGAACTCATCGCCGTGCATTCCAAGTGCCATCCCGGACGTCCATATCCCCATGGACTATTCCACCCCGGTTGATCTGCATCTGATGGTTTCCATAAAATAAAATCAGCCGGATTTTTCTTATAATCGGCAACATCGACTCTGGCACCAGCCACCATATCATTCATGGAACGACCGGATAAACAGCCGTAATTCGGCATAGAATCGACATCAAACAACACATGCCCTTCTGCTTCATAAGCATGTCCGTTTGCCAACAGGCGTTTAACGATATCAATCATGTCTTCAATATAATCTGTTGCACGAGGACGGGCATTCGGTTCAAGATTGCCGAGTTTTTTCATATCCTCAATATACCATGTATAAGTCTCTTCCGTAATATCGCGAATCGGACGTCCCGTTTCTTTATGTTTATTGAGAATCTTATCGTCAACATCCGTGATATTTGAAACATAATTGACATGTTCTTTACCATAGACATAACGCAACAACCGATACAAAACGTCATAAGACACCGGTGTTTTACCATTACCTAAGTGGGCTTTGTCATAAACTGTCGGACCACAGACATACATTCTGACATTAGAACAATCCAGAGGCACAAATTTCTCTTTGCGTCTGGTCAGCGTGTTTGTCAAATATATATCGTGCATCGTTTTTCCTTTCCAGTTTAGGCGGTTTCGCCAAGAAGCCTTTTTTGGGCTTTATCTCTACCGATCAACGGCAATAAAATTTTAAGTTCAGGACCATTTTCCTGTGCGGTAAGAGCTTTACGCAACGGATGAAACAATTCTTTTCCTTTTTTACCGGAACGAGTTTTAATATCGTTCAGCCAAAGATTAAACGTTTCTTCAGTCCATGGTTCAGGCGGCAATACAGACGCAGCCATATCTGTCAGTTCTTTATCTTCGAGAATCGGCTTAACTTCACGCATACAAATATCCTGCCAATTTTTAACATCATCCACCGTTTCCAAATTA
Organism: uncultured Azospirillaceae bacterium; assembly: GCA_964440165.1. GTDB lineage: Bacteria > Pseudomonadota > Alphaproteobacteria > RF32 > CAG-239 > Scatocola. The sequence continues at coordinate 1,100 of CAYTQF010000041.1, forward strand.
GCGCGAACGGCATTCCAAAATACCTCATCCGCATTAACGCGATCTTTAATATCGGCATAAGGAAGACCATGTACGACTTTGGTATTGAAATGCTTAAGTTCTTCTTCATCAAATTTCGGTTGAGAACGACCGATTTTTGAAAAATCAAGAGACTGCGCCAATGTTGCCAAATCATAATAAGGTTCAATCGCTTCCGATGTTCCCAATTTTGCCAAAAACGAACAAATGGACATTGCTTCAATACCATTATCGCGTAATTCGCTTACGCCCAATGATCCCAAGCGTTTTGATAATTTTCCTTCTTTACCGGTTAACAGAGGTAAATGTGCAAAAACAGGAATAGTTCCGCCCAATGCTTCAAACATTTGAATCTGAGAAGCCGTATTGGTTACATGATCTTCTCCACGAACGATGTGCGTAATACCAAAATCAACATCATCAATAACAGAAGGAAGATGATATAAATAACTGCCATCTTCACGAATGATAATAGGATCGCTCAAATTTTCCGCATTATAACTAACTTTACCACGTACTAAATCATTCCAAGCAATTTCTCCCGGAAGCAACTTAAAACGATAATGCGGCTTACGACCTTCTGCCTCAAACCGAGCGATATCTTCCGGCTTATAAGACAAAGCCTGACGATCATAGACCGGCGGCAGACCTTTGGCCATTTTTTGTTTACGTTTGATTTCCAATTCTTCCGGTGTTTCATAACAAGCATAAATCCGACCGGCTGCTTTTAATTTTTCAGCAACTTCATTGTATCTGTCAAAGCGTGCAGACTGGCGAGCTTCTTCACACCACTCTAATCCCATCCAAGTCAGATTATCTCTGATGACATCTTCATATTCTTTTTTTGAACGCAATTTATCCGTATCATCAATACGTAACATAAACTGTCCGCCCAACTTTTTTGCCAAAAGCCAGTTAAACAGTGCCGTTCTTGTGTTTCCTATATGCATAAACCCGGTCGGGCTCGGTGCAAATCTTACTTTTACATTACTCATTGGCATATTCCGTTTTTCTTAAAATCTGAGTGGATAATAAAAAGTTTATCTTATAAATTCAAGGAGTTTTTACATATCCGTCGTTTCTTTCTATTCTGCAGCTTCCAATTTTTGCTGATTGGTTCGTTCAGCAGCATCTGTTATATCTCGCAAATCTTCCATAAACCATTCAACATCGTCATCATTGCGCGCAATCATATCATAAAAACGACTGCGATATGATAATATCAAACTACTTTCTCCAAGTTTCAAATCAATAATTTGAATTTTTCCGTTATTACGATGCAATTTAAACTCCACAACAACTTCATTCAAAGCATTTTGCGGTGTTTCTTCAGATAAACGTATTTTAGTTTTGACGGAAACACCATTATTCTCTTGCTGAATCCGTTCAACTTCAAAATTGATGCGGCTGACATCAAACGACAAAGGAAAACCTTTATAAATACTCATGGCATACCGCTGAAACAAAGATAAATACTCCGTCTGCTGCGCCGGTGTCATTTGGCGCCAGTATTTTCCCATAACAAACTTTGCGACATAATTCAAATCTATGCTTTCTGCCAACATTTTATCCAAAGAAGCATACTTACGATTCAGATCAGGCTCACCAAAAGCATCTAAAAGCGCGTTTCCCTGATTTTGCACCCATATTTCAGCCTCTTGCGGTGCAATATCCGTTGCGGCAAAAACAAATGACGGCAATAAACATAACAGTATGATAACTCGCAAAAAAATATTACTTTTCATAAAATATCCCTTATACTGGCTTTATTGTAATAATTATAATACAAAACTGGTTAATAAAATGAAACTTAAATCTCTGTTTTTTTCCCTGTTTTTAAGTCAGGCTTTTATTGGTAGTGCCCTTGCTGATGTCGGCGTATCCAATATTCAAAACAGAGGTACTGTTTTGTGCGGTACAAATGCCGTTAGTCAAGATTTGGCCTATAAAGACGAAAACGGCAACTGGAGTGGTTTTGACGCTGTTATCTGTAAGGCTTTATCCGAAGCTCTCCTCGGAAAGAGCAATCGTTTTCAGATGATACCTATCAATATTCAAAATACCGAAAAATATTTTAAAGCGCAAAAAATTGATGTCATGCTGGGAGAGTTTCCGCTACCTGCCGAATCTGAAATTACCTCAAACATGCTCAATGTCGATGTCTTGTACAATGAAAAAGTTATGTTGTTAGCCCATAAAATTGATGGCGCAACATCAATGGAAGCTTATAAAGATTCAAAAGTATGCATGACCCGCAATGCAATTGATACTTATTATGTTAATAACTTCAGCGACAAATACAAACTTAATTTGAAGCCTTTATTCTTTCCTAACAGAGACAGAGCAACAGAAGGTTTCTTTTTGGGACGCTGTCAGTTATTACCCGGAAGTTCCAACGAATTAAAAACAATCGTTAAAACAAAATTCAGCGGTAAAGATTATGTTTCTATTTTGCCCGAAGTTATCGGATTACGTCCGGTTTATATTATGGTAAATAAAAACAATCCGACACTGGCTATCACGGTTAAATGGATTATCAACGCGCTGCGTTTGGCGGAAATTTATGATATTAATTCTAACACCTTGCCTCTCATGATGAGTGAAAAAGACACTTCCGTACAAAATCTTTTAGGCGTTACACCGGATTTGTGGCAAAAATTTAAGATTTCTCCGTTGTGGGTACGTCGTTTTATTTTGGATGAAGGAAATTTTGGCGAAATATATAATCGTAATCTCGGTCCGGGAACCGGTCCCGATTTGGATGAATTATATCCTGAACGCGGATTAGCTACACCGAAACCCTTTATTTAGAATGGCGGGCAATGAATTCTTCCGCACGGCGCAACGCATCATCCGTTATTTTATGTTGACCGCCGGAAACAGTAAAAGTCTCAACCGAGCATCCCAGCTTTTCCAAATGTTCACGACTATATTCCTGAACACCGTAACGCACTAAATTATCGGAATCTCCATGTATTAACAGTATCGGCGGTGTTGAATGTTTGTGATTATAAAAATATTCGGGGACAGTCAACAAACCGCTGAAACTGACACAGCCGCCGATTTGCGGACGATGACGCAATGCCGTATATATTGCCAGCATCGCTCCTTGAGAAAATCCGCATAAAAATACATCTTTTTCTTCTAATTGATATTCATTCAAACAAGTTTCAATATATTCATCAAGATAATGGTAACTGAAATCAAAACCTTTACCCATACGAGCATAAATATCGGTACATTCTTTCAAAGTTTCTACCCTTTTACGCTCATCATCAGGATCAAACTCATGCATAGAATACCATTGCCGTTTATGATCATAAACCTCGCACATTATAGGCGCTTCAGGCAAATGTATGGCGACATTATCTTCTCTGCTTAAGAAATAAAGTATTCTTTTATTCAGACTTTCGCAGTTATCAATATAGCCATGCAAAAAAATAATCAGCTTTTGCGGATATCCTTTGACATGAACAATTTCTTCCGTAATTGCGACCATATCTTGTCCTCGGGCAATTAAATCTGAGCTGAGATTAGAAAAAATATCTTAAAATACATTTAATTTTATTTACTCACGGCAATTTAGTTTATACAATTATGAAAAATCAACATATAGAGGAAATGAAATGCGATTGTTTAAAAAGAAACTGATTTGTTTAAATGGCGAAAATAACCAACTTATTTCTCCCAAAACAAAAAATAACAGACTCTACAAACGCAGCCCGATTACCGTTAACGGGAATAATAATATTATAAGAATCGGCGAAAACAATCAAATTTGTAAACTTGAACTTATTATCAAAGGGCATAACAACCGCATTACAATCGGCGATAATTTGCAAGGTTTTTTGAAGCTGGTAATTGATGCTTGTGATACGGAAGTTAACATCGGTAAAGATTGTTTATTCCGCGGATGCGAAGCCGCTTTATTTGAAGACGGCAGTGTTTTAAATTTTGGCGACGGCAGTATGTCTGCCAGAGATTCAAGATTATATGTATCCGATTTTCATACTATTTATGATATAAACACAGGAAAAGCCTTGAATAAAGGAACACATCTTAATATCGGCAAGCATGTGTGGATCGGTGAAGGCACTATGGTATTAAAAAATCACACTATTGCCGATAATATAATTGTTGCGGCCCATTCTGTTGTTACCAGAGATTTGACAGAAAGTAATGCTGTTTATGCCGGGAATCCTGCAACATTGAAAAAATCCGGTGTTAATTGGAACTATGATCAGTACGACGATTATGTGCTAAAATATAAATAATCAGCCAAGTGCTTGCAGCAATATTTGCGCGGATTTTTCCGGAGATTGCTTATCAAAAAAAACAGATTCTCCATTACTCAATCGGCAGCTTTGAGATGAGCCGTTATACAGACAATACGGTGTTGTGAAATATTCGCCATAAACCAAAGAATCATCAATTTGAATATCTATACCTTGTTCTCGGCAATATTTTGCTTTTGCCGAATTCCATAAATCGTCATCCATATGAAAATCACCGTTCGGCAAATAAGAAACTTTACCTTTATAGTAGTCAACAATTGTGAATATACCGTCATAAGGAAGACCAATTTTTTTTAATTCGGCTTGAAGTACATTCAACGGTCCTCCGCTGATAACATACACTTCATGTCCTAGTTTTCTCAACGTTTTACTGAACGCACTGAAGAATACGGGGTTATACGTAATCACCCCATGATAATCCAAACCTATTTTATGTTTTTTCTTGCTCATTCTTCCGTTCCAAATAGTGAGGAAATCGTTTCTTTTAGAGAATTTGGGCTAAGAGCAGACAAAGGATTAATTTTAATGCTGGCATCGGCAACATCGCCTGAAATGCTATAATCCGCAGCAAAAACCGTTCCATCTTTACCGGCAAGTAAATTACCGACCAACGGAATGCTTCCCAAAATCATATTCAAACTATATGCCGGCGCAACCTGTCCGCGAATATCAAGTTCCTCAAAACGACGATCAAACGTTCCGTTAGCCGTAACACCGATTACATCTCCGAATGCCTTTGCTTTTTTCAACATAAGTTGCTTATTTTTATACTCAAACGGAGCATCAAAATGAGAAAATCCTAAACCTTCTCCGGTCAATAAATCCAACATACCTCGGAATGAAGCTACTGTTAAAAATTTTGCAACCAAAGGCGTATTATGAATGCTGAATTTTCTGATTTTAGCATGACCTACAAATGTTTTTTCTTTATTACGGCGAGCCTCAATTTTAAGCTGACCGCCTTTCATATTATCATAAACACGTAAAACCTTCAAAGCAGCTCCCGCATCATTACTGTCAACGGATAAATAAAATTCTTTATTCTGGCGCGGCACATAATCAAACTTTAAATAGGCATTTTGAGAATCTTTATAGTTTCCAACCATATGTATTTCTTCAATACCTATGCCGTTTCTGAGTTTAGCGCTACCGGCAAAATTTGTAACCGGAATATCCGGATTGGTCCATAAATTATCAACAGCAATATATATATCCATATCTACCGTTTTTTCCAAATCATCATCGTCATTTTCTATAGCGCGACGATCAATTGATTTTTTATCAACTTTGATTTTGCTCTCTGTCTTTTCGAAAAACGGTGAAAGATCATAACTATTACCGGTGATATTAATTTTAACTTTTGTTTCAGGTTGATAGCTAAAATCAAGTTTCGCTTTGGCAAAGGTTTTAGCTCCCCGAATTTTTTTGATATCAATAGTACGGATATTTCCTTGTTGATCAATAGAGATGCCTCCGTCTAAACTAAATCCCTGTTTAGAAAGATTAAAGGACGGAACGGATACCAACTTGTTATTTTCAATATTCAATACCGTAGAAATATTTCCTTTTTCCCCTTTGTCTTTTTTGAAGCCAAAGAATGAAAAATCAATATCTGCCGTATCCAAACTTCCTGAAATTTTGATATTTGTTTTCGTATCGCTAAATACAGTAATTTCCGCTTTCATATCGGCATTACCGTTAATATACGGCGGATTCAGCAAACCTATATCATTAATCCCGATTTTCTTTTTGAGAGTATCATTATAAACAAAACCGATATTATAACGGCTGCGATAATCTTTGGCTTGAAAATTCTCCGTCCAATCTAAAGTTATGGGAATTTCATCCAAAACCGCAGCACCCTCTACCGACAATCCATCATTATCAACATGAAGCTTTAGTTGATCCGCCGTAATGCTTTTTCCCTGAAAAACATCTGCCATTTCAAAATCATCAATATCAGCATCAACATTTATATGCACTTCATCCGGTGCCAGATTTTGCTTAAGTTCAAATTTTAAACCTAAGTCTGTTACGGCACTTCCTTTAAAGCTATTCGGATCTAATCCCATATCTGATGTATATTTTAGGGGCTCATTATCGATCATCTTTAAAGCATCTGTAACACTTGATTTTATCTGAAGATTTATATCGGCAAAATTATCGTCTTTATTCAAATCATACAAAATAACACGACCACCGACGAGTTCAACCCCTTTGGAGACACCTTTATCTACTTCAACTTTTATACTGTCAGTACTAAAAGATGCGTGTCCGTAGGCTTCTTCTATACGAGGCATTCCAGTCAAATAATCCAAACTGGTACCTTGGACATCTCCGTCTCCGATTAAATCAAGAAAGGCAAACTGCTTTTTGTCCTTGTCATAACCAAACGAAAAAGTAAATGAAGCATTATTAATCGTACCGCCGAACAAACTTTCATGACACCAGTTCCAAGCCGGTTCTGCAATGTATTTCGGCCAATATTCATACAATTTATCAACAGCCAATTCATCTACAGCAGCTGTTAAACGAATCTGTAAATCATCTAATGACCGTTCTAATAAATAATTTTTGAAACCTTTAACATCAACACTGATTTTCGTTTGCTGCTCACCCAAATCAAACGCAGCTTTTTCTATTGATATTTTATCTAAACCGCCTTCAACTTCACCTTCCAATAAAAATGAAGAAATTTTATACAGATTATCTTCTTTCTGATCGAATACAATATTACCTTGTCCGCCTTCAAGTTGAAAACGCAATTTTTCAAAAATATCATCAACACCATCCGCAATATTACTGCGATGCCGCAATACCTCATTCACATCAATTAATGTGCTTAAACGTCCGCTGATCGGAAGATTAATTTGATACAAATCATTACTCAGCGTCTTATCCAAAAAAGTATCTGCTAAACTGTTAGGATGCAGATCCGAAAAATAAAAATCCATCGCCAATTTTTTGCCTATCTGACGATATTCTCCCTCCCAACCGACAGAAGTCAAAGTATCACCTAAATTAATCAGGGCATTTAACTCCATCGACATATTCAGAAGATTTCGGCTAAACAGGTAATTAACATCGCTGAAGCTCCATTTGCGTCCCAAATCAACTTCATGCAATTCCACACTGCCGTCAATAATTTTAATTTTACTGATATAGCTTTCAATATATGTGTTATCTTCCGAATTAAACTTTTCTAAAAAATCATCCAGTTGTTTGAAATAATATCCCAGCTTTTTCTTATCTACGTCATTTTTGTTATCATCTGCCGTACCGTAATTATTAAAAATATAAACTTCCGGTTTTTCCACGGCAATAGAACTGGGAGCCACAATACCTCTGAGCAAGGCTTTCAGACTGAATGATACGGTAGTTCTCGGTGCTTTAACGCTTAAGGTGTCGTCATTCTTTTTATATGAAATATTTTTTGCCACAATTTTTATCGGTTGCAGCGAACGCACCAACTCAATAGATACTGTATCCAAACTTAATTCTGCTGACGTATTATCTTGATTCAACGCTTGTATAATATACGGTTTTAAAAACGGTACTTGGATCGGTCCACGATATAATTGCCATATAAATAAAAGCAGTATACCGAGAAAAGCAACACCGATATAATCCAATACCCTTTGCAGAATATATGTTTTAGCCGATACTTTTTTCACATCAACCTACCTTATTTGCCAATGCTGCTGCCAGAAAAATATCAATATCTCCATCCAACACAGCTTTAGTATCAGAGGTTTCGGCATCGGTTCGTAAATCTTTTACCATTTTATAAGGCTGCAGAACATAAGAACGAATTTGATTTCCCCAACCGTTATCACCCTGAGATATTCGTTGTTCCTGAGCAGCGCCTTCTCTTTTTTGCAATTCAATTTCATAAAGGCGGGCCTTTAACATTTTCCACGCGCTTTCACGATTTTGAAACTGCGAACGCTGAGTTTGGCATTGAACAACAATACCTGTCGGCATATGAGTAATACGCACAGCAGAATCGGTTTTATTAATATGCTGTCCGCCGGCACCCGATGCTCGATAGGTATCGACCCGACAATCAGATTCATTAATTTCAATTTGAATTTCGTCATCAATTACAGGGTAAACCCCTACGGAAGCAAAACTGGTATGACGACGCGCATTACTGTCAAACGGCGAAATACGCACCAGACGATGTACACCGCTCTCTGACTTTAACCACCCATAGGCATTATGCCCGCAAATTTTAATTGTTACAGATTTTAAGCCGGCAACATCTCCTTCTGTTTCTTCTATATATTCCACTTTAAAATGATGTTTTTCGGCCCAACGGGTATACATGCGCAAAAGCATTTCCGCCCAATCCTGTGCTTCAGTGCCTCCACTGCCGGAATGAACTTCTAAAAACGCATCATTTGCATCAACTTCTCCTGAGAGTAAGGCTTCCAACTCACCACGTTTTGCTTCTTCCGCCAAAGCCTGCAGTTGAACAAAGCTTTCATTAAATAAAGCTTCATCTCCTTCCGCTTCAGCCAATTCTATAATCTCACCTAAATCCAGAAGCGATTGTTCCTGACGCCTATAATTTTCCAAATTGGTTTCAAGTGTGTTTTTTTCGCTCATCATTTTTTGTGCTTGTGCGGCATCATTCCACAAATCAGGATTTGCGGTCAGGGCGTTTAATTCATCCAATCTGATAACGGCATTATCGTAGTCAAAGAGACCTCCTCAGCAATTCCAAAGAATGCTTAATATTATCCGTTAATTCTAAGACTTCTGCTTTCATTGTTTTACTCTATTGCCTAATATTGCGTTCCGATTTGTATATCCTCATCTTCAGAGGTACCAAATCCGGCTTCATTATCATTGCTTACGGAATCACCGTTATCATCACCAATAACCTTTTGCCTGTTTTTATTAAAATCAAAATCAGGCTTAATGGCTTCAAAGATAACAGCCTTATCTTCCGGAGATGCCGGTTTTCCGGTTTTGTGATTAATTCTGACTAACTTAATACCCTGCGGAATACGGAACGGTTCATCTGCCGTATCCTTTAAAACATTTTGCATAATTTCATAAAAGACAGGCAATGCCACAGCTGCTCCGGTTTCAACTTTTCCTAATGTGCGAGGTTCATCAAAACCGATATACGTTCCAACAATCAAATCAGGAGAAAATCCGACAAACCAACCATCCTTATTTTCATTCGTTGTTCCGGTTTTGCCGGCAAGATGACGATTGAGCGCACGCAACCGAGCACCGGTACCTCGTTGAACAACACCTTCCAAAATAGAAACCATTTGATAAGCTGACAAAGGATCAACAATTTGTTCACGCGGATCGGAAAGCTCCGGCGGGAGCTGCTTTTCCCAATGATCAGCATTGCATTCCACACATTCACGCGTATCTTGTTTAAAAATTGTTTTGCCGTTTCTATCCTGAATCTTTTCAATAAAATAAGGCTTAACTTTCTTTCCGCCATTCACCAACACAGAATAAGCCGTAGTCATATTCAGCAATTTGGTATCTCCGGCTCCCAAAGACATGGATAACAATTGGGGAAGATTGTCATTAATACCGACACGACGTGTCATTTCCGCAACTTTATCCATTCCGATATCTTGAGCCAAACGAACCGTCATCAAATTACGAGATTTTTCAATTCCTTCACGTAAAGTCATTAATCCTGAAAAGCCTTTAGAATAGTTTTTCGGCTTCCAACGTTTTAAACCTACCCCCTGATCCAAAACAAACGGGGCATCCAAAATTAAATCCGTCGGAGAATAACCGTTTTCCAGCGCAGATAAATACACAAAAGGCTTAAACACAGATCCGGTTTGACGCAAGGCCTGCGTGGCTCGGTTAAATTGAGATCTGGAAAAAGAATAACCGCCAACAACAGCCAGAACTCTTCCGGTATGAGGATCAAGTGCAACAACGGCACCTTCAGCGTTAGGAATCTGGCGTAATTCATAACTATTTTCTTTGAGTTTTTTCTGGGAAATTTTTTCCGCCGATACAGGTTCTGCAAAAATTACATCGCCGACAGATAAAACATCACTCATTTTTTTAGGAGAAACACCGACACGCTGGTCTTCCAAGTTTTTTCCGGCCCAAGACAATAAAGATAACGGAATGTTCCCTTCTTTACCGTCCGAGGTTAAAATAGAAGCACGCTCATCTGCAACATCTGTTACAATTGAAATTTTCCATGTATCGGAAGCACCGGCCGGAACTTCTATATTCTTAAGTTGTTCAACCGGATTTTCCATATTATCAATATGAGCAATCGCACCACGCCAGCCATGACGACGATCATAAGCCTCAAGTCCGTTACGCAGAGCTTTGGTTGCAATACTTTGAATCTTGGGATCTAATGTGGTTCTGACAATTAATCCGCCTTCATATAATGCATCATCGCCATAACTGTTACTGATTTCCCGACGAACTTCTTCACTAAAATACTGCGCATCCCGAATAATATTCGGATGGCTCTCCAATGTAACCAACGGCTTGGCCTTAGCCGTA
>CAYTQF010000041.1:11938-12283 GCA_964440165.1 uncultured Azospirillaceae bacterium
CGGCTTCGTCTTCCGTAATATAACCGTCTTCCAGCATTCTCTCAATTACCCAGTTGCGACGACCGATTGCCGCATCGTATTTTGTTTTGGGATTATAGTTATTAGGCCCTTTAGGCAAAGCCGCCAAATAAGCAACTTCTTCGACATTCAATTCGTTTAAAGATTTTCCGAAATAATTCAGTGCCGCAGCGGCAACCCCATATGAACGGTTACCCAGATAAATTTCATTCAAATATAATTCTAAAATATGATCTTTAGAAAAAGCACGTTCAATTCTGGTTGCTAAAACGGCCTCTTTTAATTTTCGGATATAGGAAAGCTCGGAACTCAGCAAAAAGTTTTTAG
>CAYTQF010000042.1:0-11924 GCA_964440165.1 uncultured Azospirillaceae bacterium
AAAGGTCAGGACATTCAAGCTAAAATCATTGATGTTGACGTTGAAAAAGAACGCATCAGCCTTGGCATTAAACAGTTGACTGAAAATGCTGCTGCAGGCGCTTTGGAAGGCTTCAAAAAAGGTGATGTTGTTAAAGCAACAATTACTTCTATTGATGACAAAGGCGTAAATGTTGATGTTAACGGCTTTGCTGCTGCCATCAAAAAGGCTGACTTGTCTAAAGATAAAGCTCAACAGAATCTCGACAACTATAAAGAAGGCGATGTTCTGGAAGCTAAAATTACTTCTGTTGACAAGAAAAACAGCAAAATCGGCTTGTCTGTAAAAGCTCTCGAAATTGAAGAAGAAAAGAAAGCTTTGGAAGAATATTCCAATACTTCTTCCGGTTCTTCTCTCGGCGATGCTTTAGGCGAAGCTTTGAAAAAGAATGCTTAATTTATAATAAAATAAGCAAAACAAGACACCCTCCGGTAATCATGCTCGAGGGTGTCTTTTTATATTTCGTAAAAAAAAATTAAATTTAAGACTGTTTGTTTTCCCCGACAGACGCCATAAGAGATTTAACCGCGTCCCGTACATTTTTATTTTTTATTTTGCTATAACTGCTTAAAAATTCAAGCATGTCAGAATCAACATTCAGTTCATTATCTTCATCATCAAGATCCTCAATCAGACCATCCATCGGCTGAAAAAAGAACCCCACATCTTTATTAAACGCTCGACTGAGATCCCATAAACGGCTGGCACTCATCCGACTTTTTCCGGTCTCATATTTTTGAATTTGTTGAAAAGAAACCCCCATTTTGGCGGCGACATCTACTTGTGTTACATTATGCAAAATACGTAAAACTTTGAGTCTTTTGCCAATATTAATATCCACTTGATTTATATTGCCGTTATTCAAACGGCTGCGACTATTTATCATATTCTCCTCCGTTTTCACAAAAAAAGAATATAATCACCCTTACAATTATCTCCATATATAATTGTACTATAAACGAATGATTTAGATTTTTTCAAAATTAATACGAGGATCAACTAAGGAATAAGTAATATCGCTTATTAATTTGAGCAGCAAACCCAGCAAGGCAAAGATATACAAGGTTCCGAAAATAACCGGATAATCTCGTGTCATAATTGCCTCATAACCCAACAAGCCTAAACCGTTGAGTGAAAAAATGACTTCTATCAGCAACGAACCCGTAAACAGCATTTTCAGAAGCAGCGCCGGAAATCCGGCAATAACAATCAGCATTGCATTTCGGAAAACATGTCCGTACAAGACCTGATGTTCCGTTAAGCCTTTAGCCCGAGCCGTGAGAACATACGGTTTGTTTATCTCATCCAAAAATGAATTTTTTGTCAGCATTGTCAAACTGGCAAAGCCTCCGATAACCATAGCCAAAACAGGTAATGTAATATGATGAAAATAATCCAAAACTTTACCGCCTAAAGATAAATTTTCCCAGTTATCGGATGTTAACCCTCGCAACGGAAACCATTGCAAACAGGTACCTCCGGCAAAAACAACAATTAAAAATACCGCAAATAAAAAAACAGGAATGGCTGCTCCGATAATTATGGTAAAAGAAGTCCAAAGATCAAAACGACTACCGTCATTAACCGCTTTTCGAACACCTAAAGGAATAGCAATCAAATAAATAATCAGTGTTGACCATAACCCTAAGGAAACAGACACAGGCATCCTTTCTTTAATTAACTCCCAAACACTTTTATCTCTATAATAACTTTTGCCGAAATCAAACAAAGCATAATCTTTTATCATTTTCATAAAACGCTCCGGCGCCGGTTTATCAAAACCAAATTGCTTTTCGAGCGCTTTTACCAAATCTTCGGGCACGCCTTGTGCGCCCTGATAAACACTTTGCGATGAGGACGGTGTCTTTTCTAAAGAAACAGATGACGTGATTTGAGCCGTTGCATCGGTATTAAAGCCCCGATATTTAGCCAGAGTGTGTTCTACCGGTCCTCCCGGAGCCAATTGGATAATTATAAAATTAATACTTAAAATTCCCAAAAGCGTCAGGGGAATTAAGAGTAATCGTTTAATGATATAATTACGCATTATTTCTCCTCTTTCAACCACCACGTATGCGGTAAAAATCCGGTTTTAATATCCGTCTGCGGGCGAGAAAATTTATCCCAATACGCAACCTTCTGCGTGGGTGAATACCATTGAGGAATCAGATAAGTTTCATACAGCATTACTCTATCCAATGCCTTAATATAAGCTTCATAATCTTCTTGTGTTTCCGCCCGTACCAAACCATCTATCAGAGCGTCGACTACAGGATTTTTAACTCCGGCCAAATTGTAGCTGCCTTTAACATCTGCCGCATGAGATCCCCACATTTCAAATTGTTCATTTCCCGGCATTCGGCTGACACCAAAGCTGACAATAGCCATATCATAATCAAAATTATCCAAGCGGTTTTTGAAAACACTAACCTCTATATTGCGAAATTTCAACTTAACGCCGATCTTCTTCAGATTATGAATAAAAGGCAGCATTACTCTGGTAAACGCGGAACCGTTAGCCGAATTGCTCAATACCTCAAATTCAACAGGTTCACCGGTTGCCAGATTGGTCATTTTTCCGTCGACAAAATCATATCCTGCTTCACGAAACAACTTAACTGCTTGTTTTAAATTTTCTCGTGTGGCCAGAATATCCGGATGTTGTGGTAAAGAGGGTTCTGTATTGAAAATTTCTTTATCCAACTGATTTTCAAATTTTTTCAAAATTTGTAATTCTCGACCGGTCGGCAGACCTGAGGCTTCCATACCGGTATTTGTGAAATAGCTGTTTAAGCGACGATACTGATCATAAAACAAACGTTCATTTGCCCAATCAAAATCAAATGCTAAAGCAATCGCCTGTCTTACTCTCTTGTCTTGAAAAAGCGGACGACGCAGATTAAAAGCAAACGCCTGCAAAGTTGCCGCCTCATTATGAGGAATATCATCTTTTATTATTTTTCCGCTTTTAACTAAATTATTATCGTATGCAGAAGCCCAATTCTTAGCGATATACTCAACACGAGCATCAACGTTACCCGAAAACAGGGCTTGCAATGTTACTGTTGTATCTTGGTAATAATCATAACGCAGTTCATCAAAATTAAAAAAGCCGCGACGAGAAGGTAAATCTTTTGCCCAATAATTCGGATCTCGCTTAAAAGAGATATATTTATTTACCTCAAATTTATCTAAAATATACGGTCCGCTCCCCAGGGGGGCTTTGAGTGTCGGGGTACTGAAATCGGCGTCTTTCCAATCTGCGGCGGAATAAATGCTCATTTGCGCCAAGATTAACGGTAACTCGCGGTTAGAACTGCCCTTTTTGAAATGAAAGCGAACGTGATAATCATTTACTTTTTCCACGCGTTCAACATCGGCATAATAAACTTTATACAGAGGCTGCCCTTTTTCAACCAAGGCATTAAAAGTAAAAATAACATCATCCGCCAAAACAGGAGAACCGTCGTGAAATCTGGCCTGTTTGTTCAGAATAAAACCGATATAGCTTTTGTCTTTCGGGTATTCAAATTTTTCAGCCAATAAAGGATAAACCGTCCCGATATCATCAACTCCGGCTATTCCCAAAGTATCCAAAGTCAAAGATGCCGTATAGCCGTCCGCAATTCCTTTGAAAATAAAAGGATTAAAGTTATCGAAAGCTCCATAAGTCGGCATCACCAATCGTCCGCCTTTGGGTGCTTGAGGATTCACATAATCAAAATATTGAAAGTCTGACGGATATTTGGGATTTCCATATACAGAAAAGCTATCCGAGACTTTTGCCTCTGCGGCAAAAGCCAACAAACAGCTCAAGACAACTCCAAAATATTTATTTGTTATAATTTTCAACATCGGACCAACCGCCAAACGGATAAGAATAATCCTCATCATTACCGACTTTCGGTGTCGGCATACTTTCAGAAGCCTGTTCATCCCGATTTTTGGCGTCTTCCCATTCACGACGCATATCTACCAACTTTTCACTCGTGCTTAAAAAATTTTCTTCCAAAGAAGATGACACCAAAGATAAACTCGGCGTTTCGTCATTCTGAGACAATGTAATCTCCGGCATAGACATTTCATCATCATCTTCTTCATCTCCGGAGGAGATAAAAATTTCTCTGACAGGCGCTAACGGTTCTTCAAACTCCGGTTCAGAAGTCTCAAAAACAGGCTCTGTTTTTTCAATCCCCTCAGAAGATCCAAAACTCTTTTCCAGAGCCAGAGAAAAAGGATCTCGATTTTCCTCATGATCTTTAGATTCAAACACTTCTTCCGACTTTTTGCGCGTAAACGTATTTACAAACAATTTGCGAGCCGTTTCAGACAACGGGGATGTGTTTTTTTCCTCATATTCTTGGGCCATCTGCTGTTTAGGTGCTTCCGGTTTTACAGTCAACTTCGGCTCCATATCAAGCTCATCAGAAGTCATTTGTTGATGCGTCATTGCCAAATCTCGATTTTGGCGGATAGAATCGGCCGGCTGCGCCAAGATACTGAATACTTTACCAAACACACCCGTTTCAATTATATTTAGAAAGATGTGTTCTCTGTCGTGTTTTTCCAGAGCACAAATCAAACTCTGGTAACGAGAGCAAAATTCTAAAACCGTACCGCCCAAAATACTGTCGCCCAGCGCTTTTTGCTGCAAACGACGAGCAAAATCCGGTTGAGACAGGTGTAAAGAAATAACAATTTTACCAAACGCCCATTTTCCGCCATTACGGACTTTTTCCCAAAGATTATCCGCATTTTCCGTTGATATAAAACCGCCGCGCAGCAAAATGTCAGACAGCAGTTCATTCATATCGGCAATAAGCAAATCAAATTTGCTTAAAACAAGGCTGTCTCGCAATTCCTGTTCTGCCTCTAAGATAACTTTAGCGATTAAATCAGAATAATCCTGATTTTTTCTCATTTGTTTAAATAGAGAATACATATTTTTGTTCAATGTTCCGGCACTGAGATACTGATAAGCATAGCCGAACATACTCCATAATAAACCTATCGGCAAAAAGACGACAGCGACCGTTATGGTAAAGTCGGTTATGCCCGTTCCGGCATGAGTAACGGCATACATAGCCCACAAAATGGAAGAAAAAACCGTAATAAAAAAAGCACCTGCCAGCAATTTCAGCTCCTTACATATTATAAATTTGTCGTTATTGTAGCCTTATTCGCGAATATTTCAATAAATTTATCCAATAATTCAGAGACTTCGCACAAGAAAATCAACAATATCGGAAAATAATAGTCGAAATTTGATTTTTTTTGTGATATTACAGGCGTAGGTTTTAATAAAAGAGACAAAAACATGAACAAGACAAATACTTTAATTTTGGATTTTGAAAAAAATATTGTTGAGATTGAAGCTAAAATTGAGAGTTTGAAACTTTTGGCAAAAGATGAAGACGTTGATATATCTCAAGAAGCCACTCGTTTGGAACAAAAACTTGAGAAACAAATGAAACTGACTTATGCCAATCTTACCCCTTGGCAGAAACTTCAAGTTTCTCGTCATCCGCAGCGTCCGCACTGTTTGGACTACGTTCATGCACTTATTGAAGATTTTACACCTTTATGCGGAGACCGTTTGTTCGGTGATGATGAAGCAATGATCGGCGGTATCGGACGTTTTAAAAATATTTCTGTTGTTGTGATCGGCCAAGAAAAAGGGCATGATCTTGAATCCAGAATGAAGTATAACTTCGGCATGGCTAAACCTGAAGGTTATCGCAAAGCGCAACGTTTGATGGATATGGCAGAAAAGTTTAATATGCCGGTAATTGCTTTTGTAGATACAGACGGCGCTTTTCCGGGTATCGACGCAGAAGCTCGCGGACAAGCTGAAGCCATTGCTTCTTCTATTGAAAAATGCCTCCAAATCAAAACACCGATTATCTCTGTCGTTATCGGCATGGGCGGTTCCGGCGGTGCAATCGCTATTGCCACGGCTAATCGTATTTTAATGCTGGAACATTCTATTTATTCGGTTATTTCTCCGGAAGGCTGTGCTTCTATTTTATGGCGGTCAGCCGATAAAGTTCAAGACGCAACCGAAGCTTTACGCCTGACAGCCCAAGATTTGAGACAATTCGGCGTTATCGATGAAATCATTAAAGAGCCTTTAGGCGGTGCGCATCGTAATCCGCAAGCCATGATTGAAAAAGTCGGCGACAGTATTTTCAAACATCTGAAAGATTTGATTGCTATGAGCGGCGATGAGCTGAAAAAACAGCGTACGGCAAAATTCCTTGCCATGGGACGCAATCTGCCGGAAAACTAACATGAATGATCTTTATCTGCTGATAATAGGAATTACAGTCAGTGTTTTGCTTTTAGGAAATCTGATTATATTATTAATACAAAAAAGCAGCAAAAAGTCAGATTTTCAAAACATTACGGATTTATTGTTCCGCGGACAGGCCGAACTTGCCGGCAGAATGTCTCAATTGGCAGATATTTCACAGCAACAACAATGCAAAATTACCGAGGCTTTTAACGAACAGAAATTATCTGTTTTACAGATGATGGATGAAAAATTGTTGGCCGTAACAAAAAGCGTCGGCGACGGTTTGCAACAATCCACCGCCAAAACAGCCGAAACAATCCAAGATTTGCGAGAGCGTTTGGCTAAAATAGATGTTGCCCAACAGAAAATATCTCACTTATCCGAGCAAGTTGTTTCTTTGCAGGAAGTTTTATCCAACAAACAGGCGCGCGGGGCTTTCGGAGAAATTCAACTTAATGACTTGGTTAAATCTATTTTGCCGCCGTCAGCATACGAATTTCAATATGTTCTCGGCAATCAAAAACGCGCCGATTGCATTTTAAGATTACCGAATCCTCCGGGAACAATTGTTATTGACTCTAAATTTCCGCTGGAAAGCTATCAAGCCCTGCGTAATGCAGAAACCGATAGAGATAAAATTGAAGCTTCCAGATTTTTTAAAGCTTCGGTATTGAAACATATTAAAGACATTGCCGAGAAATATATTATTCCGGGAGAAACGGCAGAATCGGCTTTGATGTTTTTACCTTCCGAATCGATTTATGCCGAACTCCATGCTAACTTTACGGATGTGGTCGAAGTTTCATATCGCTCCAAAGTATGGATTGTTTCTCCGACAACCCTTATGGCAACATTAAACACCGTCAGAGCTGTTCTAAAAGATGCGACCATGCGAGAACAAGCCGGCGTTATTCAAAAAGAAGTCGGAACGTTGATTAATGACATAGGGCGCTTGGATGACCGCATTGAGAGCCTTTCCAGACATTTTGAAATGGCTCAGAAAGATATCGGAGATATCAAAATATCATCCGGTAAAATATCCAGAAGAATCGATATTATTGAAGAGATTCAGCTCGGACCGCAGGAGCATACATTGGCTGTTGAACACTTGGCCGGCTGATTTCTTGGGATAACAGATTAATATTTTTTGATTTTTTTGGATTAACGATATTGATTTATAATACAAAAAAAGATAACTTAATAGCAAATTGAAACAAGAATAAAAAAGAGGTATATTGTGACTAGATCTGAATTAGTTGAAAGAATTTTGAATAAGAATCCGCATTTGACACTTAAAGATGTTGATCGGATTGTTGCGGTTGTTTTGGATAAGATCATTTCTACGCTGGCTAACGGTGATCGTGTTGAATTTCGCGGTTTTGGCGCATTTTCTGTCAGAACACGCAGCCCCAGAGTTGCAAAAAACCCGAGAACCGGTGCTAAAGTAAACGTTGAAGAAAGAAATATTCCTCACTTCAAAACCGGAAAACAGTTACACGAACTGTTAAATAAAAAATAATGTAAAAACTTTCGAGGAGAAAGGTTATGGGTTTCATTAAAATGCTTATCGGATTACCGTTGTTAATCGTGATTATGATTTTCGCGTTTGTTAATAACGATCTGGCAACATTTAACTTATGGCCTTTTTATCTGGAAATTACGGTATCGCTCAGTGTTGCAATTTTGTTTTTCCTTTTCTGCGGCTTTTTACTCGGAAGTCTGTTTACATGGATGTCTTATGCTCCGCTCAGAAAAGATTTGAAAAAACAAAAGAAGAAAAACAAAAAACTGAGCAAAGAACAGTTAAAGCTTGTTGCGACAGTATCTGACCTTAAAGAAAATCTGGAACAGATTAAAGCTGAAACAAAAGTTGTTGAGCAACAAACTAAAAAAACTATTTTATCGTTTTTGAAATTTTGGAAGAAAGAACCAAATGAAGAAACGGTGGATAATAATGTTGATGGGAATAATTAATGAACTGGATTACTGATTTTGTACGCCCTAAGGTAAAAAAAGTTACCCCAAAAGAAGAAATAGCAGATAATTTATGGATTAAATGTCCGGTCTGCGGACAAATGCTGTTTAGCAAAGAGCTGAAAAAAAGCATGTATGTTTGCACAAAGTGCGGACATCACCTGCGTTTGTTTGTCGACAAGCGTTTAAAACTGCTGTTTGACGGTGAATATAACGAAATTGCCCTGCCGCATATGAAAGAAGATCCTCTTAAATTTAAAGATTCAAAGCGTTATATTGATCGCTTGAAAACATATCGTAAAAATACCGGCAGCAATGACGCTATTCGCGTTGCTCATGGGGAAATCGGCGGCATTCCGTGCGTTGTTGCGGCTATGGATTTTGCTTTTATGGGCGGCTCTATGGGTATGGCCGTCGGCGAAGGCATTGTTAAGGCAGCCGAATTATCTGCCCGTAATAACTATCCCTTGATTATCGTTGCTTCATCCGGCGGAGCTCGTATGCAGGAAGGTATTTTATCTCTTATGCAGATGGCTCGCACAACAGCCGCTATTAATCAGGTTAAAGAAAAAGGTATTCCGTATATTTCTATTTTAACAGATCCGACAACCGGCGGTGTTTCTGCCTCTTTTGCAATGCTCGGTGATGTTCATATTGCTGAAAAAGGCTGTATCATCGGTTTTGCCGGTGCTCGCGTTATTGAACAGACAATTCGGGAAAAACTTCCGGAAGGTTTTCAACGTGCAGAATACTTAAAAGAGCATGGTATGGTTGATATTGTGGTTACGCGTTCCGAAATGAAGGATACGCTGGTGAAAGTTATCAGCATTTTAACCCATAAAAAACCTGCGATAACCCAGCAGCTGCTGGAAAGCAAATAAATTTAATCCCGCAGATATCTGCGGGATTTTTTGTTATAACCTTTTTAACTAATGATCAATTATACTTATGCGAAAGAATTACAAGTATAGGGACTAACATGCTGGTATTAAAACATATCTCAATCAAATCATTCAATGAAAATCAGGCTTACATAAATAAGAATTGTTTAGCTTATAATATGGATGACATTGACAACCTGACACAAGTTGAAATCCAGACAGAATCCAGCAAAATATATGCCTTTTTACATCTGGTTGACGATGATTCTTTAGTTGCTCCTGATGAATTGGCCTTAAATGATGAAGCTTTTGCAAATCTTGATGCTCCGGAAGGGGCTGAGGTGTCAATCAGTTTAGCAGCTCCGGCTCCCAGCCGTAATGCCTTAAAAAGAAAAATTGCCGGTAATATTTTAACGCCACAGGATTATAAGTTTATTATCAACGATATCAATACACACAGATACTCAAATATTGACATTGCGTCGTTTGTTGTTTCGGGCGGGATGTTTATCAGCGCGAATGAAGTTATGGGCTTAACGGATGCCCTGGTAAACAATAACAAGCTTTTATGGCCCAATGAAAACTTGGTTGTAGATCATCATTGTCTCGGCGGTATTCCCGGAAATAAAACAGACATCATTATTGCTGCAATTGTCGGCGCCTACGGGCTGATGATGCCGAAAACAGTAACCAAAGCGACCACTTCTTGTGCCAGTGTTGCCGATACCATGGGCGTTTTATGCAATGTGGATCTTTCTCAAAACACATTCAGAGAATTGGCTTTGCAAAATCGCTCCGTTATTGCGGATTACAGGAATCTTGACATTGCCGAAGCCGTGAAAGCAATTTCTAATGTTGAGCACCATATGGGCTTAACACAAAAAGAATTTTTGCTGACAACAATTTTAGCTATTAAAATTGCGGCCGGTGTTACTCATCTTGTGATTGATATTCCGGTCGGTCCGAATTCCCGCGTTATGAATGCCTATGAAGCCATGCGCCTCAGAAAACTGGCCGAATATGCCGGAGACCGTCTCAATTTGGATATTGATGTTGTTATTACTGACGGACAAGAACCGATCGGCAACGGGATTGGCGCCGTGTTAGAAGCAAGAGATGTGATTCAGGTGCTGCGCAATAAACCGAACGCACCGCAAGATTTATTGGAAAAATCAGCCTTTTTAGCAGGACGCGTATTAGCTTTTGATCCAAAACTGCGCGGCGGAAAAGGGACTGAAACGGCTATGGAAATCTTACGATCCGGACAAGCATTAGAACAACTCAACAAAATGATCCTGTCTCAAGGTAAAGCCGATATGCCTGAATTAGGACAATATGTTCGAGATATTGTCGCTCCGACCAGCGGAGAAATCTCAAAGATAGACAATGCTCAACTTAATCGTATCGGAATTTGGGCCGGTGTCAGACAGCATCCGGGCGCCGGTTTAGATTTATTCAAAAAAATAGGAGATACCGTTGAGGCCGGCGAACCGCTCTATCGGATATATAGTTGTACGGAAGATGATCTGATGTTGGCAGAATCAATGGTTGAAAACTCAAACGGCTATTTAATTTCTTAAAATTATTTGCATAAATTCAGTATTTTTTATCCTGAGCACTTGCACTGACACAAATTGCTCCCTATATAACTTTATAGAAAAGTTTTATTAATAAAAAAGGATAAAAAACATGAGCAATAAAGTTATTGGTATTGACCTTGGTACAACCAACTCCTGCTTTGCCATTATGGACGGTAAAGACCCGAAAGTTTTGGAAAACTCCGAAGGCGCAAGAACAACCCCTTCAATGGTTGCTTTTACAGATACAGAACGTCTGGTCGGTTTTCCGGCTAAACGTCAGGCTGTAACTAATCCGGAAAACACATTGTTTGCCATCAAACGTTTGATCGGCCGCCGTTTTGATTCTCCGGAAGTTACTAAAGACAAAGCACTGGTTCCATTCAAAATCATTAACGGTGATAACGGTGATGCTTGGGTTGAAGCTAAAGGCGAAAAATATGCTCCGTCTCAGATTTCCGCTATCGTTTTGCAGAAAATTAAAGAATATGCAGAAAGCTACTTGGGAGAAAAAGTAGATAAAGCCGTTATTACGGTTCCAGCTTACTTTAACGACTCTCAACGTCAGGCTACAAAAGACGCCGGTAAAATCGCAGGCTTGGAAGTTTTGCGTATTATCAACGAACCGACGGCTGCTGCTTTGGCTTATGGTATGGATAAAAAAGCCAACGGTACAATTGCCGTATACGACTTGGGCGGCGGTACCTTTGATATTTCTATTTTGGAAATCGGCGATGGCGTATTTGAAGTTAAGTCTACAAACGGCGATACGTTCCTCGGCGGTGAAGACTTTGACCAACGTTTGGTTACCTATTTGACAGACGAATTCAAAAAAGAAAGCGGTATTGATCTTAAGAATGACCGTTTGGCTTTACAGCGCTTAAAAGAAGCAGCTGAAAAAGCAAAAATCGAATTGTCTTCCGTAACACAGACCGATGTAAACCTGCCGTTTATTACGGCTGACGCAACCGGTCCGAAGCACCTGAACATCAAATTAACACGCGCTAAATTAGAATCTTTGGTTGAAGATTTGATTGAAAAAACAGTTGCACCTTGCCAAAAAGCTTTAGAAGATGCCGGCGTTAAAGCCAGTGAAATCAGTGCCTGTCGGTTGCAAAGACCGCGGGCGATAACGTAAACGTCGGCACTTACACGGCA
>CAYTQF010000043.1:0-11848 GCA_964440165.1 uncultured Azospirillaceae bacterium
CTCGGGATTAAATCTTTCAAACGTTCACAAATTTGTCGCCCGCGAGATTCCGCTTCCGAACGATGGCATAAAAATGCCAAGGCATCAACCGGCTCTTCATTAATCAAAATTTGTACTTTTACCAAGTCGGAAGGCGCATAGCCGATAAGTTCATAATCAAAACTGGCATAACCGCTGGTAATAGATTTCAAACGATCATAAAAATCAAACACAATCTCGTTCAGCGGAATTTTATAGACAACCATTGCGCGGGTTCCGGCATAAGTAAGTTCTTCCTGTTCTCCGCGACGTTCGTTACACAACTTCAAAACCGCACCCAAATAAGTATCCGGAACCAAAATAGTAGCTTTTACCCAAGGTTCTTCAATGGACTGAATAGTTGTAATATCAGGCATATCTGCCGGATTATGCAAAGTTATTTGAGAGCCGGATGTTAAATTGATTTTATAAGCCACGGACGGCGCTGTTGTAATCAAATCCAAATCAAATTCACGCCCCAAACGCTCCTGAATAATTTCCATATGCAGCAAACCGAGAAAACCACAACGAAAACCCAATCCCAACGCGGCTGAATTCTCATTTTGATAATCAATACTGGCATCATTCAGCTTAAGTTTTGCCAAAGCATCTTTCAAATTTTCATACTGACTGCTGTCGACCGGAAAAATAGAACAGAAAACGACCGGAACAGAAGGCTTAAATCCCTGGAGAGGTTCATCACAAGGCTTTTTATTATCCGTAATCGTATCTCCGACACTGCAATCACTCACGCTCTTAATACTTGCCGTAATAAACCCGACCTCTCCCGGGTATAAAGCATCAATATCTTCCATCTTCGGCGTAAAGATACCGACTTTATCAACCAAATATACCGCATTGTTAGACATCATACGGATTTGTGTTTTTTTACGTAACACACCATCTTTAATCCGCACTAAAATAATCACGCCCAAATACGGATCATACCAACTGTCAATCAATAAAGCTTTCAGTGGCGCATCGGCTTCTCCTTGCGGAGCCGGTAAGGATTTGACAATCCCTTCCAAAAGATTTTCAACCCCTAATCCGGTTTTACCTGAGGTCTCAATCGCCTCAGAAGCATCCAAACCGATAACATCTTCAATCTGTTGTTTAACTTTCTCCGGTTCAGCCGAAGGCAAATCAACCTTATTCAATACCGGTAAAATTTCATGATTATTATCTAAAGCAAGATAAACATTAGCTAAAGTCTGCGCTTCTACACCCTGCGTCGCATCCACCACCAAAACAGACCCTTCACAAGAAGCTAAAGAACGAGAAACTTCATAAGAAAAGTCAACATGCCCCGGGGTATCAATCAAATTAAGCTGATATGTTTTACCATCCTGAGCCGTATAATTCAAACGCACGGTTTGAGCTTTAATCGTAATGCCTCGTTCACGTTCAATATCCATAGAATCAAGCATTTGCTCTTGCATTTCACGCTGTTGTACGGCCCCGCATTTTTCAATCAAACGATCGGCAAGCGTTGATTTTCCATGATCAATATGGGCAATAATGGCAAAATTTCTGATTAAGTTCAAATCCGTAGTCATTTTCCTGCTCTGTTTTCCAAATTATTTTTCCTTATAAATATAAGATAATTTATTTTTAAGCAATATAATATTGATTATATCATAAAAAATACGTATACTGATAACAATGTTACCAAACAGGAGGCCGCCATGAAGAAATTTATCGATATCGAATTTAATTCCAGTCGTTATGATGAGCTTGTGCAGCTGCGCTATAAGATTCTTCTGGAACCTCTCGGATTAAAATTTTTAGACTCCTTCCGAAATAAAGAAGCCGGTTATTTACATATCGGCTGCATTGAATGCCTTGACGACAAATTAGTCGGAGGACTGCTGTTAGCTCCATTAAATGACGAAGAAGTCCGCATGATGCAAGTTGCCGTAGACACCAAATATCAAGGTGAAGGTATCGGCCGAGACATGGTTAAATATGCGGAAAGCCGGGCTAAAGCATCCGGATTTTCTAAAATCATCATGCATGCAATGTTATCCGTTGTGCATTTTTACGAAAAAATCGGTTACCACCAAGAAGGTGATATTTTTGAAGAAAACGGCATCACCTTTGCCAAGATGGTAAAAAACATTTAAGCTGAGGACAAACACAATGACAGCAGACCGCAATTCTTCTCTTCCACCGGCAAAAGCGTTAAAAAAGGTCTGCGAATTATACCGCGCGGGAAATTTCTCCGAAGCCCGCCGAATAATTATGGAAAGCGCAGGAATCACTCCGGAAGAACGTAATCAAATTCCTGCCGGAGAAATGGGGCGTTATATTGCAGGTAAAACAAAAAATCCGAATATTCTTAAAATGCTGCAGGCAGAATTGGCTTTTTACAGCTTTTCAGAAATCAGACGAACAGATGAACCGACAGAACATCAAGCTGAAAGATGTGTTGCTTATTTTGAAAAAATTCTGCCTTTTTTGCATAAGTTTGAAAAAACGCACGCCAAATATTGTATCGCATGTTGTCATGATTATATGCCCGACTGTCCGGATACAACAAAATATGAAATTCTCAACGATATTATAAGTGAGCTTCCCAAACACAAATACGATTCTGACAGATTTTCACTGATTTTAAAAATTAATGACTTATCCGTTCCGATTCAGGACAAATATAATTCAACCAAAAAAGCACAACAAAAAACAAGTCCGCAAAGCCATATAACAGCAAACTACTCATCAATAATAACAAAACTGGCCTCTAAATACTATGACATTTTAATGCAAACCGCACAAAATCGCCAAGAAAACTATCAAACCAGAAATCAGGCTTATGAAACCGTATTGCGAGTTATTGACGATCTTGCTCTCTCAAAATTAAAAAAGAATTCCTATAAACTTGCGCTATTGGAACAACAAACAAATTTACAGCGAGAATATGGGGATAAAGAAAACTACCTTAAGAGCAATAAACGCAAACATGCTTTAATCCGGCAGCAAGGCCTCTTAAAATATAAGCTGACAGGTCAACGTTCTTATGACTATGACAATTATCGATAAAAAAAACCCCGAAAAATTTCGGGGCTTTTTTATTAAAGGCAAAACTCAAGCTCGACCATAAACATCTTCATATCTTATAATATCATTTTCATCTAAAGTCTCTCCTGTCTGAATTTCAATAAATTCCATATCAGACGCCGCATCATTTTGAATACGATGCTTGGTTTTAACAGGAATAAACACGGCTTCTCCGGCTTTTTTTAAAACTTTATCTTCACCTAAAGTTACGACAGCCTCTCCTTTAACAATAATCCAATGCTCCGCACGAAAATCATGAGATTGCAAAGATAAAATATTACCGGGCGTTACACAAATACGTTTTACGCAAAATCCGTCTCCGGCATCCAAAACCTCCCAAGTTCCCCAGGGACGCGTATCATGATCGCCTTTTTTGTAATTGTTTACCATATTTATACTCTCCATCAATTATTGTACTTGATGAAAAAGAATATAAATAATATAAAAGAAATCGCAAGATAATTTTTGGGATGATGGAACAATGCAGTCAACCGCTGTAAATCAGGCCTTAAGCATATTAAAACTGTTGCGGCAGATTATGGATGAACAACAAGATGCCGATAACAAACTCAACAGAATAATCAAAACCATCGCTGAACAAACAGGTTCCGACGCGGCTGCGTGTTTTATCGTCATTAACGATAAAAAATTGGAGCTTTTCTCATCCTACGGATTACAAATCAGCGAAAGCCAAAAACTATCTCTTGCCATGCACGACACAATTATCGGAGAAACGGCGCAAACTTGCCGCACACTCTGTCTGCCCGACTATAGCAAGCATTCTAAATTTCAAACGGAAAACGAATTTGGCGCCAAAGATTTTAAAGGCTTTCTGGCTATTCCTTTGATTCGTTGGAACCGTGCGATCGGTGTTCTCGCCTTATATAAAAAAGAAGTTTATGAATATTCTCCGTTTGAGCAAGAAACGCTGGAAACGATTGCAATGGTTTTAAGCGATATTTTGTCATCTGAAGAGATGTCTGCATACAAAGAAAAATTGATCAAAAAGCGCGGTATTGTTATTGCAGACAGAATTAAAGGCATCAGCCTGAGCAAAGGATACGGTATCGGACATGCCGTCATTCACCGCCGTCGGCAAACTATCACAAAAATTTTTACGGAAGACAAAGACGCAGAACTCAAAAGACTGGAAGATGCATTTACTTTGATGAATAAAGATTTGGATGAAAAATTTACCTCATCCAAATTGGGATTAGGAGAACATGTAGATATTTTGGATGCATATCGCATGTTTGCCCAAGACAAAGGCTGGTATAAAAAAATTACAGGAAATGTCAACAGCGGTTTAACGGCTGAAGCAGCCGTCGAACGCGCTTATGAAGATATGTGGAACCGTCTTTCAGGTACAACCGAGCAATATCTGAAAGAACGTCTGCACGACCTGCGAGATGTTTCTGATCGTTTGCAAAACTATCTGCGCGGCGAAAACATGACCGACAATATACAAAGTGAAAATAATAATTTGATTATTGTCGCTCAAACCATGGGTCCGGCAGAATTAATGGATTATGATCACACCAAAATCCGCGGGCTTATTATTGAAGACGGCACTCCTACCATGCATGTTGCCATTGTTGCCAAAGCGTTAAATATTCCGGTAATAGCCAAAGTAAACGGACTGTATGACGGTCTGAAAAATGGGGATTTAATAGCCATTGACGGTAATGAAAGCTATATATACATCAACCCCAACAAAATGATACAGGCTCGCATTCAGGCCAAAATTGCAGAAATTTCACGTCTGCAGCAAAAATTAGCCGAGCTCAAAAAATTACCGACAATATCCAAAGATGGCAAAAAGATTGGTTTGTATATTAATGTCGGTCTATCTTTTGACTTAGATTATCTGGATTCGACAGGATGCGACGGTGTCGGTTTATACCGAACGGAAATTCCGTTTATGTCATCCGATAATATGCCGAATGTTGAACAACAGATGCGTTATTATCAGACATTAATGGATAAAGCCGGAGACCGTAAAGTTGTATTTCGCAGTCTGGATGTCGGTTCGGATAAACTTTTGCCCTACTGGGGAAATATGGGAGAAGATAATCCGGCAATCGGCTGGAGATCTATTCGTATAACACTTGACCGACGCGCTATTCTGCGCAAGCAATTGCGTGCATTTTTAAGAGCTTCTGCAGGAAAAGAATTGAATGTCATGTTCCCCATGATATCAAACTTGAGTGAATTTGAAGATGCTAAAGAAACTCTACTGATTGAATTAGAAAAAGAAAAACGCAAAAGTACAGAGATTCCGTCGAAGGTCAATATCGGACTGATGATTGAAGTTCCCTCGGTTTTATTCCAACTTGATGAAATACTGCCGAGCGCCGATTTTGTTTCTATCGGCACCAATGACTTGGCACAATTTATCTTTGCTTGCGACCGCGGAAATCCACGCCTGAGTGAACGCTATGATGTTTTATCCGCACCATTTTTACGTTTGATGAATGAAATTATAACCAAAGCAAACAAAGCCGACGTATTATGTTCTGTTTGCGGCGAAATGGCCAGTAATCCGTTAGAAGCCATGGTGTTATTAGGATTAGGCTATAGACATTTATCTGTTTCCGGAGCGTCTTATGGCCGAGTTAAATCCATGATTCGCTCTGCAAACATTGAAGAGATCAGCGACTATGTTCATAATCTGCTGAAATCTCCCAAAAAAACTTTACGCCCTCAATTAATGGCGTATGCTTATGATCACGGTATTGAAATATACTAAAAAATATGTTTCAATACCGAACAAAGATTCTAACCGTTTTTTATATCGCAAAAGGACAAAACAGTGAGTAAAGAAAAAAAGACAGAAAAAACTGAAAAAACTAATCAGGAAACAATCGTACAAACTCCGTCCCTCGAAGGAAAAGTCGGTACAATGCTGCACGATGTCCGCACCAAAAAGAAAATCGATTTGGAAACTGTAGCAAAAGACTTATACATCAAAGCAGCTTACTTAACAGCTATTGAAAACAGCGATTATGAAAACATTCCGGCTGATCCCTACGGTATCGGCTTCGTTCGCAGCTATGCTAATTATTTGGGTCTAAACAGCACACGTATCACTCAACTGTTTAAAGAAGAAACGGATTCCGACAAAAATAAAAACGTCGACTATTTGGTTTTAGAGCCTCAAAATGAAACAACGGCACCAAACCCTAAATACCTGATTATTAGTCTTGTTATGATTGCCCTCGGATATATTTTATGGAGCAGCTTCTCCGGTTCAACAGAACCTAAGGAAGAAATCACATCAACAACAGTTTCTCAAGACTACCCGATGCAAATTGATGCTTTTGAACAATCCGACACAGCTTTGACCGATTCAGAAACAGATTCTGCAACAGATCAGCAAATCACTGTAACCGACGCTGTGTTTGTTGATGAATCAGCAGTTTCTGCATCCGACGCTGAAAATAATCAACCGGAAGCAACTCAAGTTACAGAAACACCTAAAGAAGACATTGTACTTCTTAAAGTAAAAAAAGAAACTTGGATTGAAGTTAAAGACAAAGAAAAATTATGGTTAAGCAAAGTATTATATGCCGGTGATGAATATAAAGTTCCGGCGGGAAAAGGCAAAATCTTGTCTTTTGGCAATACCGACGGTGTTGAGGTTGTTATCAACGGTAAAGTAACAACAATCATTTCTCCGAATAAAAAAACCAACATCAATTTGGATAAATTTTTAGACGCCAACCATTAAAGTAACTTTCGCACAAAGAAAATAGCAAGTATGCACTTGCTATTTTCTTTTGTTTTATAAGGCATTGCATAAAACGGTTTACAATTAGCCAAAACATGTTAAAAAAGAAAAAATTATAAATATAAGGTAAAAAATTATGGCAAAAATACAAAACGTACGCGGAACATACGACCTTTATGGCGAAGCAAAACGCAAAACAAAAAAAGTAACGGCAAACGCCGGCGCCATTGTCGAAAAATATGGTTTTGAAGAAATTGAAACCCCTATTTTTGAATTTACGGAAGTTTTTTCACGTAATCTTGGTGATACTTCTGACATTGTTACAAAAGAAATGTATTGCTTTCAAGATCGCGGCGGAGAAAGTTTAACGCTGCGTCCGGAAGGTACTGCCGGCGTGGTTCGTTCATTTATTTCAGAAGGAATGCAACAAAATCTGCCGGTTAAATTATACTATAACGGTCCGATGTTTCGCTACGAACGTCCACAAAAAGGTCGTCAAAGACAATTCACACAATTTGGTTGCGAATTGTTAGGCGTTGAAACACCTCAAGCAGACATTGAAGTTATCGCGATGGCCTATGAATTCATCGAATCTTTAGGCTTAGGCGGCAGTATTACGGTTGAAATAAACTCTCTCGGGGATGCCGAAAGCCGTAATGCCTACAGAAACAAACTTGTTGCTTATCTGAAAGAGCACATTGATGAACTGTCTGAAGACAGCCGCAATCGGCTGGATAAAAATCCGCTGCGCGTTTTAGATTCAAAAGAAGAATGTGATAAAGCCGTGGTTGCCAATGCGCCTTTATATGCAGACAGCTTAAACGAAGCATCATCCAAATTTTTTGCGGACGTTCTTGCCGGATTAGAT
This sequence comes from uncultured Azospirillaceae bacterium, assembly GCA_964440165.1. Taxonomy (GTDB): domain Bacteria; phylum Pseudomonadota; class Alphaproteobacteria; order RF32; family CAG-239; genus Scatocola. The sequence continues at coordinate 7,674 of CAYTQF010000043.1, forward strand.
AAACTCGGAATTAAATACAAAGTCAATAATCGTCTGGTTCGAGGATTAGACTATTATTCTCACACCGTATTCGAACTCGTTACAGACAAACTCGGCTCACAAGGCACTGTTTTAGCCGGTGGTCGTTATGACGGTTTAGTCGAACAAATGGGCGGCGGAAAAGTTGCCGGTATTGGTTGGGCTTGCGGTGTAGAACGTCTCAGCATGATGCTTGAAGAAGATGTTTCTCGTCCTCGTCCGATTGCTGTTATTCCTGTCGGAGAAGATGTAAATATAGAGGCAATAAAAATTGCTTACGACTTACGCAGAGCAGGATATACCGTAGAACAAAGCTACAGCGGCAATCTAAAAAAACGCATGATTAAAGCAAATAAAAGTAATGCCGTAAAAGCAGTTATTATCGGTAGTGATGAATTAGCACAAAATCTTGTAACCATTAAAGATTTAGACAGTGGCGAGCAAAAATCCGTCGCCCTGAATGATTTGTTGAAGGAAGTAAAATAATGGCATCTTTTGCAGAAAAACTGGCCAACGTCGTTAATCGCCATGATGAAATTCAAGCTTTAATCTCATCTCCGGATGTCAATGCTGAAGACTTGGTAAAAATGAACAAGGAGCTTGCAACTTTATCTCCGGTTGTTGAAGCGGTTAAAGAATACCGTCGTTTTGAAAACGATATGGCTGATGCGGCTGCCATGATGGAAGACAGTTCCTTAGATAAAGAAATGCGAGATATGGCATCTGCTGAATTTTATGAATTAAAAGAAAAACTTCCGGAAATGGAAAAACAAATTAAAATCTTATTGTTACCTAAAGACGAAGAAGATGAAAAGAATGCCATTTTAGAAGTCCGTGCCGGTACAGGTGGTGATGAAGCAGCCTTATTTGCAGCTGTATTATTTGAAATGTATCAGCGCTACTCTGCTGAAATGGGATGGAAATTCGAAGTTATTGATGCCGATGAAAACGGTCTGGGTGGATACAAACAAGCCAGTGCCAAAATTACAGGAAAAGATGTGTTTGCCCGTCTTAAATTTGAATCCGGTGCTCATCGTGTACAACGAGTTCCCGTTACTGAATCTCAAGGACGAGTTCATACATCTGCCGCCACCGTAGCCGTTTTACCTGAAGTTGAAGAAGTTGATATGTATATCAATCCGGCTGATTTGAAAATTGATGTATATCGTGCCTCCGGCGCCGGCGGACAACACGTAAACCGTACAGAATCTGCAGTACGTATTACACATATTCCGACCGGTACTGTTGTTCAATGTCAAGATGATCGTTCTCAATATAAAAATAAAGAAAAAGCCATGAACCATTTACGTTCAAAGCTTTATGATCTGCAAAAATCACAAATAGACAGTGAATATTCTGAACGTCGTAAACTTCAAGTCGGTTCTGGCGACCGCAGTGAACGCATTCGCACATACAACTATCCGCAAGGCCGCGTTACAGACCATCGAATTAATCTGACATTATATAAATTAAACGAGGTCGTATCAGGCGAAGCACTCAATGAAATTATTGATGCTTTAATTACCGAAGATCAAGCTCAGAAACTTTCTGAATTAGATTAAATATATTTCAATTATTAATTCCTCACCCCCTCTTGCAGGGGGTTTATTTTATCAAATTACATTTTTATTATTTTTTCCCAAAAAATAATAAAAAAACAACCTTATAAATCTTTTTTTAATAAATTCCGATATATACAGAAAGTGATTTTATTGACGAAGGAGATTTTAATTATGACTAACTCAAATGAAAATGCAATCAGAGAAGCTGCTTACTTCATCTGGAAAAACAATGGCTGCCCGGCAAATACAAGCCAACAAGATTGGAACGCAGCTATTGCTCAATTAACAATGGCTAGTGCTAAAAAAACATCTTTAGCTTCTGCTAAAAAAGGCATTTTGGCATCTTTGAGCAATAAAAAATCCTCAGCATGCAAAAGCGCTTCTGCATGCAAAAAAAGCACAGCTTCTAAAGCTAAAGCAAGCAAAAAAGCTAAATAAGTTTGCCTGATTACAAAAAAGCCGTCCTTATTGGACGGCTTTTTTTATATTATGCACGAAAGCATAAAAAAAGCACCTTCATACGGGTGCATAACAACAATGGTGCGACCGAGAAGACTTGAACTTCCATGAACTTAGTTCATAACGACCTCAACGTTACGCGTCTACCAATTTCGCCACGGTCGCATCCTAACAAGATAATTAACCTAAATAATAACAGAAAGCAAGCACTTTTTTAGAAAAAAATAATAATAAAAAAGCTCCCATAATGGGAGCTTTTTCTTTTGCAATACTTATACCAGCATTGTATTTAACAAGTCCTGACAATATGCACGTAATCCCTGATCTTGCATCAGAGATAATTTGATATTAGAGCGTTCCAAATCCTTATTTGTGCCACAGTCAAAACGCATTGTATCACACAAAACGCCAGTCAGTTTTACACCTCTCTGAGCCGCCAACTGTAAAGCATCCGTCAAATTAATTTCACCATTGGTTCCTTTGCGAACTTCAGGCAAAATATCCATAATTTTATTCGGAATAATATATGGCCCCATGCTGGCATAATTAGAAGGAACATTTTCCAAAGCCGGTTTCTCAACCAAACCTTTTGCCAGTACTTTACGACCATCACGAACTGTGCCGACCAAAGCACCGTAACGCACCATCTCTTCGCGCGGAAATTCCATGATATTAATGACCATGCCGCCTTCAGCTTCATAAACATCTAAAAGCTGTTTTAACACACCATCACCGCGGAAATTAACATAAACATCATCAGGCCACATAACAATAAAATCGCGATCTCCGACTAATTCTTTCGCCATCAGAATAGCATGTCCGTTCCCTTTTGGTTCTTTCTGTTCTGCAAAAGAAAACTTCATACCGTCAGGAATAACATCCTGCACAATTTTTAACAAATCCAGTTTATTTTTCTCTTTCAAATGATTTTCCAACCATGGATACGGAGCAAAATAACTTTCATATAAATGTTTGCAAGACTGATCACTATAAATAAAAATAATTTCCTTCACGCCGATTTCAGCGCAAGCATCAACAGCGTATTGAATAATCGGTCGACTATGCAAAGTCAGAAAACCTTTATGCAAAACTTTAGTAGACGGAAGGTTACGGGTAGAAAGTCCGGCAACCGGAAGGATGCAGACTTCGGGTTTTTTACTCATTAAGAACTCCTTAAAATTGTTATATTGAAATTATGCTCTCAATATAACAACGAAAAAAGGATTCCTCAAGAGCAAAGCAACGACATTCACAATTATTTACCTTTAACAATCGTACCTGAAACATTCTTCAGATTGTCATCATCTTGCAATAATCTGACTTCAATTTCAGCCTGTTCGTCCACGATATTTTCATCCGGGTTATTGAGATTTTGTTCCGTTTTTTCAATCTCATCTATACCGCGAATAATCGTCTGCACTTTTCCTGTGGAAGGAGACACGATTTTACCTATATTTGCCTCAACCTTTCGTGCATTTTCTTCTTCCTGTTTACGGTTAACATATGCGTTTTCTTCGGTACCGACAATCTCTCCGGCGTATTTCTCAAACCGAGAAATACTGTCCTTAAGCTGCCCGGCACCATTTTTTACATCCACAGCAATAACCGTACATGAATTTTTTAATTCTTGCAGTTTTTCAATATCATCGGCTTTAAGAGATGATGCATAAATATCCGCACTTTTTTCTCCGGTTTCAGTAAGAGTCAACATTTCATCTTCCACAATCTGTCTTAAATTTTTGATATTTGTATCTTCATTAAAGGCATATTTGGATTCTATTTTATACAAACGACGCGTATAAAGACTGTTCTGTTCCTGATAATGAGCAACCTCATCCTTTGCACGCTTAATATTTTCCAAAATATCATTGTAGCAATTATTAATGACAAATTTCAGATCATCCATATACAAAGCTTCAAAAGAAGCCTCCAACGTTTTCAACCCAAGTTCAGCCTCTTCCGTCTTGGATGCAATTTTAGCAGGTTGATCTTCGCTGATTGTCTTATCAGCAGCCAAAGCATCAATATCATCCAACAAAACACTTATCTGCTGCAAAGATTTGTCAAGTTCTTCATATTGTGCAATAGCCTTTGCACTGGACAATTCCTGTTTTTTCGGCACATAAACACGACTGA
>CAYTQF010000044.1:0-11623 GCA_964440165.1 uncultured Azospirillaceae bacterium
CGAACGTAATTCGAATTATACTTATTGTTCGTGTTCCTATTACCATTACTGAAATACAGTAGCCATGAATACGCGGACGAGCCCTCGGTAGAGGACCAGTAGTAACTACCTGTATTTAACTGATAAGTTGTTATCTTACTCGTATCATTAATATACCACAAAGCTGCATTTAATAAAAATCTGTTTTCATAAATATATGTCAATTCTTTTTCTCCCGGAAGGTACCAATTTCCCGAGCCCAATTTATTATTTTGTTTCCATTGACTTCTAAAAGTTTCTTTATCTGTATCTTTATAATAGAAATTTACATCTGCCGAACTATTGTTTCCACAAGCATTGAGCCATGTAACCTCGGCATCATTTTTATCCTTAAAGAAAATATCCGTATATCTTGAAGAATCACTTACTTTTCCTTTCATGGAAGGCGGAATATCAAATTTATATGTACTTTGATCCACCGGAAAATCAGGATATGAATCAACATAACGTGCCGCACAATAAGGATAGTTTCTGTCTATATATCCTGCACCGCTTGCACCAACATTTTTTACATTATTAAATTCTAATATCTTAGTCGTATTATATCTTCCGTCATCATCATTAAAAGCATAATACTTTCCATTCACCGCTCCGGTACCACACTTATAATTAGCAACACCTCGAACAGACTGCGTATTCTCATTTGTCCAAGAAGTATTTACACCCTCAATAACTTTGCAACTGTTACCGTCGCATTGCGGTATGATACAAGTTGCCGAATTTACTGTTGAACTGACGGCAGATAAAATACTAAACGGCAACGATTTATCTTGTTGAATGGCAATTATGCGTATTTTATTATTCTCAATATGATAAACGACACCAATACGTTCGCCTTTATATGTGATATAGTCTCCAACCTGTACACCGGACATTGAACTGCCATATTCAAAATCTTTGGTACAAATACCCAAACCTTTATTACTATAAGTTTTCAACATACCGCTGTTACAACTTGAGTATGCATATCTGACACCTCCACCCACATAACACGGTTCAACCCGACCGCGATCACTACTCGGATGATGAGCTTCTGAATAAACATAATCCTGCTCGGAACATGTATTCAATACACAGTTTCCCTGTGTATCACGAATATATCCCGAATGGCACGATATATAGCCGTAATACTTGCCGCTCGTATCTTGACAATCTCCGATAACACCATATTGAACACTTAACGCCGCTTTGTTCGTATACGGATAACATATCTTACCATCACATTCGTTTCTATTGCAGCCCGTAATACATAAACCGCCTGAAAACATCGAATCCTCATGGCAGTTTTTATAGCGATACACACGATATTTATATCCGGGATTGTTTATATTAGAACTGCCGCGACTATTAATATCACAATACTCTAATTCCCCATAAGGCATTGATATCGGCACGGAACCACTTATCTGATGATTTAATCCTGAAGAACTTGCATCATTAACATTATCCGTCAAATAAAATTTACCGTCTTCTCGTTGAACTACAGCCAGATTATAGCCCAAACAAGCATCTTTGATACACAGTTTAAATCCCTCATCGTATGGGCAAGTTAATACTTTTTCATTAGAGGCGCACTGATCTTCTTCATATCCCAATTCTATGCATTCTTTAAACGGACGACATGTACGGTCAATTCTGTTGCTGTCTGCATTATAGGCATCAAGACAACTTCTCGCTTGAACCGATGCCGAACCGAACATACTCAATACCAGCAAGGATACACCAATATTTTTGTTAGAAACTTTTAACATATTAACGCCTCCCTTACACTACTGGCATGTCGTACTCTGAACTTTCCAAACACCACTTTCTTTTCTTAAAACCAGTTCCGGATAAACGGCATTTCTGGCATCTGACGAGGATGTTCCGACAGTACTATAAGTTCTCTGATAGATTTCACCGGTTTTATAAGTGTTGCCGTCTTTTTGACGATTTAAATCAGATGTGTTCTTTTTAACCTCAACCCAATAGTTTTGCACAAATATATTTGGCAGATTTTCACTATTTCCCGTTCTATTCTGTATAGAAAAAGCGGAAAGAATTTGAACAAGTTGTTGCCGGTTAATATAATCATAGTAGTAAGTACCGTTTAGAGCAGCATCCGGCAAATCCCAGTGCCCTACACCATATGTTGCATGACTTTCAAAACCTTTTGGCGCGTATCCGCAGGCAAATCTTTTCGCATCATTTTTTAACACACCATCAGCCCAAGCGTCTTTTTCGTTTTTTTCTCCGGTTGTGGCATTATCCAATGAAAAAATTCTCATTTCATCTGCGGTCCGATAATAAACCAAACCGATTTTCTTGCCGCTGCTGCTATCTCGCAAAATATTCTTAGCTCGACAAGCATTTAAATTACCGGTAGAACAAACTCCATAGCAAGCAAATCCGCTAACAGCACGAGCCGCACCCCAGCCTAAACCGTTACTTTGAACATCTGCTGCTCCATCAGCATGCTGTGTTGCCCATTGTCCGTCAGATAATTTATAATCCCCTCGTACATGATACGGCGTATTTACATCTGCATCCGACGGACATTTTTTATAACCGGCATATAAATCATATTGTCCTCCGGTACCGGTAAAACTACCATTTCCGACAGAAAATAAATAGATTTCAGCTCCGGACCATCCGGAACCTCCGGAAATAAGACAATCAGGAACTTTTGTATAAGAATTTTCACCTAACGGTGCTAAAGTTTTTTTATAATTTTTACAAACACCTGTCGCTCTGGGATTTGATGTGTGATCACAGTTTCCTTCCGCATCTATCACACTGCTCCAATTCGGCTCACATTTTGCCTCTGCCGCTTTTTCAAAAATCTCATTCAGAGGTATCGACGGCAATAAGGCCAAATTTGTAACATCAACCAACGTATTGGGATTAGACATTGATTCAAAACTTTCGTCATCAAAATGCTGCTTGCGCTGCAAACCTTGATATCCAAGCGACACATTAAAAGAACCAATTTTATACGGATAATAAGTATATTGGTTAGCCGTTCCGCAGCGTCCGTACTCATCCAACATAAATCCTCTTTTACAGTTAATATATTTTATATATAAATCATCATTATCCGTACATGATGCCGATAATCCTTTTGCACCTCCCGCATAACCGGACTGTATATTAAAGTCTCCGTTTATAAAGCTGTACGGATAATTTTCCCGATCCTTGCAATGACAGTCAATTCCCCAATCCGACGGTCCCCAAACCTGCTCAATCGTATCATCCTCTCCGCAATTTCCACTATCATCGCATAAACCACACTGTGTATAACGATAACGTATCTCATTGCCGGATTGACAGCTTTCTATCGCCCCGATACTGCTCCGCAGATTATCTCCATGTTCTTTATCATACGGATAATATTTAGCAAATAAATCTGAACTCCATTTGGTCTCACTATGAGCACGTAAAACATCCATTCCCGGACATTTATGCAATTTGCAAAAACCGGTCTCGATATCGTAATCCCAGCCCTCATTACAGCATAACTCCGTTGTTCCTTGACTCAAATCAGGGTTATATTCTCCCTCTTGCCAACCACTGTTACAGTCCGGATCCCGAAACGAACAAAAATTTCCCTTATTTGATGCACAATAGCTTTGCATTTTATAACCATCTGCATTGCTTTCTATACAGGCATTACCATTATTATGACCATCAGTATCCGTATAATCACGTCCCAATACCTGAGTATGTGCACATTGATTGGCATTTTGACACCAAACATTACTAACATACATCGGACAACGTATGTAATTATTTTGAGTGGTAACGCATTCTGCTTCCGAAAATACATAGCCTAAGTTCCAACATCGGTTGCAACGCTGATACTCCCGAGATAACGGATCCAAATTTCGACATAAACTCGCCGATGTTTCAGAAGCCTCACCTGCCGCAGAGAAAAACAACAAAAAACTTAACGAACTTAAAACTATAAATCTCATCAGTCGTTCTCCCTTACGCCGTCATTCTCGCTGAACATTTTCTCTAACCAACCGTGAGAAACAGAGTTTTCATCCGTATACGCCGTTCCGTAAAAGTAATATCGCAAATCTTCATATCCGGCACCGCTGCATGTATCATAACAATTGTCATCAGTTGTATAGCGGATACTTTTTCCGGGAGGTGTGCAATAATCACTCTCGTCGTACAACCACGTCGAACACTGAATATTGTAGCCGGATGCACAACTACAGCTCTGCCATCGTATCTCACCGTCAATCAGACAAGAATTACCACTCCCGACCAAATGTTTTGAAGCATCACAAACAGAGGTAAAATCACTAAGTACACAGCAGCTCGCATAATAACTTTTACCTTCTTCGTCCGTACACATTCTGCTTTCATCAAAACTGGAACCCACCGCACACGGATTGTCTGCTCCGAACGGATATGTGCTTCTGTCGCAGCTGCAATGATAACGACGGGAATTTGTTCCATCATTGTTACTGATAACGCAGCTGTTGCCTGAATAACTCATATTATTGCTGTTTTTACATTGCTCCGGTCTGTCTACCGTATAAATCTTTTTACTGCAACAGCCTGAAACATATTCATCCCCGCCGCTTAAAGGACATGACGGTCCCCAATAACTGTCTTGCTCAGTACATTTGCTTTTTGTTGTATAATAACCTGCAGCTTTACACGCCGCTTCTATATCCAAATTATAATCAACAAACTGTGTTTCATGATTGTCGGTAATAAAACTTACACTGGCTAACTTTATTTTTGATAAGGAAGGTTTTGATCCGACTCGTGTTGGGTTTGGTTTGATTTCTACGAGGTTGGTGTATTCTGATAAATAACTACTATACGATAACTTTGGCATCAATAACTGGAAAGCCATAATCACCAAATAATAACCTAGTTTCATTATACACCTCATGAAAACGCCGGATCAAAACCTACATTATCAATCTAACACGTTTAAATGGCATTGTAAAGCATTATTTGGGGTCGGGGATATTTTTATCCATTTTATCTAATTACACGCGTACAGAGTCTTTAAATCGCTTTTAACGAGTATATTTTATCGACATACACCCTTGAAGAGTATTAACTATATATTAATAAAAAAAATAAGCCCGACAATCGCCGGGCTTAATTCTACTTTATGTGTTGATTATTCAATACAGCAATCAACAGCCTTACGGACAAACGCTTTCATTTTACCTAATGCTGTGGCCGGTGCGGCAGGTTCTTCTTTTACCGGCATTACGGCATCAACTTTTGCCGAAAGCTTTTTCACATCGTCCACGCTATCTTCAATCCATTTGACATCCGCAATATTCAACATATTCATATTCAAGCCCCAGAAGAGACAATACAAATCATATGCCTGATTAAACAAATCATATGCCTGCTTTTTATTACCCAGACTTTGCTGCTTGGTTCCAACTTCCATCAAACGCATGGATGAAGCCAACAAGTGTTTGGAAATACACCAAACTTCACCTTCATAGCTCGGAATAATTTTTTGCATTAGATTTTTACGCTTTTCACGAACCTCTTCAATCAAATCATAAAATGATGTTTTTCCGGTTTTCGCTCCGGAAAAAACCAAGTGTTCTTCAATAGAAATCAAATTCATAATCGCGATTGTTAAATCCTGATCCGAAGATAAATCTTTAGGATTTACTTTTTTGGAAGAATCTATTCTCTCGACAAATTCTTTTACACTTTTTGCTTTGCTCATTATTTGTTCTCCTGAAAATCATACAAACTGTCTACCGTAATATCCGCAGCATTATTCAGCGGAAAATAATTAAAGTATGCGCTGGCCAAAATTAATGCAACAACAGGAACGACAACTTTTTCAAAAGGAAAATGGGCATGTCCGCCGTTACGCGCTTTCATCCACTGATAAAAATTTGAAGAATAAACCATGACTAAAGCGCCAACCAATGTACTAAATAAAAAGCCATCCAAATAAAAGATACCGATAATCTGCGGCGTATATTGCAATTCAGACACATACATAAAACCAATCATGGCTACACTCAGCGTCAGCACAATAAAATCACGCCCATAAAAATACCAGCCTTTTTTATCAAACCACTTTAATGTCCAATAGCCGATAATAACCAGCATAGCTCCGGACCAAACCCCTACAATACTATCGTCTACGCCATAGCTGCGAGCAATTTCCAATGAAGCACCGACAGCCACCGTACAAACGGCACATGCCGGATTGGCCAAGACCGGCGCACTCAAAAAGACAAACATTAATATAAGCGCTATAATCATTCTTTTTTCCTCTACAATAAATATATAGATTGTTTAACATATATCAAACAATCTATATATTAATATTATTTCATTTATTGTCAATAATTGACGGATTAACTGTTTATAGCAACAGTTTTCTCAGAGTTATCCTGCTCTTCCGATGTTTCAAGCGTTTTTAAGTAGCGCTTTGCCATTTTCAGAGCATTTTCAAACGTAGATGCGGTTGAAATTGTATGATAATCTATCCCTTCTTTCAAAAATGCATCATGCAAAATACGGCGAGGTTGTTTTTTTACGTTTGAGAAAATAACTTTAGTACCGGCTTTGCGTAATTTTTTTACAAATTCAACAATAATGTTGGCTCCGCTGGCATCCACAACAGGAACATATCCCATCCGTAAAATCAAAACTTTCGGCGTACCGCTGATTTTTTTGAAAAAGTTTGAAACTTGAGAAGCTCCGCCAAAGAATAACGGACCGGAAAAACGCAAAGACATTACGCCTTGATTACTCAAGACTTCCGTCAAATCGCGACCACCGCCGACATCCTCCAGAATTGTTTCATCATTGGCTATTTCAATTTCCTGACTCATACGATGCATAAAGATGACACTCGCCATAATAAATCCGACAGAAATTGCCGTATTCAAATCGACCAGAATTGTTAACAACAAAGTTACCAATAATGTTAATCTGTCCCCCATCGGGCCTCGAACCAGTTTATACACCTTTTCAATATTAATCATGTTCCAGCCGATAATAACCAAAACAACAGATAAACAAGCTAAAGGAATATAACGAGCCGCCGGAGACAACAACAGCATAAACAGTAATAAAAATACTGACTGCATAATACCGGCTATCGGAGAGGATGCTCTTGCCTTAAAGTTTGTTGCCGTACGAGCAATAGCCCCCGTTGCAGGAACGCCCATAAAGAACACACACGCTAAGTTAGCCACTCCTTCTCCGATTAATTCGGCATTAGAGTTATGATTATCACCACTCATACCGTCTACAACCGTCGCACTCAATAAAGATTCAACACCGGCTAAGAAAGCAATCGTTAAACCGCTCGGCATAACCTTCAACATCAAGTTCCAATCCCATTCTAACCAAGTCGGTTTAGGTAGGAAATGCGGAATACCACCGAATTTATTACCAATGGTATCAATATCCAGACCAAAAACAGCAACCAACAACGTTGCTCCGATAACACTAAGCAAATATGCCGGTAATTTCGGCTTACGCAGTTGAATATAAAAGATTACAGCAAAAGAAAAAACTGCAATGAATACGGAATTAAAAGCAAAACTATTGAGATTGTTTAAATAAGCGTTCCATTTGGGCAGAAAATCGGCAGGAACATTTTCTATTTTCAGCCCCAGCAAGTCTTTGACCTGAGTAGTGATAAGCAAAATACCGATACCGGCCGTAAAGCCAAGCACAACAGGATATGGAATATACTTAATATATGAACCCAATTTGAGATATCCGGAGGCAATTAAAACCACTCCGGCAATAACCATCGCCATCGCCAATCCCTGATACCCAAATTGCTGCATAATATTAAAAATGACAATTACAAATGCTCCGGTCGGTCCACCGATTTGATAACGGCTGCCTCCCAAAAGCGCAATAAAAAATCCGGCAATAATCGCTGTATACAAACCTTGTCCCGGTGTTACTCCCGATGCAATAGCCAAAGCCATCGCTAACGGAATGGAAATAACGGTTACAGTCAATCCTGCAATACAGTCTCTTTTAAATTTTGATATATCATATCCTTTACGCAGGCGTTCTACTAATTTTGGCGTAAAGTTTTTGCCGTACCAAACGGCGAATCGCATTATCATTTCTTTCATTTTTTCTCTCTCTTCAAAAATTCCGGCGTCAGGTGTACTCCTTTTTTATTTCCAGTCAAGAGCTTTTCCCTTGCTTGTGATTTTTTTCTCTTGATTCTTCAAGCTTTTCGAATTAAACCAGCTCAGCAGAGGTACAAAATGAGCAAAAATTATTGGATATCATTAAAAAATTACATCAAAACCATCGGCAAACTTTCACTGCCGATCACAACATCTTTTTTAGCCATGGGAATTATGGGTGTTGTAGACACCATGATTGTCGGAAACTATAATACAATCCAGCTAGCTTACATTGGTATGGCCAACTCTGTTTTTGTTATCTTATTTACAATTCCTATCGGTCTTTTAAACGGCGTCTTAATAAAATCATCACAAAAATTCGGCGCACGTAAGTTTCAATCCTGCGGAAAAATATATCATGAAGGGCGTAAGTACGCCTTACTGCTCAGTACGGTATTTTTTCTTATAGGCTATCATGGAGAGGCTATTTTAAGAATGCTCGGACAAAATGAAGATATGGTCATAAACGGCGGTAAAATTTTGAGAGTATTTGTATTTTCCATTCCTTTTATCTTGATTTATGTCAATGCCAATTTCTTTTTACAATCTATTCGTCGTCCGCATATCGCCACATACGGCATTTTAATCGCCAATATTGTCAATATCGCCATTAATCCGCTGCTGGTATGGGGAAAATTCGGATTACCAGAACTCGGTGCCGTCGGTTCCGCAACTTCAACACTGATTGTTCGTATTTTATTGGCTTTATATATGCTGTTTTATATTTATAAAATGCGCAAAAATCCTAAATTAAATAAACGTTTCGGATTGGATCGCAGTTATTCTACCTGGTGGCAAGACAGCCGCACAACCCGCCAAATCGGTTACGGCGTGGCAATCATGACTATTGCAACAAACGGATCTTTTTCATTAGTCAGCACTTTCGCCGGATGGCTGGGAGAAGAAACAATGGCTATTTTTGTCATTATGATCAATATCAGCACAACCTTATTTATGCTCTGTTTTTCAATTTCTCAGGCGACATCCATTGTTGTTGCCAGCGCATACGGTCGTCGGATAAACAAGGCATTTTAATTGCAACAAATGCCGGATATGTTATTTTTCTAACCGTCATTTTAACATTATGCTCGCTGGTTTATGCTTATCCTGATCAATTATTTGGAATATTCACACAAGACGAACGTGTGTTGGCAACAATTAAAACTTTGTTATTTTACTTACTGGCAGATGTCTTTATTGATGCTCTTCCCTTGAATGTAAATGCCGCCCTTAACGGCCAGGGAGATGTTAAAATACCGACTGTATTTCAAATTTTTTCATTTTTAGGCGTACGAGTTGCCGCCTGTTATATTCTGGCATTTCAATTTCATTTGGGACTGCAGGGATTGCTGATGGGATTGGCTTGCGGCGGCATATCCTCTTTGATTTTAAATACTTCACGCCTGTTCTATTTGACAAAACACAGAACATATTGACACAAAAAATCTTTTTGATATATTGATCTCCTATTACTAATTTTTAATATCATTATTATGAAACATTTGAAATTTTTGGCAGGTCTGATCATGATCGCTGCTATCTGCATGGGTATTTACTCTTGCAGTCATGACTCAAAGACCGTTCGCGGTCAAAAAGCATCAACCGAAGTTCCTCTTCTGGATGTTGACGGTATGAAGAAAAAACATCCTGAACTGGCTCAAGACTATCAAGAAATAAATGATGCCCGTATCACTCGAGCCAAGGCAGCAACAAACATCGCTCGCCCGAAAAATGCTTCTTCATTCGGTCGTACAGTCAAAACGACTCAATGGCAGGCATTTGATAATACGACCTATCCGGCGACCGTTGTCGGCACCGTTACGGTGGACAATTATGAAAAAGGCATTGCAGTTACGTTTAACGGGCAAAGCTGGTATTATCCTGCCGAAGGTCTGATTTATCTGGATACCCGCAACCATTTATATGAACCGCAGTATATACTTGCATATGATCCGAAGCGTGATTATTCTGCTTCTATGTCGGGAATAGCTGTTAACGAATGGGAACCCTGTTGCGCGCACATCATAGATGATGGCAAACGATGGCGCTTTCAGCCTGCTTTTACAGGCGGAGAACACCCTCTGCGCGTAGAACGCTTGTTCTTTGACGATAATTGGCCTCTGCCGATTGATCAAGTCAAGATATCAGAGACAATCTACTAAAAAAACCCCTCTTGTTTTTATATAACGAGAGGGGTTTGTTTTTTATTTTAGGCTAAATTATGATTTGTATTTGATAAATCCGTTGATTAAATCTTTTTAATATACTATAATATTAATATAAGATGTTGAAAAGGAATAATAAAATGGATTTGCAGGCTCTTTTAAAAACACTTTCTCAAGATGAAAAACAAACTTTAATAAATCTTATTAAAACAGAAGGAATGAGCAACCACAATGAAGCAACTGTTTATTGTCCAAAATGTGGTTGTTTTCATTTTGTAAAGTATGGCAAATTCAAAGGTCATCAAAAATATAAATGTGTAAATTGCGGAACATATTTTACAGAATATCATAATACAATCTTGCATCTTACTAAAAAGAAGCTTGATTTATGGAAATCATATATTTGTTTAATGTTTGAAGGTAAAACAATTAAACAAGCAGCTGAACAATTAGGTATTTGCATTCAAACAAGTTTTCGTTGGAGACATAAAATTTTATCAATTTTAGAGCAAAAATTTATGAATGATACTGTTAAAGGCATTGTTGAAGCTGATGAAACATTTTTATTAGAAGCTCATAAAGGAATTAAAGGTAATAAAAAGCAAACACGTAAACGTGGCCAATCAAATGAACAAACAGGTATTTTAATTGCTGTTGATCGCAGTAATAATATTATTTCTAAAGTTTATGGTTCTGGTAAAATTTCAAGTGATGAAGTAAGTAAAGTCTTAAAAGGTCATGTTGAAGAAAAATCAACGCTTGTAACAGATGGTTGCACAGCGTACAGAGAGTTTGCTAAAAACAATCAATTGACATTAAAGCAGTTGGTTAAAATTAGAAAGAATGGCGTATATCATATTAATAATTGTAATGCTTATCAAGCTCAGCTTAAAAAATTCTTTAGAAAATTTAACGGTGTTAGCACAAAATATTTGAACCGGTATTTAGCTTGGTTTAAGTTTATCAGACAAAAGAATGATATTGATTTTTTATTTAATGAGTTGATTTTAGGTTAATTCCTTTCATAAATAATTATGAGTTTAATTTTATGAAAGGTAGAAAGAATGAAAAAATTAGATACTGATTTTCTTTATGATTTTCACGCATTCTTAGATAAATGGTTTCCAGAATCAGAATTTGAATTTGATCACAATAGTATTCCAAATACAATAGCAAAATGCACCTTAGATATTTTAGCATCACATAATTTATTATCAACACGCCCCGAAGTTAAATTACCTAAAATAGAAGAGTAGAATC
>CAYTQF010000045.1:0-11504 GCA_964440165.1 uncultured Azospirillaceae bacterium
ATTTACTTTATCACACATACATATTTTATCATGAGGTAATCTGGGAGCGAACCGCGTGGTTCGGAGCGGATAGTTGGATTTTAAGCGCTATGCGCGCAAAATCCGAACGACGCGAAAGGGACCCAATTCATATGGGTTTGCAGTATAAGTTTAAAAGTATTTGAATTGGGAATTTACATCCCGCTTACCTCCACCATTTACTTTATCACACATACATATTTTATCATGAGGTAATCTGGGAGCGAACCGCGTGGTTCGGAGCGGATAGTTGGATTTTAAGCGCTATGCGCGCAAAATCCGAACGACGCGAAAGGGACCCAATTCATATGGGTTTGCAGTATAAGTTTAAAAGTATTTGAATTGGGAATTTACATCCCGCTTACCTCCACCATTTACTTTATCACACATACATATTTTATCATGAGGTAATCTGGGAGCGAACCGCCGGATTATTAAGTTTTTATAAAAGCCGTCAGCATGCATTTTTTTTGAATGTTTAACATATTATTTAATTAATTATGTTAAATAGAACACCATATATGTATGGTTTTTATTAAAAGGTAAATATAACTATGACAAAAATTACATGGAAACCCGGAACAATGTTATCTCCGTTGCCACCGGTTTTGGTTTCATCAGGAACAGTTACTAATCCGAATGTTATGACTGTGGCTTGGACGGGAATTATCTGTAGTGATCCGGTTATTACATATGTGTCGATTCGTCCTTCTCGTTTTTCGTATGATATTATTAAGGAAAGTGGGGAGTTTGTTATCAATATCCCAACCTGGAAATTAGTTGCGGCAGTTGATTATTGCGGTGTTAAATCCGGCCGTAATGTTGATAAGTTTCAAGAAATGGGATTAACCGCTCAGGCTTGTACGCAAATTACGGCACCGCAAATAGCCGAATGCCCGTTATCATTGGAATGTAAAGTAAAAAGTGTAACGCCGTATGGTACGCATGACATGTTTTTGGCGGAAGTCGTAGCCGTTAATGTTGATGATACGTATATTGATGAAAAAGGTGCGCTTGATCTGGAAAAAGCGGGCGTTTTAGCCTTTGCTCATGGAAAATATTATACATTGGGTCGTAATCTCGGCAGTTTTGGCTTTTCTGTGAATAAGGCTATGTTAGAACAGAAGCAAAAAATGGCTGAGGTTGAAGTTGTAACAACCAAAAAACATCCTTTAATTGTAGATGCGCCGAAAAAAGAAAAAACACATGGCGGATTATTCGGTCGCCGCCGTCCTCGCCGTCAACAATCGGGAGAAGATGTTGTTGCGTCTCAGCTTTCTCGTCCGGACAAGAGATATGATAAGGTTAGATCAGTTCCAACGGAAAGATTGAAAATTGAAGAATTTAAACATTCAAAAAAATCTTTTGGTAATACGCGGCGCAAAAATAATCGCCCAAGATTTAAAAAATCAGAACATTAAAAAAACAGCGGGAAAATTCCCGCTGTTTTTTTTAATGGTATCAGTCACATTTGCTGATGTGTCCGTTTTCCATAATGCCCCAGCCGGTGGTGTCGTCGACTAAAACCGTAAAAATACGACAGTCCGCCGTTTCTTCAACTTCAACCATACAATCGGTTGCGAGAAATTTTTCGGACGGATCGACTTTTATTTTCACGGCCTTACCGGCAGTAAAAAAGTATTCTTTTCCGTCGGGCATGCGGATAATAGCGTTTTTTTCTTCTCCCGGATTGTCGCGTCGAACTTCAAAACGCCCGTTTTTGTCGGGGGTGTAACTGACGCCGGCAATAACCTCCATAAAGTTGGGGTATTGGGGATGAATACAAAACGGCATAATCCGTTTGTGATGATCTGTTGTCAGACGCCAGTCGGTTGACGTTACAAAATTGCAGCCGTTAAAGCCGATGACGATGGTAACCTGACAATCGATAACGTTTTCTCCCAACATGTATTCGGTGCAGCTTTTGACCTGATCGAATGCGTTGTAAATAGGATTAAACGCCTCATACATTTTATCTTTCATATTCGAAAATTTAATTTGTTAATAATATCAAAAACAGAATAAATATGCCATAAAGTAAGATATGAGTCAATTCATTTTCGTCTAAAATGACAAAAATATAAAATCTTGCATTTTTCGATTCGTCAGTTTAATATGGGCGCAATTTTGACAATCAGGTATTTTAGGCTATGCGGACAAATATATTTTACAGTATTATTTTAGGCGGATTGCTTTTGAGTCGGTCGCTTTGCGCTGCGGTTAATATTGCTGTAATTGCGCCGATGGACGGTTCGGATGAAGTTGCCGGAGCAGAACTGATTAACGGCGTGGAAATTGCTGTTGAAGAGATTAATAAAAACGGTGGCGTATTGGGAGAAAAAATTAATCTGATCAAAGTTGAAGATCGCTGTAATGATCGTTTTGCCGTGTCAACAGCTCAAATGATTGCCTTAAATACATCGCCTAAAGACAAAATAGCCATGGTAGTCGGGCCTTATTGCAGTAATTCTTTTTCTCAAGTTGCGTCAATTTATGCTTCAGCCGGTATTTTTCAGATTGTACCGACTGAATTAAATGCGGCGCATATTCAATTGGAGCAGGGCGGCCCTGTTTTAATGTCAGGTTATCAAAAACAACAGGCTTATGATTTTTGTCGTTATTTTAAGCAAAATTATAATTGGATGAATGTTGCCGTGATATACGATAATGCTAATCGAGAGACAGCTTTATCCGTTAAAAACGAATTTGATGAAAATAATGTCGGATCTAAAATTACATTGTATAATTTTGAAGAGGCCGATTATGATTATGGTGCGGTTGCGGATCGTATTTTAGAAGATAAAAAGCAAATAGCGTATATTTTGGGCACATCTGAGCATATTGCCCGTATGGCCCGTAAGTTAAAAGGTAAAAAAAAGAAATTTATTATTTTTACCAACAGATATCAGTCAATGCCTGATTTCGAGTCCGAGATGGGTAGTTTATCCGAAGGTTGTTATTTTTTAGAACTCCCGTCGTTGAAGGATAGTCCTGATTTTACGGAAACATTAGTGCGATTACGTTTATTGGGTGTCGAGCCGAAGGGAATATCCGTTTATGGCTATGCCGCCGTTAAACTTTGGGAGGATTTGGTTTCGGCCGCAGATTCTCTTAATTATAAAAAATTATCGCAAACGTTAAGAGATGAAAATTTCAATTCTGAATGGCGTCAAATTATGTTGACGAATACCTCCAGAGCGAACTCCGTAAGTTATAGTATTTATGAAATGATAAACGGCGAATATGCACAGGTGTACTGATTTTAGTTGGTTTCGTTTTTATTTGTCGTATACTTAGAAAAGTTTTAATTTATAAGAATAGGAAAACACAATGGTTGGAAGTATCAATAAAGTAATTCTGGTCGGTAATCTCGGCGCTGATCCGAAAGTCAGCAACACGGCAAATGGCAGTAAAATCGTTAATCTGACTGTCGCCACTTCTGATACGTGGAAAGATAAACTTTCCGGAGAGCGTAAAGAACGTACGGAATGGAACCGTGTTGTAATTTTCAATGCACAATTAGCTGATATTGCGGAAAGATATTTGCGTAAAGGTTCAAAGGTTTATATTGAAGGCCAATTGCAGACTCGTAAATGGGAAGATAATACCGGACAAGAAAGATATTCAACCGAAGTTGTTTTGCAAAACTATACCGGTAATTTGGTTTTATTGGATGGTCGCGGTGATGGCGGCGCATCTGCCGGTAATGATGTCTTTTCAACGGTACCTGCAGGCGGATGGGACAATTCTCCTGCTGCGGCTCCTGCAGATTTAGATGATGATATTCCTTTCTAAATAAGACAAAATAAAAAATACCGCGTAAATTTAACGCGGTATTTTTTTTATCTTAATCATTAATATTGCGGCAGTGTGTTTTGATAGGTTTTAACAATGCTTTCAATATCGTTGCGGAATTGTTGATTCATTGTGATTTTGCAACGGGCCTCTTGCAGTGCGCCGTATGTATCTTTATTCTGAGTAAAAGCATAGCCGTATAAATGACAGTAATAATCGCGGTATGCTGTCCATGAATTCAGAAAATCTTTAAAATTGTGTTTTTCATCAATCCATGGTTTGAAATAACGGTGTCCGGCAATCGTATTAACCCGTTTTTGTGCATCGGCCATAATTCGATCGGCTTCGGCATTGGCGCATTGGGTCAATCCGGCGTCTGTCATGTGGTTTTCGTCCATACATTTTTGATAAACATCGCTGGCGTGAGATAAGGTCGGAAACAGCCATAAAGCAAGAATTGTTAAAAACAGTTTTTTCATCTGTATATCCTTTATGTTTTTTAGATGTATATACCATAAACAATATCAATTAAAGTATTCTTAATAAAAGATCTCCGGAAAGTATGGTTTATGTTCAAACGATAATTGCTTTTGAAAAGTTTTGCGTTTATGATAACCGAGTTAAGGAGGCTTAAATGCAAAAAGGAGCGCAATATAAAGCGGTTTGGGAACTGCTGACCATAATTTTTCAAGATAAATATCCGGCAGATAATATTATCAGCGGTTATATGCGCGAGCGTAAGTATATCGGTTCAAAAGACCGTCGCTTTATAACCGAAACGGTTTGGAGTATTATTCGTCATCGTCGGCGTTTAAGCTTTGACGCGGACAGTGCGGATGCGCGTAAGATTTTATTGACTTATCTGAAAGATGAAGATTTTGATGTCATTTGTAATGATAGCGAATACGCTCTGACACCTTTGTCAACCTCAGAACGGGAATCGCTTAAGCAGGAAAATAATGCTGTATATCCGGCGGCTGTAGAGGCGGAAACGCCGGATTGGTTGTATGATAAAATAAAAGATACAACATTTTTAAAAGCCTTAAATCAGCCGGCATCAGCCGATTTAAGAATCAATAAGGGATCCCGAGAAAGTATATTGAAACGCTTGCAAAGTGAAGGGTTGTTCTTTTCTCCGACAGGATATTCTCCAATCGGGATTCGTTCTGCCGAACGGATTAATTTGCATAACTGTATGGCTTATCAGGAAGGAGATATTGAGGTTCAGGATGAAGCCTCTCAAATCGCTGCGATTTTGGCAGATGTAAAACCATCTCATAAAACGATAGATTATTGTTGCGGTGCCGGTGGTAAAACATTGACAATTTCATATTTGAATCAAGGGCAGGGGCGGATAGATATTCATGATATTAATGCGGCTCGTCTTGCTGCGGTTAAAGACAGAGCGTTACGTTTGGGTGTGAAGAATATCCGAACGGTATCTGTACCTGATGGCGAAGATTATGATCGCTTTATTGTTGATGCACCTTGTTCCGGAAGCGGAACATGGCGTCGTAGTCCGGATGCAAAGTATCGCTTAACGCCGGAGCAATTGGGCGAACTGGTCAAAATTCAGGCAGAAATTCTTGAAACAGCTTATAAACATACTAAAATCGGTGGTCGAATAGTGTATTTTACATGTTCTGTTCTACCGGAAGAAAATGAAATGGGTATAGAAGCTTTTAAAGCTCGCCATTCGGATATGAAGAGTGTGAACTTGAAAAATATATGGTCGGAAAAATTAAACGGACACTATCCTGTAACGGATGAATATTATTTGCATTTAAATCCGCTTGTCAGTGGAACGGATGGTTTTTTTGTGGCTGTGTTGCAAAAAGATTAAGCAGGCATTTTGCCGTTGGCTTTGTAAATATAGGAAATAATTTCAGCAACGGCAGAAAAAGCTTCAATTGGAATTTCACTGTCAATATCAACAGCCTTAAGAATTTGAATTAAATCTGCATCCTGATGAATTTCAATCCCTCGATCCAAAGCAATCTGTATGATTTTTTCGGCAATATGTCCTTCACCTTTTGCCAGAACGACCGGTGCATTTTGTTTGTCCATATCATAACCGAGTGCAACGGCATAATCTGGGGATAAATCTTTATCTCCGTTGTAATTGGCAGTGTTTTGTTTATCATTATTCTCAGACATATGCAGAACGCCTCTGTTGCTTGTTGTTCTATATGATTTTAGCTTTTATTGCTGAAAAATCAACAGCTTTTGGCATATTTTTTGCATTTTGTCTGGTTATGTTGGGGAACGTAACCTTTGAATTAGGGGAGATTCACTGTCATGGATATGAAAAGTCTATCCATTGTTGATATTGCAAATCGCAAATTATCTTATTTGAATGAGCGTCAAAAAGTAATTGCCGCTAATATTGCCAACGCCAATACCCCGAACTATTTAGCACAGGATGTTGAAGAACCTGATTTTGCCTCGCAGGTTAATGCTGTTGCCAATCGTCGTTTGGAAATGGCAACTACGAATGAAAAACATATTGCATCTGTTCGTCGAGATAATAATCGTTTCAAAATTTATACGCCTGAGCCGGATACGGCTTTAACAATTGACGGGAACGGCGTGGTTTTGGAAGACCAGTTGAATGAAGCCAGTAAAGTTCGCAGCGAGTATGATAGAGTTCTCACAATTTATAATAAATATAAAACAATGCTGCAAACCGCCAACACGAAGATAAATACATAGGAGTAATATCTGATGGGAAATAGTTTATCAATAAGTGCGGATATAGCCGTTTCCGGTATGAAAGCTCAAGCAGAACGTTTGCGGGTTATTTCAGAAAATATGGCAAATGCGGATTCTATTGCAGTTCGTCCGGGGGAAGAAACATATCGTCGTCAAGTTGTGGCTTTTAAAGATTATGTTGATCAATCGACTGGCGCAAAAATGGTAAAAGTCTCTCATGTTTTGAAAGATGAGTCCGAACTTCCCAAAAAATATGATCCTAATCATCCGGCTGCAGATGCCGCCGGTTATGTAACGTTGCCGAATGTTAATCCGTTGATTGAAATGATGGATATGAAAGAGGCACAACGCAGCTATGACGCTAATTTGACGATGCTGCAAACAGCGCGTGATATGAATAGTAAAGTTTTAGATGTATTAAAATAAATAAGAGGAGATAGTTGTGATTAATACAGTTTCAGGAGCATTAAACGCCTACCAGCAGGCTCTCTCCCGTATAGGTAATAATTCATCTGCACAGGAGACAATTCCGGCAGTTCCGGTAAAATCCGGTTTTCAGTCTATGGTTGAAGATGCGGTTCGCAGTGCGGAAAGTTTATCTCGTCAGGCCGAAGAAACCACTATGTCTGGTTTGGTCGGAAAAGCCGATATTCAGGATGTTGTTCTGGCGGTTTCTAATGCCGAGATGGCTTTAGAAACGGTTGTTGCCGTACGTGATACCGCAATAAAAGCCTATAAAGAAATTATGCAGATGACTATCTGATTGATATGAAAGTCTTAATTTTAGCCATTGGCAAATGCCGTTCTTCTTCACCCGAAGCTCAACTGATTAATGAATATGTAAAACGCTCGGGCTGGGATATTAATTTTAAAATTAAAGATAACGCCACGCAAGTAGAAGAGGCTCGGTTTCTGCAAGACAATATTCCTGCCGGAGCCAAAGTCATTGTGCTGGATGAACGCGGTGAAAATATCAAAAGCTTGGAGTTGGCTGAAAAAGTTAAAAATTGGCAACTAAACGGTTGCTCTGAGTTGTGTTTTATTATTGGCGGAGCGGACGGGCATCTTGATTCAACCCGAAAAAAGGCAGATTTGTTACTGTCATTCGGAAAATTAACTCTGCCGCATATGCTCATGCGTGCCGTATTAACAGAACAAATCTACCGTATTCAAAAAATTTTGGAAGGACATCCCTATCATCGGGAATAGAGGTTTTTATTTTCCGATTTCTTCAAACTCGGCGGTTTGATTACCCGTATCTAATATCAGTTTATTATCTTTAAGCTCAATATTTTTTACATTACCTAAAAAGACAAGATAATCTTTTTCAGCCTGCATAAGTTCTTCAGGTCCCATCATCATGGTCGAGGCCGGATTAATAAAGTGAATGTTTGAGCCTTTTAATTCATAAAATCCCATATAACGATTAACGGGAGCTGTACCGTAAAAACGTGTTTCCGTTTTGTCAAAACCAAGGGTAATATCTGAATTTTCAGGGGTATTAAGCATTTTAAATTCTTTGCCGGCAATCGAAATTTCCGGAGTTTCGGTACAAGCAGCAAATAAACATAAAGAACAAAGAGTCAGAAGTTTTTTTAACATATTTATTTCCTTTTAACTGGCGCGATTTCTGCGAATAATCGGTAACGGTTTATTTTTTAAGGATGGTACCGGAACCGGATTTTCCAATTTATCCATAATGTTTTTATAAAAGTTAATCAGCGTCCGGACACGCGGAATATCTTTTGTATGACGGTTAGCATATAGATGATAGGTTACAGGACAATCGCAAGGGATATTATCCAAACAAACCAATCCCTGTAATGCGAAACTTAAAGGCATAATACCGATACCTGTATTATTTTCTAAAGCATTAATTAAGGCTAAGGTATTGTTAGAGGTAAAACATATATTGGCATTTTTGAAGTGTTCTTCTCCCAAAACTTGTCGTAATAAACTGTCATGTTTGGTGATCAAACGGTGGTTTTTAACCAAATCATTAAGATCAACAGGATACCCTTTTCGAGCCAAATATTGAGATGATGCGAAAAATCCGCAGTGAACCGTTTTGGCCGCGATGGAAACAATATCATGATTGTCAACTTCTTCTGTTGTGATGGCAATGTCATAATCTTTGGCGTTAAGGGACGAGAGATTTAAGGCCGTAACAGAATTTATCGAAATCTCTGGAAAAACATCAAATAATTCGGATAAATCCTGAGGAATCATATATGAAGCATAACCTAACGCCATAAAAACCCGTACTTCGCCTTTAATTTCTTGATTTTCCAGGCGAATATTATAAATATCTTCTAAGGCTTCGGTTATTTTGGCCGATTTATCAATAATCCTCTGTGCAAGATGAGTAAGATTGCTGCCTCTGCCGTTTGTGGACAGAAGTTTAACACCGAAAAACTCTTCAAGATTGTCAATATATTTATTAATTGTATCAATCGATGTTGATAAAGCTTCTGAGGCTTTTCTTTTGCCGGAACATTGATCAATAACCTTTAAGAATAAAATGCTTTCCAGCATTGATAAATCTTTTTTGTTAATCATTTTCTTCTCTGTTTTTGTGTTAAGCAGATAGTCAAGGTGGTCGGAGAGTTCAGAAATCAAATGCATTAAAATGATCCTTTAACCTTTAAAGTCCCGATGGACTTCTGTACATTCGTTAAAGCTCCCCGGCCTTACAAAAACTGCAAAGAAAGAGGTTTTTTGTGGGCGTCGCTGTGAGGGCAGACAATGCATTGAGCTTCTGACGGCTCTTATATACAATCTTTTAAATCAATCATCGTTATCCTTAGTATAAAAGACGAAATTTTCGAAAGCAATTACTTATTTTTAGATGTTACTGTACTAAATTTTAGAACAGTAAAATTAATAATCATTGCAACCGCGAATTTGATTATATTGTAAAGGTTGCGGAAGAGGAACATAACGCTGCTCTTGTTTTATTGAACCGATTTCGTTTAAAAACATATTACGATATTTTTCGGGAATATTTAGACGGCGCAATTGTAATTCCCAAAAATGAAGCATCTCATCCATGTGTCCTTTTAAATACCCGTTTATATCATTCAAATTATTGCGTTTAGCTGCCGCGATACTTTTGGCAATAATCTCTGTGCGTAATTTAATCAAGTTCTTATCTTGGCTATGTTCTTGAGCATAGCACATAGCTCCCGGAATTAAGCCTCGCGTCAAATAAAGAGGAGTATTAAATCCTTTGGTTTGTGAAGGTGAAATGCCAGGCTTTTGAATAAAAGGCTGCACATCAATTAAATAAGCGCGTTGATCACGGCTGGAATATAAAATATTTCCTGTGTTGCTGAATAACCCGAGTGTACATACATCAATAGAATGACGACGAGATGACAGATAATGTAAATCATCATAAAGAATATCAAAAGAGCTATCCGGCATATTTGCAATTTTTTCAGACCAAACTTTGGTTTTAATTAATGATTCTTTGTTATCAGGTACCGGTAGATCTGATTTGTGTATTTCTATTGAAAATCCGGGAGAATAGCGATTGATGGTTAAAATAGTATCTCCGTTCCTAATGTCCGGATGAGACCAATAGGCGATAGGTTGTGCAAAATTACGCCCTTGAAAAATATCTGTTTGAGATTTGAATGGATGCTTCAACAGATAATCTTTTAAAACAGAAATTGATGGCGCATCAAGACTGATTTGTACTGTAAAATCCGGATTTGTGTCTATTTTATAAACTTTGACTTCTTGTCCGGAACCAAGACAGCGATCGCATAAAGCTGCAATAACTTCACTCATCATTGGTAATTGCTGTTTTTTTTTGGGCATATTATCCTCCGCTTTGTCGGAAAATAACATACGCGGTTTATTTTGTCAATATATTTTGTCAAATATAAAGTGCTTGATTTTGTTGTAGAAATCTTAGTAATATCTCTTTCATTGTATGGATAATTTTATTCTGAAGATGATAAGGTAAATGATGAAGAGTTTGTATCCGATTTTACTACTTTCAATTTCTAATGTGTTTATTACATTTGCATGGTACGGACACCTGCGTTTTAAGTCATACAGCTTATGGATTGTGATTTTATCCAGTTGGTTGATTGCTTTTTTTGAGTATTGTTTTCAAGTACCTGCTAATCGTATCGGGCATGAATTTTATTCCGCAACACAGCTGAAAGTTATGCAAGAAATTATTACGCTGACAATTTTTGTATTCTTTTCCGTATGGTATCTTAAAGAAGATTTTCGCTGGAATTATGCTGTAGGCTTTGCCCTTATTTTATTAGCAGTATTTTTTGTTTTTAAGAAATGGGATTAATTTTCGCAAAGAATGCTTGTCAAAATATAAGATAGTTTGATTCTATTTATTGTTGATTTTATAGTTTAGGTATTTATTTTCTCCATTGTTGATTTGCCACTTTCTGGTCGAGGCGATAAAGACATAGAGTTTATTTTAGAAAAATTCCCGACAGTACATTATTAATCCTATATAAAAAAGGCACTTGATTAAAGTGCCTTTTTTATATCCATAAACAAAGAAGTTACTTTTTCTGGCGATGTTGCGTTTTTTTCAACAATATTTCGCACTCGAGTTTTTCTTTAAGAGACAGACCTTTTTTCTTGTTACCAAGTAAAATACTGAGGCGAGACTCCATTTCATGGTTTGACATTTCAGATATTCTTGTTGCTAACGATTTGCTCCATATATCGGTTACGGCCCCGTAAACGATTGTTCCGACAAAAAGCAGAACAAGAAAACTGATAAAGATGTAAAATAGTTTCATAATTATACATTTAATGATTAATATATAGCATCCACCATATAATTATTTTTTAAAAATTGCAATAAAATTTCTTTTTGTTGTCCCTATAATCTAAATCATTTAACCATCCTCTACAGCTTTTTTGAGGATTATTCAAGCCATATTGTATTCCCTCGAGGTTGTTTGTCATATCTTTTGCCGAATCATCCCAAGCTT
>CAYTQF010000046.1:0-11386 GCA_964440165.1 uncultured Azospirillaceae bacterium
AACCTTGAAGATTTGGTCTTTGAGGCAACTCTCGGGATTATTTTAGGCGGCAGATTGGGATATGTTTTATTTTACGGAACTTCCATGTTTTGGCACAATCCGTTGCAAATATTGGCAATCTGGCAAGGGGGAATGTCTTTTCACGGCGGTATTCTCGGTGTTATTTTGGCTTTATGGCATTTTTCGTATCGGGTTCAGATGCCGTTTTTGAGAATTAGCGATCTTATTGTTCCTTATGCGCCGATTGGAATTTTTCTCGGGCGTTTGGCTAATTTCGTAAATGATGAATTATGGGGTCGTGTGACCGATGTGCCTTGGGCCGTACGTTTTCCTAACGGTGGTTATTTGCCGCGGCATCCTTCTCAGTTATATGAAGCGATGGCTGAAGGTGTATTGATGTTTATTATCCTTAATACATTGTGGCATTATAAATGGGTGCGTGAACGTACAGGCTTTGTTGCCGGAATGTTCGGCTTTTTGTATGCGTTGATGCGTATCAGTATGGAGCAGTTTCGCGAACCGGATATTCAACTCGGATTTTTCTTTAAGTATATTACAATGGGACAGATTTTATCCTTGCCGTTATTAATTGCCGGAATTTGGGTCATGTGGCGTGCGGTTAAACGTGGTCCTATGCCTTTGAAGTAATATTTTGCGTGAATTGATAGGTTTTTTCTAAAGTTCTGCGTGCACGTTGCAGAACTTCCGTTGAGTTACTGTCGCTGCGTTTTTTCTCAGAAATGCAGCCCGATATTGTAATTTTTAATCCCTTTTCTTTGGGAGAGAATAAAAATTCGGCAGAAGCTATATCGCGGCGCAGAGCATCTAAACGTTCAAATCCGGTTTTCATTGCCGTATTTTTGAAGATGATAATAAATTCATCTTGTCCATAGCGGTATATCGGGCATTCACTTTCTAATTCCTGTAAGCGTTGAGCCAGCATTTTTAAGAGCTTTTGTGATTTGTTCATACCCAAATGTTTGTAAAGATGCGGGTAATTATCTACACAAATCAAGCCTAACGAATATTTTAAGGGGAATTTTTGCGCGTGTTTCATATAAGAACGGCGGCTCCATAAACCGGTCAGCAAATCATAGTTCCAAGCGTAACGAATATCTTTAATAACGGCGACGCATGCCGTGAATGCGGCTGCTGCAAAGAAGATACTTAATGCTGTGGAGCTGGCAGAATAATAAAATCCGGCAAAAATATTCAGTCCGCTGAAAAACAGAGCGCTATCGCTGATATATCCGGTCATGGTGCAGCGGATAAAGGCTGCGATTAAAAAGATTAAAAATAAAATAATACTGAGTGAATTAAGATTGACGCCGTCAACACGCCCGTTAATACTGATGGCGATGTTAAGGTTATCCAGATGTTCGGCGACAGCATATTGCGCAAAAATAAAAATCAGCCAGTACAGGTTTTGTTGGGAGAGCAGGCGTTTGTTCGGCAAAAAATAAAAAATACACAGGTTAAGCGGTGCAAAAAAACAAAGATTGATGTAGCTGGATGTGCTGAGAAAATCCAGACTGTATTTTTGTTTCAGCGTTTTAATTATGATATACGACAAAACAGCCATCAGTAAAAACAGCAAAGGTTTTCGCTGATTAAAATAAATCAAAACAGATAAACAGGCAAAATTTGATGCCCAAAATAAAATGTGAAGGTTGGTGCGGGTTGTTGTTGATATTTCGCCGTATAAATAAAAACCGAGCAGCGCTGCGCCAAAAATAAATGCCGGCAGCAGCGAATTTTGAACAAGCGGGTATATCAGCTTCATATTTTTGAAAAACGCAAGCACGAATCAAAACCTTTCAATTATGAAAGGCAGTATAAAAAAGAAGAGTTTAAATTTTATTTACGCATTTCAAAATAGAGCTGTCCCCGTAGGAATAAAAATGATAGCCTTGTTTCATGGCATGCTGATAGGCGTTTTTCATTCTATCAATTCCGGCAACAGCGCAAATCAACATAAACAGCGTCGATTTAGGCAAGTGAAAATTAGTAATGATGTAATCAATAATTTTAAATTTATAGCCAGGTGTGATGAAAATGTCTGTCTCTCCGGTAAACGGATGCAAAATACCTTGATCGTCAGCGGCGGATTCCAGTAAACGTAAAGACGTTGTGCCGACGGCAATGACATTGCGTCCTTCTTTTTTGGCCTGATTAATTATTTCGCAGGCTTCCGGTGAAATGATTCCGAATTCGGCGTGCATTTTGTGATCGTTTGTGTCTTCAGTTTTGACAGGTAAAAAAGTTCCGGCGCCGACATGAAGCGTCAGGAAAACTTTTTGAACACCTTTTTGCTCCAAAGCATCAAAAACCCTTTGTGTAAAGTGTAATCCTGCGGTTGGGGCGGCAACGGCGCCTTCATGTTTGGCATAAATTGTTTGATAATTTTCTTTGTCCGAGTAGCGGCTCCATAAAGAATTTCCGCCGTCTTTTGCCGGCTTATCTCTTTTAATATAAGGCGGAAGGGGCATAGAGCCATATTGCTCCAGCAGAGCGCTCAGTTGTTCCGGTTGGCAGTTAAAGGACAATAAGACACCTTCTTCTGATTTTTTTTCGATAACTTCAGCGCTGAAGTCAGAATTTTCCGGAGAAATTTCATCCGTATAAAAAACAATGGTATCGGTCGGATGCAATCTTTTGGCATTTTTAATAAAAGCCCACCAGCGAATGCCGTCAACCGGATGATATAAAGTTACTTCCACTTCCGCTTCACCGCGGCGAGCATATAATTTTGCCGGAATTACGCGTGTGTCGTTAAAAACAAGAACATCGCCTTTTTTCAATAAATCCGGAAGTTCATAAAATTTTCGATCACAAATAGAATCCGGATTGCTTAAGTCCAGCAAATTGCAGCAATCGCGCGGATCTGCCGGCTTGTCTGCAATTAAACTTTTATCCAGCTCAAAATCGAAAATATCCACTTTCATCGTCTTAATCCTTTATTTTTTTCCCCTTATAATATATACAAGTGATATTTGCAACACATCTTTTCTTGGGAAAAATCCGATGAATTTGAAGATCACATATCAGGGAGTGCCGGGCGCATATTCTCATATTGCAGCCATGAATGTTTATCCCGGAGCTGAATATATTGCTTGCGAGACGTTTGAAATTGCGATGGACAAGGTGCAAAAAGGGGAAGCTGATTTTGCAATGATACCGGTTGAAAATTCAAATGCCGGTCGGGTTGCCGATGTGCATTTTTTATTGCCGAAAATGAATTTATTTATTGTGGGGGAATATCTGTTGCGCGTTGAGCATCAGCTGCTTGGGGTTTGTGGCGCACAGAAAAAAGATATTAAGACCGCTTTATCTCATCCGCAAGCTTTGGCGCAGTGTTCGGAGTTTTTGAAACAACACAATATTCAGCCGGTTGCACGGATTGATACGGCAAAGTCGTGTGCGGATGTTGTTTCTTTGCAAGATAAAACTCAGGCGGCGATTGCTTCCAAATTAGCTGCTCAAATTTACGGGTTGGATGTTTTGGAAGCTAATATTGAAAATTCTTCTAAAAATACGACACGGTTTTTAATTTTATCACGCGAGCATTTGATTCCGGAAGATGACGGTGATGCCTTTATTACATCCTTTATATTTAAAGTAAAAAGTATTCCGGCTGCTTTGTATAAAGCTTTAGGCGGTTTTGCTACAAATGGTGTCAATATCAGTAAGATTGAAAGTTATTTGATTGACGGACAGTTTGTTTCGGCACAGTTTTATGCTGAGGCAGAAGGACATCCATCTTCTCAGGCGTTAAAAAACGCTTTTGAGGAATTGCGTTTTTTCAGTGAAGCCGGAAGCTTAAAGATTTTGGGAACATATCAGCGAGATGTTCGGGATTGCCGCTAAGTTTTAGAATCGCAAATTATAGAAAAGACGGAAAGTGTTGATTTTCTTTAGAATCGGGGATGTGAAGCGGAATTTTGGCCGCGATTTGTTGATAACCGGTGTTTGAAAGGGCAAAAATCGCTAAAAATGTTGAAAAATATGCACTTTGCGGCTGATAACATTTTATTTTGTTTGACTCTCATAAAAATTAAAGATTAAATTTTTCGTGTAGTGATGATAACACATTGCTAACCTTGTGTTTAACATATATAGAGGGAGACCTTGATAATGAATAAAAATGAATTGATTTCCAGCATTGCTAACGAAACAGGTTTAACAAAAGCTGATTCTGCAAAAGCTTTGGACGCTTTCTTGTCTTCTGTTTCTTCAGCTTTGAAGAGCGGTGATGAAGTTCGTTTGGTTGGTTTTGGTACATTTGCTGTTTCTAAACGTTCTGCTACAACAGCTCGTAACCCACGTACAGGCGCAATCATCAATATTCCTGCTCGTAAACAGGCTAAATTCAAAGCCGGTAAAGCTCTTCAGGATTCTGTAAACTAATTTTTATTCAGAATGAAGTGCCTGCTTAAGTAAGTTATGGCAGTTTTAGTGTAAAAGCGGAGTGCTTAGGTGCTTCGCTTTTTTTGTTTTATCAGCCGGGTTTAGGGGATTGTTATTTACTTTTTTATAAAAATATAATTTTTTTTATTTTTTTACTTGATTAATTTTTTTTTCAAGTGTATAAGAGGTTTCGTAAATGACGGGCGCTTAGCTCAGCTGGAAGAGCATCTCGTTTACACCGAGAGGGTCGGGAGTTCGAACCTCTCAGCGCCCACCATTAAAAAAGCCACCCATTGAGGTGGCTTTTTTAATGGTATGGACGCTTGAGTGAGAGCTCCCGAAACAGGGAGTTCGACCAGGAGGAGCAGGCGAGACGGGAGTATCGCCGCTCTTGCGACGACGCAGCGGCGCAGAGCAAAGCTCAAGCCCACCGAACAGCGCCATGTAAAGCCACCCATTGAGGTGGCTTTTTTAATGGTATGGACGCTTGGGTGAGAATATTTTTCGGCTTTTGTCATCTCCCACTTGATGGGAGATCCAGGTAAAAAATAAAGCTATATTTGTAAGTCGCTTTTTTTATCCTTTACTTTTCTGATTTTTATTTATAGAGTCGTAAACGGATGGGATGATAACCCGTCTGAGGTGTGAGAACCTCTTTACATGCGTCTTGTGTAAAGACGAAAATATTGCACGCTTTCTGGTTCATAAGACTGGAAGGCGGCAAAATACGCTGTTTCAGTCAATATGTCGCACTATTCATGTAAGTAGTTCTCAACTTCCAGTCGCCTTTCATCACGGCGGCTTTTTTTGTAACTATTGAGAGGTTTAGAATGAAGAATGTAGCGTTGTTTTTGTGTTTTTTGGTGTGTGCTTGTAAAGGTATTACTTATTGGGATGTGAATCCGAATGTGCAGCCTAATACTAATTTGCTGCCGGCGTTAGAGCCTGTGGTTGATATTAATAATTTGGAGACAACTTATTCGGCCGGCGGTGTTTATAGTGTAGCCAATAATTTTGGTTCTATTTATGCTCAAAATCCTCGCTGGGCAAATTGGGCACAAACCACAACAATGAACACGACTGCTTATAAAGACGCACGTGTCAGTGATGTGATTAATATTTTTGAAAAAGAAGTTAAGGAAAATATTTCTTCTCCTTACGGCACCAGAAAAGGTTATATATCTCTTAAATTGGGATATCGGGGAACAGGTTCCGCTTTGCAGTATTATATCCCGTCTATTTTGTCTTTGGGAACGCTTAATTTG
The DNA here is from genome assembly GCA_964440165.1 of uncultured Azospirillaceae bacterium. Classification (GTDB taxonomy): domain Bacteria; phylum Pseudomonadota; class Alphaproteobacteria; order RF32; family CAG-239; genus Scatocola. Next base: position 5,673 of record CAYTQF010000046.1, read on the forward strand.
CTGGGATTTCCGTTTGATCAAAGCAGCCAGTCTTTAGAAGTTCAAGTTGAGATTTGGAATAACAAACGAGAAATGGTTAAACGTTACGTTGAGACGGTTTATGATGATCAGTATGTGGCTATGTATTGGGGATATAATGAGCAGGATGTTTGGAGAAAATTGGCTGCGGATAATATTAAGCATGCTTTGGAAAACATCCGTTTTCGCATCAATGGAGATGCTTCCGAGATTAAAAAAATGCTGAAGTAATATGGAACAGGGTATTCGGCTCTAGGCGGGTATCCTGAATTTTCTTGCAAATTCATTATGATTGTGTATAGTTGATTCAATTTCGTATCATTATAGTTAATCATTAATCTTTATTTTTATGGATATTCAAAAAGATTTTGAATTACGCCGTTGTGGCGAAAAAATCGTTTTGAGGCAGCTTACGCCGCCGGAATACGATTTCAAAACCGTCTTTGTGGCGGATGCTCTCGTCGAGACTAAACATTCATCGCCATCTCTCTTTGTATTGAAGAAAAAAGGCGAGTATCTGCTTTGTCGACACAAATGTAATCGTCTGCACTCTGTGAAGGCGAGTGCTTATGTCGTTACGAGGGATGGACTGTTCTATTGCTCTCAGGGCTATTGGTATTTGTGGCAAAAGGATCTGTCTTCTTTAGGACTGGGGCAAAAAATCGGCAAAAACTGTGATTTGTTTGTCGAAAAAACGTCGGAAGACTATGTGTTGCGCTACTTTGATGATCGCAAGGTGAGTGAAAAACACTGTAAAAGCTACGAGCTTTTGGAGGGGTATCAGCTGGAAGATAATCTGCTGGATTTTATGAAATTGGAAACCGAGAATGGTGTCGAATTTGTCAGTCTTCGTTCTGTACGGTACCATTCTGTAACTTTCCATCATGGCAGTGGTATGTCCAGCAAGCATGTCGTGGTTTTTAGCGGCGAATCTTCGGCGCAAATTGTTGCATTTTGTAAATTTGCGCAGGCGTTCGTTCAGCAAAAATTGCAGGAAGGCTTTGGATCCATAGCCTTTTGGGAAAAGGAGTTGATGCGAGCTGTTTTTTCTTGCAAATATGAAAACTTCAAAATCGCTTTGACCTTAGGTTTGTCTTCTCCGTATTCTTACGATGTCAAGATTGTTGTCAATATTTGGGCGTTGTTTAATAAGAATTCGGTCGGAGCTTATCATGTTGAATGCAAAGATTTGTCCTATCAGCAAGAGGCCGACAATATTTGTTTTGTTGCCACTGCGGAGGAGCGCGTTTTGTTTGTGAAACATGACGGTACAGAAGATAAGTTGTGTGGCGACCAGAAAACGGTTACTAATTTTTTGAAGAGAAATCGTCTCGGCAAAGTTGGTGAATAATTCTTTTTGATGATAAAAAAGGCGCTTCCGACGGAGGCGCTTTTTTTGTTGCAAATCTATTTTAATACAGTTAATTTTAATGTAAGAAAAGTTTTGAGGATATATAAAGATGGCAAAAGATTATAATGATTTTGATATTCAAGCGATGCGCAAAGCGATAGAAATGTCGGCAACAGCCTTAAATGATAACGGTGTACCGACCGGTGGTCCTTTCGGGGCTGCTATTTATAAAAACGGTCAATTGATTGCAGCCGGTTATAATCATGTTTTGGCCGAAAATGATCCTTCGGCACATGCGGAGGTTTATACTATTCGCAAAGCTTGTAAAGCATTAAATACGTGGGATTTGTCTGGATGTGTTTTGTATACGAGCTGTGAACCTTGTCCGATGTGTTTGATGACGAGCAAATGGGCTAATTTGCAGAAAATTTATTTTGCGGCTACGCGTAAAGATGCTGCCGATATCGGTTTTCGTGATGATGATTTATATGCGATGCTGAAAGAAGGTGTATATGGCATTTCTATTGATGAGTGCCGAGCCGAAGCCGTTGATGTTATGAAACGGTGGTTTGCTAAATTCAGTCAAACCGGAAATTACTAAGTTTATAGTAGTGATATGTCAGATCTGGTATTTGTTGATCATCCTCTTTTTATTATTGATATGATGTATGCTCGGGCAGACAATATGTCCGGAGTGCCGGTTTATGAAATGTGCGGTTTGGGAAATCGCGCGTATTTGCATAAAGATGCTTATGCTGCTTTATTGACGTTGGTTCCCGTGTTAGAAAAAATGCGTTGTAAATTACGTATTTGTGATGCTTATCGTCCGGCAGAAGCACATAAAATGTTATGTAAAAGTGTTCCTGTTCCGGGTTTTTTTAAGGCAGATTATCAAACCTCAAATCATTGTCATGGAACGGCGGTTGATGTTTGTTTGACGGATGAAAAAGGGCAAAACTTGTTGTTTCCGACAGAAGTAGATGCTTATGATCCCGTATTGCAGAGAGAAGTTGCACAAGGATATTTTGATGGTTTTCTGCAGCATTTGCAAAAAGCCGGACATGATTATCAGGGTGCTTTACCGGAAGCAATTTGTCATCGTGAACAATTAAAATCTTTGATGGAAACGCATGGATTTGAAAGTATTGCGCACGAATGGTGGCATTACAATCTTAAAGGTTGGCAGAATTATCCGGTTATTGATGTTAAAACGGCTCGCGTTCCGTTGTTTTAAGCGGAAAAAGAGATAGTCTTTTTTGTTGTTTGAGCTGTTTTTGTTTTTGATAAATATGCGCTTTGTTTGCAAGCCAATTATAGATGTTTTGCATACTTTGATTACCATCAGCGGCAAAATCTTCCGGATGCCATTGAATACATAAAATATTTTTTTCTTCATTACCCCAGGCTTCAGGCATGCCATCCGGTGCTGTGGCGTAAATTTTTAAATCGCTGTTGCCGTCAAACGGAAGCATGGCCTCTCGATGGCGAGAATTGACGGTTATGGTTTTACAACCAAGAAGATCATATAAAGGAGCGTTTGGATGAATTGTTACTTCATGCGCATCCAGCTCTTTGGTTTTGTGTTCCAATGATGTTTGCGTGTATTCTTTAATGTTGCGATACATGCGCATTCCGTGCATGCCGCCAATCATTTGTGCGCCGGCGCAGATACCCAGCATGGGTAGTTTTTTATTTTCAGCTTCCATGATGGATGTAATATAAGCATAGGAGCGTGTGCCCGGTTGATTGTCGGTTGGTTTGAGCGGATCTGTGTAGAATTGATTGGGAGAATTAAAAGCTCCGCCCGGCAGAATAAGTCCGTCCGCTTTTTGCAGTTGAGATATGTTTTCATTATAAGTTAAAAAAGTTATGTTAACGCCCGATTGAGCAATGGCTTTAGCGTAATTAAAATCAATCGTGTAAGCGTCTTTTTCTCGACCGAGCAAAAAGGCTACTGTTGGGGCGTTTTTATTGGGCAAATGACAATCCAAACGGGTATAGTCTTCCGGTTCCAGACTAATTTCCGGTGTGATGTTTTGTGCGGCTAAGGATTCAATAACATCGTCTTTGATACCGAAAGCATTGTACTCGGAAAAATACTCAAGATACACGAGTTGGGTTTTCATGGCTATTCTCCAAATTTTATTGAAATACAGTATATTATAAAAGATCGTTTTTGTCAAAATTTATTGACAGAAAAGGCCTCGCATGTTACGTTATGCATTGTAACTTAAATTATTATCGCTATGACTATAAAGAATGTTGATGAACGTGTCGCTGTTCTTAATGACACTTGCAGACTTCCGGCTTTTTATGTTTATGAGAACGGAAAACTCCTTGAAAGTTCTGCCTTTTTCAAAAAAGAAGATATTATCTTGCAAGATAATTATCAGACAGTGTATGCCACCTACTTTAAAGGGCGTTTGTATGTTTATGCAAGAGATTCCTATTGTGAACCCAGAGTGTTTTTTCGATTAGTCGATATGCGAAGTCGACGGGTCCATCTGGAAGATTTACAGGGCAAGATTTGGGATGTTTTTCTCAAACGTATTGATCCTTTTTTGCATGAAACGGAAGTGCATTTTAGCATGTTGTCCTGATTGTTATCGGGCTATTCTTGTTTTTATTAAATCCTGCGTATGTCAGGATTTTTTTTGTTGAGAAAAATTTTTGTCGGTTTGTATCTTTGGTATTTGTATATATAGTAGTGATATTAAAATGATTTATTGGCAAGGTATTTTATGAAACACAGTAAGGGTGAAGATATAAACGGATGGCTGATTGTAGATAAGCCGCGCGGTATGGGATCGACGCAGGTGGTGAATCTGACACGGCGCTTGTTTAATGCCAAAAAAAACGGACATGCCGGAACTCTTGATCCTTTTGCAACCGGAATTTTACCGATCGCGTTTGGTGAGGCGACCAAGTTGTTGCCTTATGTTACCGAAGGTGAAAAAGAGTATGAATTTGTTGTGCAGTGGGGTGAGGCGACAAATACTGATGATTCTGACGGAGAAGTTGTTGAAACCAAAGATTATATTCCTTCTGAAAAAGAGATTTTGGAGGTTATTCCGCATTTTTGCGGTGTGATAAAACAAGTGCCTTCGGCTTATTCAGCCATAAAAATTAATGGTGAACGAGCTTATAAACTTGCGCGAGACGGCAAAGAAGTTGTTATGCCGGAGCGAGAGATAGAGATTTTTGACTTGCAACTGCGGGAAATTATGCCGAATCGGCAAGCGCGGTTTTATGTTCGTTGTTCCAAAGGCACCTATGTTCGTACATTGGGGCGCGATATGGCTCTAAAATTGGGAACCGTCGGCCATTTGGCGGAGTTGAGACGTTTAAAATGCGGTAAATTCGGCCTTGAACAAAAGATTTTACTGGAAAATATAAAAAATATGGTGCATAGTACCAACCTGAAAGAATTACTGCTGCCGTTAGAAACCTCTCTGTGCGACATCACGGAGATGGCTGTTTCGGAAGCAGATGCAGCAAAACTTAAACAGGGGCAGGGTTTGTCTCCCAAGTCTTATGATGTGAAACATCTGATCGGACAAGAGGTGATGGCTACCTACCGGGGAAAGTTTGTTGCAATTGTACGAATCGAGGAGAGAAAACTTTCGCCGGTTCGGGTTTTTAATTTATAAATAAAAAGGAAATACAGATGTCGATTACAAATGAAAAAAAACAAGAATTAGTTAAAGAATTCGGTTTGTCAGCCAATGATACAGGTTCTGCCGAAGTACAAATTGCTATTTGGACTTACAGAATTAACTCTTTGATTGAGCATTTTAATACTCACAAAAAAGATTTACATTCTCGTCTTGGTTTGATGAAAATGGTCAGCAAACGCCGCCACTTGTTGGATCACTTGAAATCTAAGAGTGAAAGCAGATATGCTGACTTGATTAAAAAGCTGAATATCCGTCGTTAAGATTGATTTTTATGCCATATTCAGAGCGGAAAATACAAAACTTAAAAAATATGTCGGCATTTATTGCCCGTCAGGTTTTTGTTTGGGATTTCCGCTCTGTTTTTTACAGATTTTGAGATGCGGGGCGATAAGGTTCCGCATCTGTTTTAAAATCCTGCTCTCGGGCAGGTGGCCTGTGAGGGAGGGCTCTTACAGGTTGATGATTGTAAGAGATATGAAAGGAAAGAATTTATGATCGATTTTAGAGTTGTCCGCAAAGAAATGGAATGGGGCGGACGTAAGTTAGTTTTTGAAACAGGTAAAATGGCCAGACAGGCAACCGGTGCTGTTGTGGTTACTTACGGAGAAACGGAAGTTATTGCTACGGTTTGTGCTGCAAAGGAAGTAAAGGCTGATCAGGATTTCTTT
>CAYTQF010000047.1:0-11013 GCA_964440165.1 uncultured Azospirillaceae bacterium
AACAAACAATAGCTGAAAAAACAAAAAAAGCTTCCTAAAAAACTAAAACAAAAAAAAGAACAACAAAATAAATACAACAAAGACCTGAAGCTTTATAATGCTTCAGGTCTTTATTTTTCAGCCTAAATAAGCCAGAACATCACCGATAGTACGCATTCCGGCGACAACACTGTCGGGGATGCTGACATCTAACTGATGTTCCAACTTCATGAAGAACTCAGCCTGTTCAAGGCTGTCCATTGCGAGGTCATCGAAACTGAGTTCCGATAACTCATTATCATCTTCAGGAAGAGTAACATAGCTTACTTCCAAAAGCTGACGGATAAGTGTAATCTTTTCCATAAAATAATTTATTAATAGTGAATCGATGACCCCCATCATATTCACAAAAAAACTAAACGTCAATCACTTATTTTTTCTTTTCCAAGCCGCAACATTATCATTATGTTCTTTTAATGTTTTAGAAAAATTATGCCCTCCGGTACCATCCGCAACAAAATATAAAAAAGGCGTATTATCAGGATGCGCAGCGGCATAAAGAGACTCTCTGCCCGGATTACAAATCGGCTTTGGCGGTAAACCTGCGTATTTATAGGTATTATACGGACTGTCAATTTCCAAATCTTTACGAGAAAGCGAACGTTTTAATTCCTCCCGTCCTTCAGTTAAAGCATAAATAACCGTCGGATCCGTCTGCAATCGCATACCTTTACGCAATCGGTTCACAAAAACCGATGCTACCTGCGGACGCTCAGCCGCAATAGAAGTTTCTTTTTCAATAATAGAAGCCATGACCAGCATTTCTTCCATGTTTTTATAGGGCAGATTATCTGCTCGGCCGTTCCAAATTTCCGTTAAAACCTGTTGCATTGCCTGCTCTGCGTTTTTCACAAAAACATTACGACTTTCCCCTCGCTGAAACGTATATGTCTCCGGAAGCAGGCTTCCCTCCTCAGGAAAATACACCAGCTCATCCGATAAATTATCATCCATACTTACGGCATACAATATCTGCCCGACGGTCCATCCTTCCGGCAATGTGATTTTATGATAAAGAACATCACCGCTGGTAATTTTCTCAATAACACGCGACATAGATATCTTTGACGGAAACAAATACTCACCGGCTTTAATTTTGGTATCGAGTTTATTAAACTTCAGCCACAAACGAAAAATCAATTTATCGGCAATAATACCTCGCGTATACAAATCATCTGTAATTTCAGATAAATATGCCCCTTTGGCAATAACCGCCGTAGAATCAGATTGAAGCGGACCATCTCCGACAATCCGCTTCTTAATCTGCCCATACGACAATAAGCCAATTACAAATATTACAACAGCTAAATTGCGTAAGAATTTCATTTACTCAACTTAATCTTCAAATTTTTTAAATACTAAAGAAGAGTTTGTTCCGCCAAAACCGAAAGAATTGGACATTGCTGCTCTAATGGGGCGTTTTTTAGCCTTTAACGGAACTAAATCCATATCTTTAACAGCCTCATCCGGATTATGCAGATTTAATGTCGGCGGACATACCTGATCACGAAGAGCCAAAATTGAAAGAACAGCTTCTACAGCACCGGCAGCTCCAAGTAAATGTCCCATAGAAGATTTTGTAGAAGACATAGACAATGACTTCACATTCTCACCGAACAAGCGTTTAACAGCTTCAGCTTCTCCGACATCACCCAAAGGAGTCGACGTACCATGTGCGTTAATATAATCAATCTCGCTGATATCAACACCGTTTTCTTTAGCATGCTCTACAGCCATTTTCATAGCACGATAAGCGCCATCACCTGACGGAGCGGTAATATGATAAGCATCGCCGCTCATACCGTAACCGACAACTTCAGCATAAATTTTGGCACCGCGAGCTTTAGCGTGTTCCAATTCTTCCAAAACAACAGCACCGGAACCTTCACCCATAACAAATCCACTGCGATCAGCATCCCAAGGACGAGAAGCCTCTTCAGGACGATCGTTAAATTCAGCTGTTACAGCTTTCATTCTGGCAAAACCGGACAAAGCCAAAACATTAACGGCAGACTCGGCACCACCGGCAACCATAACATCAGCATCTCCGCGCGCAATGATATTAGCAGCATCACCGATAGCATGTGTACCTGTAGAACAAGCCGTAACACAAGCATGGTTCGGACCTTTATAACCATATTTAATAGAAAGATTACCGGAAACCAAGTTAATCAAGCAGGCAGGAATAAAGAACGGAGAAATCTTTTTGATACCTGCTTCATGAAACATAACAGAGTTGTCATAAATCGTCTGCAAACCGCCGATTCCGGAACCCATCATCACACCGGAACGATATTTATCTTCTTCATCTTCAGGTTTCCATCCGGAATCTTCAATTGCATCAGAACCGGCTGCCAAACCGAACAAAATAAACTTATCACATTTTTTCTGATCTTTGGGAGCCATAACGGTATCCGGATTAAATTCATGCTCACCTTCGCCAAATTTAACCTGACCGGCAATCTGAACGGGAATATCTTTCAAATCAATATCTTCAATTTTACGAATAGCGGATTTTCCATCAAGAACTGATTTCCAGTTATGTTCAACGCCTCTTCCGAAAGGAGAAACCACACCCAGTCCCGTTACAACAACTCTTCTCATAAATTTACCTCTTTTACAAATTAGCAATATGCTTTTCAGAAAAGCAACACACAAGCAATATATGAAAAAACTCGCTTAGTCAAGCGAGTTAATTTCATATTCTGATAAATGCCGTAAACTAAGCATTCTTTGACAAATAATCGATAGCATCTTTTACTGTCAGAATTTTTTCAGCAGCTTCATCAGGAATTTCGCAACCGAATTCTTCTTCAAATGCCATTACCAATTCAACGGTATCCAGGCTGTCTGCGCCCAAATCGTCAATAAAGCTTGCGCTGTCTGTAACTTTTGTTTCTTCAACGCCAAGATGCTCAGCAACGATTTTCTTAACGCGATTAGCTGTATCAGTCATTATGATAAACCTCAAAAAAATTAAAACAATTTCCAGAGTTTTGATATAACATCGCCACCCGTGTCTGATTTGTTAGCACAATTTTATGCATTTTGACAAGTATTATTTTTATCCGACGGCAGCCGTATTCCGTAAAAAGGCTCAAAAAGGCTTATTTTCAGGCATATTGAAGATATTCACAAAGTGGATAAATTTTTGCATTTTTATATGAATTTAATTATTTTTTTATAATATTAAGCTAAATTACAATAAAGATTTTGGATGAAAAGAGGCAAAGATGAAAAAAATATTATACATTATTTTGATTGCAGTGGTTTTAACATCCGTCAGTACTTATGTAAAAAATCACACTACCCCAAAACAACCGGAAGCACAAACAAGCGCTGCGGCCCCTGCAAACTCAGAAAACAATATGTCTAAAGATAAGTGCGTATGCGATTCCGAATGCTTATGTGAAGAAAATGATACGGAATGCGAATGTACTCAAACCAAATCTGTTTGCACTTGCGAACAAGAAGACGGACAGGTCATTACCGTAGAATCAGTGGATACCAATATCGATGAAATTGAAGAGCTTGATCATGAAGAAACTTCTGATGAGGAAGAAACTATTCTAAAAGAATAAAGCACAATTATCATAAAAAAATTTATTGAGAAGGTATTGGAACACAATACCTTTTTTCTTATATAAATTACAAAAGAAATTACATGAGTGAAAAAATATCAAGCATGATAAGCCTAAAATAGAGAATATTCTAAATGCTTATGCTGCGACGAGATTTTTGAGCGATGTGTACAGAAGCTACATGAGTGAAAAAATATCAAGCATGATAATGCATTTAGAATATTATAACGAGGAGAACAAGAATGAAAATTGGTATAATAGGGGCTGGTAATGTCGGAAGCGCAACAGCTTTTGCTTTGATTATGCAAGGCGTTGCCAGAAAAATTATTTTAATTGATGCCAATGAAAAAAGAGCTCAAGCAGAAGCCGCAGATATTGCACACGCCACACCATTTTCATATGCCGGAAAAATCAAGGCTGGAACCTATAAAGATTTAGATGGAGCGGAAGTTGTAATTGTAACAGCCGGCGCCAACCAAAAACCCGGCGAACCGAGAACGGCTCTTTTAGAAAGAAACGTAAAAATTTTTGAGAGCATTATCCCCGAAATTGTTAAAAATGCCCCAAACTGTATTATGCTGATTGCCAGCAATCCGGTAGATATTATGACCGCGGTTGCCATGAAACTTTCAGGATTCCCCAAAGAGCGCATATTTGGCAGCGGTACGGTTCTGGATAGTTCCAGATTTCGCACCTTATTGGGCTACCATCTCGGCGTTTCACCTAAATCAGTGCATGCCAACGTACTCGGAGAACATGGCGACAGCGAAGTTTTAATCTGGTCCAGCGCTGTTGCAGGAACAATTCCCGTTGAAGAACTGGCTCAAAATATCAACAAACCGTTCACACCGGAACGCAAATCTCAAATTGATGACTGCGTGCGCAATGCCGCTTATAAAATTATTGAAGGCAAAGGCGCCACTTTTTATGGTATAGCCGGAGCATTATCTCGTATTTGCCAAGCTGTTTCATCCAATGAATATGCAATTTTAACCGTATCAAGTTTTCACGAAACCGTAGAAAACAGCCGCAATATTTGCATTTCTCAACCATGTGTTATCGGCAAACGCGGCATTCACAGCGAAATTTATCCTCAGTTCAGTGAAGCAGAACATCAAGCTCTGACCAAAAGCGCAGAAAAAGTCGCTGAGTTTACAGAACAAGCATTGGCCTACATAAACATAAAATAACGCTGAAAAACTCTCAGCAAATGTTTGCTATTCCCCTTTGTTTGGCATATATTGACAGACAAAGGGGATTTTGATGGTAGAAGTTGTATCTTTCGGCTGTCGTATTAACAGCTATGAATCAGAAGTATTTAAAGAAAAATTACAAGAATTAGACAATGTTATCGTTGTCAACACATGTGCCGTTACCGGAGAGGCGGAACGGCAATGTCGTCAAACGATTCGAAAACTGAAAAAAGAACATCCGAACGCCAGAATTATCGTAACAGGATGTGCGGCCCAAGTATCTCCTCACAAATTTGCAGAAATGCCTGAAGTAGATTTGATTTTAGGTAATCGAGAAAAAACAGAAATTGAAAAATATATCGCAGATAAAGAGATTACAGAAAAAACAATTGTCGGCGATATTATGAACTACACGGAATATGATAAATATATCATTACCGGATTTGAGGGACGGCATAAAGCGTTTGTGCAAATCCAGCAAGGCTGTAACCATCGCTGTACATATTGTATTATTCCCTACGCTCGAGGACGCAATCGTTCCGTTTCCGAAGAAGATATTCTCAGTCAGATTCGCTTATTACTTGAACAGGGATTTAAACAAATATGCCTGACAGGAGTGGACGCCTGCTCTTATCAACCATCATTCAACAAACTGATTCGACGGATTCTGACGGAAATACCCGAACTGCCGTGTTTACAATTCGGTTCATTGGATCCGGCTGCTCTTGACGATGAATTTATTGAGTTGGTCAAAGAATTTCCGGTAATTTTTCCGCATTTTCATCTGTCTATACAATCCGGCGACAATATGGTCTTAAAAAGAATGAAGCGTCGCCATTCCAGAGAAGATGTCATAGCTCTTTGTCATAAGATTCGCCAAGTTCGACCGGAAGCAACTTTTGGAGCTGATTTTATCTGTGGTTTTCCGACTGAAACAGATGAACAATTTGCCAACACGGTTAAATTAGTGGATGAAGCCGGAATTGATAAGCTTCATGTGTTTCCCTACTCTGAACGCATTGGAACACCGGCAGCTTTAATGCCTCAAGTTGATGTAAACATTCGCCGCGAACGAGCCAGAATTTTAAGAAGCCAAAGAGAGGATACAAATGAGTAGTTGGTTAAAAAGACTCGGTTTAGGACTGCAAAAATCCTCCACGGGACTGAACAACAGCTTAAACAATATTTTTCATAAAAGAAAAGTAGATTCTGAAATTTTGGAAGAATTAGAAGAAGTATTGCTATGTGCGGATATCGGGATTAAAGCAACAACTCGAATTATCAATGGATTCGCTCAAAAACGCTTGGATAAAGACGCAGATATCGCCACAATCAAAAAAGCTTTGTCCGCGGATATTGCTGAAATTTTACACCCTTGCGAAAAAAAACTTGAGATAGATACAAACCATAAACCATATGTTATATTAATGACCGGCGTCAATGGTGCCGGAAAAACCACCACGATAGGAAAACTGGCTGCCAAGCTTAAAGACAAATATCAAATATCTTTTATTGCCGGCGATACATTCCGCGCTGCAGCTGTAGAACAACTGGAAGCTTGGGGGCAAAAAAACAATCTTCGTGTCTATAAAGGCACTACCGGATGCGATGCGGCAGCCTTATGTTATGATGGTCTGCAAGAAGCAATCAACCATGGCGATGACATTGTTTTTATTGATACAGCCGGACGCTTGCAAAATAAAACGGGCCTGATGGATGAACTGTCAAAAATCATCCGCGTCATCAAAAAAATTATCCCTGATGCACCCCACTCCAGTCTTTTGGTTTTGGATGCAACAACCGGACAAAACGCTCTGTCTCAAGCCCAAACATTTAAAGAAGCCGCACATATTGACGGAGTGATTATTACAAAACTTGACGGCAGTTCAAAAGGAGGCATGTTGATTGCCTTAGCGCAAGAGACAACTCTGCCTATTTATTACATCGGTATCGGAGAAAGCATTGATGATTTGGATATATTCAATGCGCAAGATTTCGCCAACAGCTTATTGGAGATCGCATAATGGCTGATTTATTTGAAGTCTTAAGCGCTCCCGCCGTTAAAACATCAACTTCTGAATTAAAAGAATTCAGTGTCAGCGAAATATCTTTCGAGATCAAAAAATATGTTGAACAAACATTCAATAAAGTTCGTGTAAAAGGCGAAATATTCGGAGGAAAACGAGCCGATTCCGGACACTGGTATCTATCACTTAAAGATGAAAATGCGCTTCTCTCTGCAGTCATCTGGAAAGGCACGGCCAACCGCCTGCCCTTTAAGCCGGAAGACGGATTAGAGGTCGTCGCGACCGGAAAAATCACAACCTTTGCCGGAAAATCATCTTATCAAATGATTATCGAACAACTGGAAATTTCAGGCACAGGAACACTTCTTAAACTTCTGGAAGAGCGCAAACAAAAATTTGCTGCCGAAGGTCTGTTTGATGTTGCCCACAAACAAAAAATCCCGTTTTTGCCAAACACGATTGGTGTTGTTACCTCACCGACAGGCGCAGTCATTCGAGATATTATTCATAGGGTAACAGACCGTTTTCCCAGCCATATATTATTGTGGCCAACATTGGTTCAAGGAGAAGGCTCTGCCGAAAAAATCGCAGCCGGCATCCGAGGGTTTAACGCGTTACCGCTTGACGGAAAAATTAAACGCCCGGATGTTATAATTGTGGCCCGTGGCGGCGGCAGTTTAGAAGATTTATGGGCGTTCAATGACGAAGTCGTTATTCGCGCCGTATACGATTCTGAAATTCCTGTTATTTCTGCCGTCGGGCATGAAACAGATACAATGTTGATAGACTATGCCGCTGATGTTCGAGCCCCGACACCCACCGGAGCCGCAGAATTTGCCGTGCCGGTCAAAAGCGAATTACAGGCTCGTTTAGCCACAATTTCCGGACGCATGACAAATAGTATCAACCACTATTTTTCTGAAAGGCAAAACATATTAGCCGGTCTGAGCCGAGGTATTCCCAACCTATCACAAATTTTATGTGAAAATCAGCAAAAATTGGATGAGCGAATGGATCGATTACAGGTTGCTTTTCAAAATTATATACAGCAAAACAACCATAAAATTGATGTGATTAGTCTAAAACCGTATTACATCAAAACAATTTTAAGCAGATATCAGGATACATTAGAAAATCTCTCAACACGATTACAATCTGTTTCTGTAGAATCTGTACTTCAGCGAGGTTTCGCCTGGGTTAAAGATTCGCAATCTCGAACAGTATATAATACAGAACAAGCTAAAAAAAGCACATCATTGCAAATTCAATTTGCAGATGGAACATTAACAACAAAACCCATGGTAAAAAAAGATGAAAAAGACATTCAAGGCAGTTTATTTGATTTTTTCTAGTCTGTTAAGTACGGCAAATGCGCAGGCTGTTGAATTATGCGGCAATCTGGCACAAGGAGAACTGATTATCGGAAAAGCCGAAAATTCAGAACATGTTTTTATAAATAATACCGAAACTTCCTTATTGCCGGACGGTACATTTTTGTTTGCTTTAGAAAGAGATGCAAAACCGAAGCAAACATTACAAATTGCCACAGAAGAAGACGTTAATGAATACAATCTAGAAGTTGCACCCACCCAATGGGATATCCAAAAAATAAATGGCGTTCCGCCCAGAAAAGTTACACCGACTGACAAAGACAATCGGGAAATTGAACGAGAGCGTGAAGACCTCAAACAAGCTTTGAGTTATGCCGGTGAAGAACCTTTGTGGCGTCAAGGTTTTATTATGCCGGTCAACAAAGGCAGAACCAGCGGTAATTTTGGCGGACAACGCATTATGAATAAACAAAAAAAATCGCCTCATCAGGGTATGGACATCGCCGCTCCGGAAGGAAGTCCTGTTTTTGCCTCAGCCGACGGAATTGTAACCTTAAGCGGTGGTAATTATTTTTATACCGGAAACGTCGTCGTCCTGAATCACGGACAGAATTTATCAACCATTTATGCGCATTTAAAAACAACAACCGTCAAACCCGGACAAAAAGTTAAACAAGGGGAAATTATCGGACATGTCGGTAAAACAGGACGTGCCACGGGACCGCATCTTCATTGGGGAGCTTCGGTTAATAACATACGTTTCCAACCTCTCTCTCTGTTAAAAGTAGGAAACAATAATTTTTGCACAAATTTATAAAGCATTAATTTTTTATGTTTACAATAACGCGCTATAAACGAGGAAAAAATGGAAGAACAACATAAAAAACAAACTTTAGAGCATATATGCGTCCTGATTGTAGATGACGATAAATTTTCCCGTACATTTGTTAAAACGGCATTATTTCAGATCGGACTAAAAAATGTAAAAGAAGCCTCTTCTGCTCAAGAGGCTGAAGATATCCTTCTCACTAATCCTGTTGATATCATTTTGCTTGATCAAGTCATGCCTGAAAAAAGCGGAACTGATTTTATAGCCGAAATACAATACCAAAATAAAAAAATACCGACCGATATGCCGATCATTATGATTACGGTGGATACAAGAGAGCAAACCGTCCTAAAGGCAAAACAACTCGGAATTAAAGAATATCTTGTAAAACCAATCTCACCTTCCGCCCTCAAAAAACGTATTTGCAGTGTTTTTAATATTGAAGAAAGAATATAACCGTGTCAAATCTAAATATTTTATTACTATCTATATTGCAGGGATTAACAGAATTTCTTCCCGTCAGTTCATCTGGACACCTCATTTTATTTTCTAAATTTACATCATTTCCGGATCAAGGTCTTGCTTTAGATATCGCGGTGCACGTCGGTTCTATTATTGCCGTTATGATCTATTTTTCGGATACAATTTGGAACATCATCAAAGGACTGTTCAAAACAGCATTTATCCCTTCATTCAAAAACGAAGGAGCCAAAACATTTTGGTTAATCGTTATCGGAACAATTCCTGCAGTAATTGTCGGCTTTCTGCTTAAACAACACGGTTTAGAAGAATTTCGCAGCACCAAACTGATCGGATGGACCATGTTGGGATTTGGTATTGTCCTTTATATTGCCGACCATCTTGGCATGACAATACGTGAAATCAAACACCTCAAAATCAGTGATGCTTTACTAATCGGCTGTGCCCAATGTTTGGCTTTAATACCGGGAACAAGCCGTTCCGGCATAACAATTACAATGGGACGCATCTTAGGTATGGAACGCAGAGAAGCAGCTAAGTTTTCCATGTTGCTTTCCATCCCGACTATTTTTGGTGCGGGTATTCTGGTCGCCTACGAACTGTTCAAACAAAATAATCTAACCGAAATTTTATACACATTAGATGGCATAACGTACTCATTCATAGCATCTATCATAGCTATCTACGTCATTATGTGGTGGTTAAAAAAATCAACATTCACACCATTTGTTATATATAGATTAATTCTGGGCAGCTACCTGTTATTAAACGCTTATGGAATTATCAGCTGATATGAAAATTTAAAATCATTGACAAAATAGCCTAAAAAAGCTAGATTGACTGCGATGTTTAATTTTTAATTTATTATTGATATGAGAAAATTTATCTTTTTGAGCTTTGTTACCCTCTGTGTAATATTGCTCGCTTGCAATCAGGAAAAAAGTTTTCCTATTGAAGGTAGTTCCTACACCGCCTTTACCAAAGACAAACTGCTCGGTGCCAAAGATGCTCAAGGAACCGTTGTGGTCCCCGCAGAGTATGAAACAATCTATGCCTTGGAAACAGACATGCTTATCGCCGTTAAAAACGGCAAAAAAGATGTCTACAATAACGGCAAACTAATCTTTGCCGACAGTGAACAGTTCGAAAGTGTAGACGGTCTCTACTTTGTCAATGTTAAAGACATTAGTTACGACATGTACTTCAGTCAAAGTGATAGTAAGATTCTGGATGTCGGCTTTGCCGGTGGCGAAAACTTATATATCATCGGACATGGAGACGGATTATGGAGCTTTTACAGCCTTGAGGGACAACCTCTCCATATAAACATGACAAACTATGCTCTTTTGTTTGATACAGTCAATCAAACAACTTACTATCTGGCAAACAATGCTGAACAGGAAAGATGTTTGTTTGATGACAAAGCTACCCTGCTCCGTACATTCACTGAAAAAGAATGGAACGCGGCCCAAAAGAAAATGACATTAGTTAATGATCCTGAAGACGAAACTTACGAAGGCTACCCGATTTACC
>CAYTQF010000048.1:0-10787 GCA_964440165.1 uncultured Azospirillaceae bacterium
CTGTTGCCCGCAAGGGCGTGCCAGTTCAAGTCTGGCCAGGCGCACCATAAACTCTCCTGAACGACAGGGGAGTTTTTTTATTTCCGGCCAGACTTTTCAAGTCTTCTGGCTCCAAAGTATTGCGTTAACCGCAACACTAAGTCGCTGCGGTCATTCGGTTTGTAACACTTGTTTCGCAGCACTGTCGTTTGCTCTCAAGTTAACAAACTCTCACCTGTCGTCAGAAAACAATTCACAGGATTGTTTTCTTTCCTCCAGCCAGGCGCACCATAAACTCTCCTGAACGACAGGGGAGTTTTTTTATTGATATATATAAAAAAAACACCCCCGAAGGGGTGTCGGTATTTCATTAAATAATACCCATTTTTTGCGCCATAATCACAGCTTGGGTTCTATTGGTTGCGCCGACCGAACGCAGCAAAGCATTAATATGCAGTTTTACCGTTGCCTCGGAAACACCCATTTGATAGGCAATCTGCTTATTAGATAATCCCTGAGCGACCAAACCTAAAACTTGATTTTGACGATTAGTCAAACATTTTCCGCCATTAACAGGCTGACGATCCTGCATAAGATTCTCTCCGGCAGGCTGTAACACAGATGGAGGCAAATATGTTCCTCCTTCTAAAATTAACTGTAAAGCTTTGTTCAAAACGGCCGGTTCTGAACGCTTAGAAATATAACCGCTCACACCCAACTCTAAACTTTTACGAATATTTCCGACATCCTCACTGGCTGAAATAACAACAAATTTAGCTGTCGGTGCTTTACTTTTAAGCTCCCGCAAACCTTCTTGCCAATTCATATCCGGCATATCCAAATCCATAATTATCATCCCGATATCGGCTTCATTTTCTGCAAATTTTAACGCTTGGCTAAAGCTTGATGCTTGTAAAACAATAAATTCCGGATTTATTTTTTCCAGCTGCAGGCTGAGCCCGTCTCGAAATAAAGCATGATCGTCGGCTATAAGTACTTTCATCAGATAACCTCCCCTACACAACTTTACGTAACCTGTAATTAAAAAAGCTTACATAAAAGTTTTAATTTTTAATTAAATATCCTTTAGACTATAAAATAATAAGCTTTCGACAGTTTTAAAGCCGGTATCGATTTTTTTCTGAAAAAATTTATAATTCAATAGGATTGGCATAAACACCAACCAGATTTAAATTCTTAAACATTTCAGAAATATCTTGCAGACGTTTATCTCCGGCTTTTATATATCCCTTAACATCCACCAAACTAAACTTGGCATTTTCAACAGATGTGGAAAGTAAAACCTTTACCCCATTAAAACCCAAAGATGTCAAAATTTCGCAAATAGAAGATGAGCTGACATCTTCATCCGTTTCGATCCCCAGCAAAGAATTATCATTGCCGCACGGATTTGTCGGAGACGGGGCCACAATGTAAACCTCTTCCTCCGGTATACTATTTTTACTACGCAAAAAAGGTAATTTTGCCACAATATTCAAGCCGGCGCCGGCCGGATTAGACGCCAAAGACATCCACCATGGTTTCAGATTCATCTCGTGATTATCGCACGGAATCACGGCAAAGCGAGCTTCGCCGGAACTAACCTCATTAAAAACCTGATTAAAACTTCCAAAAACATCAAAATCAATATAGCTGCCAAAATGTTCATGAACGCAGCGAATAAGAGAGTCGTTACTGTCTTCGCCGAAAACGGCAACCCTAAGCCGCTGATTCAAGCTGGCACTGACACAGACAATTTCCCGCCATATTTTTGCAACCATATCTTTCGGGAAGTCGCCGTCATGATAACGTAATATGCGACGTACGCCTAAGGCTTCCTGCCCCGGAATATTCTCAATCTTCATCAATTCCGGCTGCTGTTTTACCAATTCCGTACGGCGCATCAACAGATTATAAAGTTCTATATCTATTGTTTCAATTTGTTTTTGGATGTCTGTATTAGAATCGGACATTTAAAGCTCCTGTTTGACGTAGGTCAGAAAAATAATTTTTGCTAAACCATATATACGCTCATTTTCAATTGTGTAGCAAGCAGGAATTGCAATTTGTTCATTTTTTTCGGTTTCTACCATACATAAAGCTCCATTTTCCAGCCATCCTTGTTTGGCCAGATTGTGCAGAGCGATCTCGCTCAGACCTTTATTATAAGGCGCATCCATAAACACAATATCAAACTTTTTCTGAGCGATCGGTAATCCGGAAACATCCGCTTTAATAACAGAAATGCGAGTCTTTTCCTGCGGAAACAGCGCCACATTTTTTAATAAGTTATGTGTATCTTTGTCCAACAAGGTTACCGTCGCTGCACCGCGAGATACCGCTTCCAGTCCAAAAGCACCGGTTCCGCTGAAAACATCCAACAGATGATATTCATTCCATGTTTTTTCTAATCGAGAATATAAAATATTGAAAATAGATTCACGGGCTCGATCAGAAGTCGGGCGAACCCCTTCGTTATCCGGTGAAAATAATTTTTTTCCCCGATATTTACCGCCGACGATCCTCATATCTGAAATTTGTTTCCTAATTGTTCGCGCAATACTTTTGTCGGGACTTCTTTTGCTTCGCCTTTTTTCAGGCTGCCCAGTTGGAACGGTCCGTATGATAAACGAATTAAACGCGCAACATCCAATCCTATAAATTTCATAAGTTTACGAATCTCTCGATTTTTACCTTCGGACAACGTTACGCTTAACCATGCATTGGAACCTTGCTCACTTTCGATAACAGCCTTGACCGAACCGTAATTAACACCGTCAATCGTTACGCCTTGCTCTAAAGAAGCTAATTTCTTTTTATCAAGAAATCCGTGAACCTTAACTTTATAACGACGGCTCCAAGCATTTTGCGGCAATTCCAGCGTACGGGAAAGTTCGCCGTTATTTGTCAACAGCAATAAGCCTTCGGAATTTAGATCCAATCGTCCGACAGAGATCACTCGAGGCATTCCGGCCGGTAAATTATCAAATACTGTCGGGCGTCCCGCCGTATCTTTATGAGTGGTTACCAATCCGACCGGCTTATAATAAAGCCAGAGGCGCGTGGTATCAACAACGGGAAGTTTTTCTCCGTCAATCAAAATTTTTTCGCTTCCGTCAACATTAAATGCCGGTGAAACAACTGTCTCACCATTTACCGTTACACGCTGCTGATCAATCAGCGTCTCTGCCTCTCGACGAGAACATACACCTGAGCGGGCGATAAATTTTGCAATTCTTTCCGGCATTTGAGCTCCTCAAAAATATTAACGTTTATTTTGCTATTTTCTGTTAGCATATTTTGCATTATTAATCAACAGAAGTTTGAATATGGTCGCAGATTCAAAATATATGCAACGAGCCTTAGAATTGGCAAAATTAGCCACCAAAGAAGATGAAGTTCCGGTCGGCGCCGTTATTGTCAATCCTCAAGACGGCACTATTATCGGAGAAGCTTATAATTTGAGCGAGCACGGTGCCGACATTACCGCACATGCCGAAATTTTGGCTATTCAACGCGCTTGTAAAACTATACAAAGCAATCGCCTGCGCGAAATGGACATGTATGTTACGCTTGAACCCTGTACAATGTGCGCGGCAGCAATATCTATGGCGAGAATCGCAAATTTATATTTTGGCGCCACAGACGAAAAAGGCGGTGCGGTTGTTTCCGGCGTAAAATTTTATGAAAGCCCGACTTGCCACCATCGTCCGCATGTTGAAAATGGCCTGCTGGAAGATGAATGCGCCCTGCTTTTGAAAGATTTTTTTAAAAACAAACGAAAAAAGAAAACAAATTAGACAAAAATATTTGCTTTTTAGGCAAAAATGAGGTATATTAAAAATAATAAAACTGTGTAACATTGAGGTGTGCTATGGATAATACAGAATATTTAGATAATAAAGATTTTCTACAATGGCTTGATTCAATCGGTTTTGATAAAAATGCCTTGAAAACAGAAATTACTAACGACGAGACAAGCCGCTTAGATGATTTAGTACGCCGCTTTAAGCAGCAAGAAAATAATTCAGGTAAAGAAGAGCCGAAAACAGATAAAGCTCCTGCTGAAGAACAAAAAGACGCAGCCGAGGAACAAAAAGATGCAGCAGAGCCAACTCCTGCTCCTTATCTTGAAGTAAGCCAAAAACCTAAAGAAGGCGACGATAAAGAAAAGGATTGGATTCAGGAAAAACGCGAATCTTATACCAACTGGTGCGAAAAAGAGCATACCCCGACATATATCTTTGATGAAGATAAAGACAATCAATCCGGTATTAAGTTTTCAGTATACAAAACTGAAGAAGATAAACAGGCAGGAAAAGCCGGTGCAACCTATCATTATACAAGCAAAGACAAAGTTTCTTTGGAAGGTGAAGGCGAAACCGCTCCTGATTATGAATATTTTGACAAACTGGCAAAAGAAGCTAAAAAAGACGGTTTCCCGGGAATTACATTCTCCGGCGAAATGACACCGGACTTTCAAGCCCGTCTCGCCGCCGCTTGTATTGCTAACGGTTTGAAAATGATTAACGGACCGGAAAAAGTTGACATGAACGAATTAGGCAATGTTAGCGATGATATCAAAAAACAAGTTACAAACTTTAACACAACAGCTGATTATAAAAAACTGTATGATGCTCAAAAAGCTCAAGCAGCACAGTTCAAACAAGATAATCCGGATAAACCGTTTGATATTAAAGCTGCTTTAGAGGGCAAAGAAGTTTCTCCGGCAGAAACAGCAATTATGTATGCTGCTTACGCGAATACCGGTGTTACGGTTGAAGGTATTAAAGATGTTAATAAAGAAAGCGCCGGAATGTTTTCGACTGAAGCAATGAAACTGCTTCCGGAAGAAGTCAAAAAAACGGCGGTTGACTACAACTACGGTGTCCGTCAGGAACAACTTCAAGGTATTCGTTCCAAACGCCAGCAATTATTTGCCCAAGCAATGAGTTCCGACGATCATGATATCGTTAATGCCGCAAAAAAACTGCGCGGTCTTAGCCATACTAAAGATAAAGCCAGAAAAGAAGGAACAAAATTGACTAAAGAACAGCGTGTTGCTTCCGGTGATATTGCTTCTTGGGCTCAATTGCAGGATAAATTAAACGAAGGTCGCTAGGCCGATCAAAATATCTTCTGAAAACAGCGTTAAACAACGCTGTTTTTTTTGTATCTTTTCAAAATCAGAATACGCTGTTTTGGCTATTTTTAGCCAAAATAAAATATTGTTTTTTAAGATAAAATAATGTATACTGAAACTGTTAAAATATTATTGTGGTTTATTGTGTATGAGTTTCGTATTTTTGATGATACGCACTTAATTTCATGATGCCCAATTAATCAGGACCCGCACAGTCCTTTTTTTCATAATTAAAACGTAAATAATAAAAACAACAAATAAATACATCTTAAAAAATGAAAAAAATCATTAATTTGGCAGTTTCCAGCATTATAATGCTGCTCTGCACCGTGGTGTTCGGTATCTCAGTAACGTCTTGCAGCAGCTATGACGAAGACATTGAAGGTATCATCACACCCACTCCGACCCCCGGCGACGCTGAGCTCCTGCTCTGCCATGTTATCAAGAACACAGGCAGCGCAACCGGCGTCATCAAAAGCCGTGCCATCGCTGTCCCTACCGTCAACCCTGACGGCGTCCTCAAAGTCGTGTCCACACACGAGATGAAGTTCTCTTATAACGGTGAGACAATCACTCGCACCTATGAGGGAACCAACGACATCAAAGCATACGGTGTTTCCAAGCCCCGCTATGCCGCCAATGCCGATATCTTCGACAAGTGCTCCATGACTGAAGACGAACTCGAAGACGGACGTGTGGCTCAAGTTGTTTCTTTCGGAAACGTGTTCAAATTTACACTTGTTGAGACCCAGACCTACGATACCGACACTGTAAAAATCGCAGGAAAAGTTTTCACTAAGTGCAAAAACACATTCGTTAAGAGAGAACTTCTTGGCAAAGAGCTTATCTCTCTGGAAAAAGATTCCGCAGATTGGAAAGCTTATCAGCTGACTCTCAACTTCCGTTGGACTCTTGAGCAGGACGGTGAACCGAATGACAATGTTCAAAACTTTGACATCGTTATCGGTAAGCTTTGGCTTCCTAAGCCCGGAACTAATCCTGAAATCCCCGGAGACGAACTGGAGACCGTTACATTCGAAGACAAAGACTTTGGTTTTGACTATGTTGACGACGAAACATCCAACACCTACTTTACGCTTGTACGCGTGCTGTCGGACGGATCTCGCCGTGATGCCGGAAAGATTGAGTTGAAACTCAAAAACACTCTCTCTGCTCCCGAATATCAGACCAAAATCGTTAAAGATTTCGAATGGACCGCAGGCAATGCTTCTGCTGCCAGCCCCTATAAGATGACCGATTATTATGAGAAAGAAGACAACAAGTTCGTTATCAAATACGGACAAAAGTTTACCACTCGCACCAACAAGAGCGACTGTATCTTTACCGCAACATATGAAGGCTCTGCCTATTATGTTGATTCACTGGCAAAGAGACATTACTTCTTGGAAGAAAAGTGGGATTTCGCAGATAAAGGTACATCGAGCAAGGAGCTTGAAGCAACAGAAGGTTTTGAAAGAATGTTGCTGACTTCTAATATCCTTGGAACTTTCAATAAGCATGACCATGCCGCTACCGGTGAAGTTGAGCTTAAGAAATCCAAAGACGGAAGCAACATCGACATCGTGAAGTATGAATATCCTGAAGATGAATTTGGAATCAAAGAAACAGAAAAAGGCAAAGTGTGGTACACCTACTGCACCCGCTATGCTGTTTACAGCGACGGCACTAAGGAAAAACTTGACGAAATTGGTACCAACCTGTACCTGAGCGTTGATGTTCCCGAATACCAAGTTGTTACTGTTTATGACTTCAACATCTCTGATACAAAGGCTTCATTGATGAATCCCGTTCTTGAAAGAGAACGCGCAGACGGCAGCTTTGCTATTAAGCAGTTCCGTCAGAACATAACCACAAACACCAATAAGTCGTCTTGTGCCTTTATCGGACATTTTGACAAGGATGTGGTTTATACTGACGAATTCGGCAAAGAAGTCGTTTTCAAGGGATTATCCGTTTCTTTCAACGACAAGCAGCCTTCCTCTCTCGTTGACATGTCCAAGCAGGATAACATGGAGCGCAAGCTTCTTACCTCTACTATCGAAGCCGACTGCCTCGGCAGTGTTTCGGAGTATCAGGGACAAGTGGAATTCCGCAAGGCAGAAGAGCACGACATATTGACGGATTGGAGAATCGAACAAAGCCTGACTTACAACGGCAACAATCTTTGGAACAGCCAGACTATAATTGTCTATATGTATCAGCTGTCCGGTGAAAAGAGAGAAACCGTTAATCAGACCTTGGAATACTCCCTTACCGGAGAGGCAAAGAAGCAAATTATGCTGGATGAAGCAAAAGCCAATTACAGCAAGATGACCCGTGGATCAAAGTCTACCTCTACAGCTCAAAACGGTTATATTTCCGTAGCGACAACGACAGAGAAAATCGTAGAGAATTATACAACTCTCAGCGATAATTATACTTTGACAACACAAACAGCGACCTACCGCAGAACGCTGGATGACGGCATGGTAATTTCTTTCAATTTCCTGACACCTGACAACGTGTCTGTAGCTCACGGCAACGGCTCACTCACTGCTACGGGAACAACCCAAACAGTCAGCGGCGTTACCTATGATGTTTACAAACACCTTGGCTCTCTCAACCTGACTGTCGATAATCAAAACAGCTCGGCCTCAGTTGAGAAAGATGTTCTGGTCAAGACTGAAGAAACACCTGAAGAACCGTTTAATCCCGCATTCGGTAAAGTTGTCCGTCTTGCCGGAGCAACATTGGTATACAACCCGAACGAAGGCGATCATGGCAAGTTCCACAAGAACCTTGTCATCGACTTTGAGAAAGGTAAGTTGGTCGTTACTGATTATAGTTTCAACGCCAACACAAATACCTTTGCTGCTTCCAATGACAACTTCTTTGAGTATGGTACCGAAACTTGGGATAACACCAAAATTCGCTCCGCCGTTCTCATTGATGGTCAGTATCGTCCGGCAACCTTGACTGTAAACGGTACAAGCTGGGTTTATGTTTATGAAGACATGGAAGGACATATCACAACTGTCAACATGGACGAAAACCTTGCTTTGGCTTGCGGTATCAAGTCTTTCGCTGAAGATAACAGCGCCAAGACCACTCCTGAACTGAACTGGTCATATGAAATCAAAAACGGCGTCCTTTATGTGAAAAACACTAAGGGCGTTACCGTATTCAGCATCAAATAAGTCGAAAATCCTACAAAAGAAACCCGTGGCAGCAATGCGACGGGTTTTTTATGATTTTGAAGCAATCTATGAACGTGTATCAAAAACTTCAAATTTATTCTGCAAATAAGACAGCAACTCTTTATTATTAAAGAATTTATTGCAATCACCTTCCGTACTTACCGTATCTGACGGAATCGGACGATATTTCTGCAAATGATAATTTTTTACACCTTTAGCTGCCAATGCATCGGCAATTGTATAAATATCCTCAATACTCAATAAACGAGGATCACAAGTGGTGCGGGTTTCAAAATTTTTACCGGACTGCAAAATCATATCCAGACTGATTAAAACATCTGCCAATTTTGTATGAGAACCTGTTGCTCTTTGGTAATGCTCTTCAACAAACGGGGCTTTAATATCAAAACCGATCCAATCCACTAAAGGTAAAACTTCAGCTAAAGCGTCCGGATTAAAACCACCAGTATGCAGGCCTATTTGGTATCCTAAATCCTTAACCGCCATCATAGCTTCTGCCAGATGAGGCTGTAATAAAGGTTCGCCGCCGCTAAAAACGACAGCATCCAAAAAACCTTGACGGTGTTCTAAAAACTTGAAAAACTCATCGGCATCAATTGCCCCTGCGGCTGTTCCATTCTGTAAATGCGTGTTATAGCAAAAAGGACAACGCCACGGACAGCCTTGTAAAAAAATAACAGCGGCAACTTTATC
Organism: uncultured Azospirillaceae bacterium; assembly: GCA_964440165.1. Lineage (GTDB taxonomy): Bacteria > Pseudomonadota > Alphaproteobacteria > RF32 > CAG-239 > Scatocola. Next base: position 9,034 of record CAYTQF010000048.1, read on the forward strand.
AGGAAAGTCGACGAGGCTGAATCGCTCAACCCCGCCGATTTTTAGATTAAACATCTTATATCCGTATTACTCAGCAGCTGCAGCCATAGCTTCAGGATTATGAACAACTACTGCTTTGCTTTCACAGAAACATACTCTGGAATAAAACTCTGATTTTTTGCCTTTGTTGAATTCAGAAACCGGACGATGGTAACCCATAACGCGAGTCCAAATTTCACAAGGCTGTCTTTCTTCGTCTGCCAGTTTGATATCTTCAATATTAATAACGGTCATAATGATTACTCCTAGTTTAATTGAATTATTGTTTTATTCCATTTATTCTGCTGCACCACTACTTGCTACAGCTAATCTTAATTTTTCTGCCTTTTTCTCCTCATCACAAAGCGGGCAGAATTTGTGTTCTCCGGCAATATAGCCATGTTTCGGACAGACGGAGAATGTCGGGGTAATAGTGATATATGGCAAGCGGTAGTTTGTTAATACACGTTTTACAATATCACGACATACCTTTGCAGAGGAAATTCTTTGATTCATATACAGGTGCAATACTGTTCCACCCGTATATTTCGGCTGCAAGCGAGACTGAAGCTCCAAAGCTTCAAACGGATCATCCGTATAGCCTACCGGCAGCTGAGAAGAGTTTGTATAATACGGATTTTCTTTTGTACCGGCCTGAATAATATCAACAAACCGTTTCTTATCCTCACGAGCAAAACGATAAGTTGCACTTTCAGCAGGTGTTGCTTCCAAATTATACATATGTCCGGTTTCTTCTTGAATTTTTACCAATTCAGCACGGATATGATCCAAGAATTTTTCGGCAAAATCCTGTCCCCATTCATCAGCAATCGTATGTTTACCATCGGTATAATTCATAATCATTTCGTTGATACCGTTAACACCGATTGTTGAGAAGTGATTACGCAACGTTCCCAAGTAACGTTTTGTGAACGGGAACAAACCATTATCGATCAAGCGCTGAATAACTTTACGTTTGATTTCAAGAGAAGTACGAGCCAAATTCAACAGTTCATCAACACGAGCAAACAAACCGTTTTCATTGCCTTTGTAAACATAACCCAAACGCGCACAGTTAAAGGTAACAACACCGATAGAGCCTGTTTGTTCTGCAGAACCGAACAAACCGTTTCCTTTTGCCAACAATTCACGCAAGTCAAGCTGTAAACGACAGCACATTGAACGAATTTGTCCCGGTTTCAAAACAGAATTGATGAAGTTTTGGAAATAAGGCAAGCCATATTTAGCGGTCATTTCAAACAACAACAATGTGTTTTCGTCTTCCCACGGAAAATCCGGTGTCATGTTATATGTCGGAATCGGGAATGTAAACGGACGACCTTTAATATCACCCTTCATCATAACTGTGATATAGGCTTTGTTAATCATATCCATTTCCGGCTTCAATTCACCATAAGTAAATGGCTGTTCTTCACCGGCGATCATCGGGTGTTTATCACGCAAATCTTCAGGGCATACCCAGTCAAACGTAAAGTTTGTAAATGGTGTTTGAGAACCCCAACGAGACGGAACATTCAAGTTATAAATTAATTCTTGGAAATTTTGTTCAACTTGTTCATAAGACAAATGATCTTTACGAATATATGGCGCCAAATATGTATCAACAGAAGAAAATGCTTGAGCTCCGGCCCATTCGTTTTGCAATGTTCCCATAAAGTTGACCATTTGGCCGACAGCAGCGCTCAAATGTTTAGCCGGACCGGCTTCTGTTTTAC
>CAYTQF010000049.1:0-10745 GCA_964440165.1 uncultured Azospirillaceae bacterium
AGTACGCGGTTATTGTTATTTTACCGTTCCTAAACAGAAAAAGCTGAATGTTGTTGCCGAGCGGCGTTTGAATATTTTGCAAGCTTTAGATACACTCGGAGCCGGATTTTCTCTTGCCAGTCATGATATGGATATTCGCGGTTCGGGCAATATTCTCGGCGAAGAGCAATCCGGACATATTAAAGAGGTTGGTATTGCGTTGTATCAGCATATGCTGGAAGAAGAAATTATTCGTTTGAAAGCTGAAAGTCAGGCTGAAACAGCGATTAAACAAGATTGGACACCTCAGATTATTACCGGTATTCCAATTATGATTCCTGAAATGTATGTTAAGGATTTAGGCGTACGCTTAGGTTTATATAAACGTATTGGTGAATTGCAGGATAAAAACGCGATTTTGGATATGAAAGAAGAATTAATCGATCGTTTTGGAAAAATTCCGCCTGAAGTGGAGAATTTGTTGAAGACGGTTGAAATTAAACAATTGTGTCGTCAAACCAATATTGAACGCGTTGAAGCAGGAAGCAAAGGTATCTTGTTAATGTTTCATAATAATACATTTGCCAATCCGGAAAAGTTGATTGATTTTGTGCAAAAACAATTTGGTACAATTCAAATTCGTCCTGATCAAAAGTTGTTTATCGGTCATAATCTGGAAAGTTATCAAACAAGAATAGATGTTTTGCGTAATTATATTTTGAAATTATCTGCTTTAATTCAGGCATAAAAAAAAGTACCGTGTTTCACAACAGGGTACTTTTTCATGGCTGTAAGAAAATTGCGAAAGTTCTTTGGTTAGTCGCAGAAATCCTGTACCGGAACGGTACGGCGGCGGCGTGATTTCTTGAGCTCGTAGCGAGGCATGCCGTTGCATTTATCCTTGCGATTGTAGATACAGCCCTTGTATTCAAAGCTGGATCCTACGGGCGTCGGTTCAAGATAACCGCCTTTGGATATGGTTTCTGTCTTGCCGGTTACACAGTTGAAAACTGCGAGGCCGCCTTCTGCCGGTTTTACGATGGCGGGGAAGGGGGCGTTGGCCGGCATGCGATGTTTCGGGCTGGGCTTGGTCAGAGTCAGGATCGTCATATAGGGACGTTCTTCGATTTCTGCATTGGGCAGATTGTTGAGCTTGTCGTTGACCAGAACCGTGTTTAAGCGCTCGAATATCAAAGTTTTCATATGCTAAAATAATTAATGTGAATAATTTCATTATCGAGTATTATAAAAACACATTTTGATTAAAGATGCAAGCTTTTTTTTGACAAAAAATGGAAAAATATGTCTATTTATTGATTTTATGGAATAAATTTTTAATTTAAGATGGAGAGAATTAAGCCTACAAACAAAGGAATCGATAAATTATCGTCTATTTCTATCTTGTCTTCATACATTTCAGCCAGAGTCGCTGCGGCGCAGGCGAGAATCGCCGCATATGTTACGGGATAGATCGGGTTAAACAAAACCATGATTGTGAGGGCACTGATAAACAGGGCTGTTGTCCCTTCAAGAGTTTTATTGTTTCTTAAATGACGGGTGCCGTAAGCTTTACCGAATAATGCGGCACAAGTATCTGATACCAGCATAATGGTTAAAGCAATTACCGCGATGGGTTTACTGAAAAACATTGTGCAGATAATTGCTGAGAATAAGACATATAAAGAACCGCTGACTTGAAAGACATTGCGATTGAGTTCTTTATTTCGTAATGTTCTGAAAAAAATTATACCAAAACTTTTGCGAGCCCAGCGCCATTTTTTGAAGTTGCCATATTCTAAGAGGGCATCGCCGATAAAGATTATTGATAATAAGACGATTGCCAAACCTTTATGTGTAAAATAGATCAGTGCTGGAATCCATAATGAGCTTAGATGTATCAGTTTTCGATAAAATTCTTTTTTTATCGCTTTGGTAATTTCAATATGGAGTTCTTTTGAAATACGGCGGTTAAGGTTTTGTCGCAAATGTAAAAAACTTTGAGCAGGACGGCGCAATTGCAGTTTAGGTTTGGTAAACTTGATATTTTTAAACATTGGCAACCTTTCGTCCCGTTGATACCTTTTTGTGATAACACTTGCGGATGTGTTTGTAAAGATTATTTATTTTGAAGATTTTATGAGCTGGGGAAAACGCTGTTCTATCTTTTTTTCGCATGCTGCAACAATCATAATAACCATAAAACAAGCAATCATACTGAATAGAGTGTGAGATAAAAAATGTTGTCCGCGGAACATTTGATATATGCCGGCAGTCCATCCCATTATTAATCCTACCATTAATCCTGCGATGCGGTAAGCGCGTTTGTTAAAAGCATAAAAAAGCCCCATAAAAGCAAAGCCTGCCGTAGCATGTCCTGCCGGAAAACACTTGCCTGTTTTGGTTTGTATAAAATCTGCAGGATAACTTTCTAAAATACGAACAAAGGGATAAGCTCCGTTGTAAATATCCAACTGATAAGGACAATAAACGTTTGTAAAGCATTTTGCTCCGGCCACAATGGCAGGAACAAAGGCAAAGCTTAATAACATTGTCAGGCAAAAATGATTGTATCGGCGTAATGAAATTTTTTTAACAGACAGCAATATGTTCAACAAACAACATGCTGCAAAAAACATCAAGAATCTTTTTAAACCGTCATAGAAAAAAATGGTCAGTTGCTTATGTTGTAAAGGATTAATGTTCCATTCCTGTCGGGTGCTGTTGTATAATTTATTTTGAATGAGGATGTCCAGATCGGTAAAACTCTCCAGAGCCAATACAGCAGCAAGAGCTGCAAGGCCATATATAAAATATTTATTGAACTTCATTGATGCCTCTCATATTGTTATTCCAATCGTCCGCCGTTTGGTAGAAAGAAATAGCTTCTTTTAATACTTCATCAGCATCGGATGCATTTTGAGGATAAACGGAATATTGACGAATTGGTTTCAGTATTATCGTCGTTCCGTTTTTAACATAGCCGACTTTTTGATAATTACTGACAAAAAAGCGAGATTCGTAATTCGGGCTCAGAGCATCTTGTCCGTAAAAGCGACTTTCGTAATTAAAGTCGAGAAGCCCCAATATGGTCGGAATAGCATCTATCTGGCTGACCGGCGTATCTATTCTTTTGGCATTTACAAATTTAGGTGCGTAAATAATAAACGGGATATGGTGATCTTCCAGTTCGATTTCTGCGGAACCGGCAGCTCCGGCCGTATGGTCTGCAATAAAGACAAAAATTGTATTGTCAAACCATGGTTTTTGCGACGCATCCTCTATAAATTTGCCGATTGCATAATCTGCATATTTTACACCGCCTTCGCGTCCTGAAATTTTTGACGGCAAATCTATTCTGTTATCAGGATAAGTATATGGTCTGTGATTGGATATTGTCAGAGCCACAGTGAGAAACGGTTTATCTTGTTCATATGACTTATCTGCCTCTTTGATGATTTTATTAAATGTATCTTCATCAGCGGCTCCCCAAGCATTGGCAAAAGTTATTTCGTCTTTATTCCACGCCGTACGATCAACAATTTGAAAACCGTTGTTGCCCATAAAATAGTTCATATTATCAAAGTAGCCGTATCCGCCGTATATCCATTTGTTGTCGTAGCCTTTTTCTTTGAAAATCATACCGAGGCTATGCAGCTTTTCATTATTCGGACGGCGAACTACAGACATTCCGGGAAGCGGCGGCATTGACAAATTGAGAGCTTCAATTCCGCGTACCGAACGTGTGCCTGCCGCATAGGTATTGCTGAAAAACAGACCTTCTTTCGATAATCGGCTCAGGTTTGGTGTAATTTTATTCTGCCAGTCCATGCGATTTTCATCTAAAAACTTAGAACTCATGCTTTCCATCAGAATAATAATGACATTTGCTCTTTTTTCGGGACGGAAAGAGCTGATTTGACGGGCAATATTTTTCTTCGGTTCAATAAAAGTAATATTGTTTCCTCCGAATTTTTTTTGTAGCAATGAGAGGTTTTCCGCTTCATTTTGTGAGAGATAAAATTCTTTATAATCTAATTCGTTTTTGAAGAATGCACTGAACAGACTGTATGTACCCTGTTTGGACAGTTCGTTATTAAAGCGGTTTGAATTGATTTCAAGATTTGAAATATCAACATTTCGAAATGCAAGTAAACAAACCAAACCATAAATAGCGACATGGAATAAACGTAATAAAAATTTGGGCGCGGCAATATCGGGCATAATTACATGGCGACACGCGTAAATTGTGATGGCGCTTATAGTCGTAAGACCGATCAAAATCCAAGTCAGCGGATATGATTGGGCGATATTGGCGATAACCTCATTGGTATAAACAAGATAATCGACAGCAATAAAGTTAAAAGCAGATTTAAATTCATTCCAGAAAACAAGAGAAGAAAACTCTTCAAAGTAACTGAGAAATACAAACAAGCTAAAAGCAATTAATGTGAATCCGCGGTCAAAACGTCCGCCGGTTTTATTTTTGGGTAAAAACAGAAGGTATAAAACGTAGGGGATCATCATAAACAAAAAAGCAACACTGCTTGTTAATGATAATATTCCAATGGTTTTTATTATAGCCAAAAATGATAAATCCAGTTCTTTATAGGTATAGCATGCCAATCCGAATTTGAATATAAATTCTATGGATATGGCAAATATATAAAAAGGCATCAGCCTTCTGACCAGATATGAATTCATGTAATGCGGCTCCTGTTTTTTGCTTAGTTGAGCAATAATATATAGAAGCCACTTTTGAGTGCAATAGTTTTTATCTGTTATAGACAGTTTATAGAGGTGATAAGGTTATAATGTTGATTTCACTTTCTAAAAGATCATTATGTACTTGTGCCAGAATCTCTATTTTTTGATCTTTGTCGGAATAGAAGTTATTTCGGACACGGATGGTGCCGGTACTGTCTTTAAAAGAATTTTGATCTAAATATCCCTGCATAAAAACCAATGTGTTATCCGGTAAAGATTCTGTTTGGATGACGGTTGCATCGGGAATGTCTTGAAAATCGGCGGCAAAACTAACCAATGCGCAGCTGTTGATGAATAAAAACACACAAAAAGACAACAACTTTTTCATTTTTGTTCTCCTGAAAGTTGAATATTTGTGTTTTATATAAGTGATATTTTATGGCTTTCAAGCTATCAGCCGTCTTCTAATTGTATAAGTGCCGTTACGCTGATGAGAACGGCTATCAGTATAGGTGTCCAAACTGCTAAAACACCGGGGATGTAACCATTTAGTCCGAATGCGTAGATGACTTGTGATAAGAAATAAACGATAAATCCGGTAATGATACCGCTGACTATCAGATAAAGTACGCCGCCTTTACGATTATTAGCCTGCAGAGCGAATACTGCCGCAATCAAAATCATGGACATCAGCAAAAACGGGGAGGCAATTAATGAGAGATAGCGCATATGGTGTTTGATAACCGAGAAACCTGACCGTTCATAAAATTTAATCGTACCCGGTAAATTCCAAAATGAAATAGCTTCCGGTGTTACAAAGGTGTCTTTAATTCTCTGAGGTGTAAGAGCTGTATTATATTTGAGCGAGCTCTCTTTTTGATTTGGCAAGCCCGGCGTATAAATATTAACATCTTTAAGCGAAAGTTCACTGTTATCACTCAAAGTAGCGGCAAAAGCTTCCATCGAGCGTAAAATTTTTGAGTTTTTATCTAATTCTAAGAGACTGACTTGGCGCAGCAACAAATTATTATTTTCCTGAGTAACATTTTTTGCCTGCAGAATCATTATGTTTCCGTCTGCGGTAGTTTCTCTTGTCCATAAACCTTTATCGCTGAATAAGACGGCATTTAAATCTTTGGTTTTGAAACGGTAGTTGAGCGTTTCATAAAGTTCGTACATGCGGGATGAAAACGGATTGATAAGCGTAATGTTGATTACACCGACCATAAACGTAGCTGTTAAAACAGGCACAAGAAAACCCCAGATGGAAACACCGGCAGCACGAATAATTACAAATTCGCTGGTTTTGCTGACTTTCCAGAATGTAATCATGGCAGCAATCATCATTACAAACGGAAAAATCATATCCACGGTTTGCGGCAGTTTACTGAAAGCCATTTGTAAGATAAACCAGAATGTTACCTGATTATTATCCGAAGCACGGCGCAGTAATTCTATCATCTCAAAAATAAATACGACACCGAGAGACGTCAACAAAACAGCTAAAAACGACAAGACGAGCTGTTTCATTAAATAGCGGCCGAGAATAGAGTTCGGATTCATTTTATACTCTGTTGTTAAATTAATTTACGGCTTAATTTATAGAATTTTATTCTATTTAGCAAGCAAATTAATCAAAGTAACCGAGAGAGAGGTATCTTTCTACGGCAGATGCCAGTATTACCACGATGTTTTTATGTTTCATTTCCGGTTTTTGAGCAATTTGCACGGCGGCGGCTAATGCTGCCCCTGATGAAATTCCGACAGGAAGTCCTTCAAGTTTGGCGACATTTTTTGCCATTTGAACGGCATCATCGGACGGAATATCCAATACTTCGTCTACCAGCGTTTTATCGTATAATGGTGGAACAAAACCGGCTCCGATACCCGGGATATGATGTGCTCCGGCCGGTTGACCGTTTAAAACAGCGCTTTCGGAAGGTTCTACCGCAACAACGTATAAATCTGGATTGCAGCTTTTTAGGGTTGATGCAATGCCGGTGATGGTTCCGGCAGTACCGACAGCGCTGACCAGACAATCAATATTTCCACCGGTATCTTCCATAAGTTCCATTCCGGTTCCAAGTCGATGCGCTTGAGGGTTGGCGGGGTTGTGAAATTGTTGAAGCATGATAACGTTCGGATTTTTCTTGGCTAACATATCTGCTTTAACCAGGGCTCCTTTCATGCCGTCTTCTGCCGGTGTCAGAATAATTTCGGCTCCAAAGTGTTTGATTAATTTGACACGTTCTTGAGAGGCATTTTCCGGCATAAGAATAACAAGTTTATAACCTTTGGCGGCACACATGGCTGCGAGAGCAATTCCTGTGTTTCCGGAAGTTACTTCAATAAAGATGCTGTCTTCTGTGATTTTGTATTGTTTTTCTGCTTCTTCCAGCATTTTTACGGCAATACGATCTTTGATGGAAAACAGCGGATTATAAAATTCACATTTTGCCAGAATGTTGGCATGCAGATTATAGTGCTTGGCCAATTTATTGAGTCTTAACAACGGTGTATGTCCAACCATGTCAGTTATAGAATTATATATTTTCATTGCCGTGTTCTCCGGATTAAGATGTTTATAAACGCTACTTTATGCTTTTATCTTTCAGTTCATTGTTTATATTAATGTTAATAATAAAACGTTAAAATTGAAAAGATGAAAGACTTAAGAATCATATTCAGTTGTATCCTGATTTCAACGGTTGCTGCGATAAATGTTCAAGCAGCCGGGCTGGATGAGATTTATCGCGATTTAGTTCGTTCTGACAATCGCGGTTATTTGCCGTTGTTTGTCAAAAATCGTCATTCAATGGAATTTATTGAGGATAAAGAGGATTTACAAGAACTTTCAAAAAAGACATTGCCGGAAGTTGCAGATATTCCCGAACTCAAAGATGTGCATCTGGAAAATGAGCGTCTGATCCGTGATGAGGAAATTAAAAAGGAACAAAAAATCTGGCAGCAGGTGCAATATAATGTTCAGCGCGGTTATGTATCTTCTTTTGAGTTGGATGAGTTGAGTACGCGTGCTGAAGCCGGGAATCCTCATGCAATTGAAATTTTGGCTTGGATCTATGCCAAAGGTATCGGTGTAAAGCCGGATCTGGTTAAAGCCTTTTATATGTATAAACAGGCTGCTGAACTTCAAGTGCCCAAAGCTGTTGATAATGCTGCGGCTGTTTACAAGGCTATGACGCCGGCTCAAAGAAGTATGATAGAATAAAAAATACCGGCTTAATGCCGGTATTTTTTTTGATTTTATTTGCCGCCTTTACTGACAACCACCATTGCCTCGCGCAAAATACGATCATTGATCATATAGCCGGTTTGTAGTTCGGCAATGACTGTGCCGTTTGGTTTGCTTGGATCTTCAACTTCCTGAATAACTTGATGAAAATTAGGATCAAAAATTGTATTTAAGACTTCCATTTTTTTGATGCCGAATTTTTGAAAGACTTTTTCAAGTTCATGGGCTGTCATTTCCACACCCTTCAACAGAGTTTCACATTCTGTGGACGGGGAATCCGTTCCCGCAGCCATGGCGCGATTTAAATTATCTGCTACGGACAGCAATTCTTTTGCAAAAGAGGAGATAGCATATTTGTTATTTTTTTCAATTTCCTGAGCGCAGCGTTTTTTTGTATTTTCGGCTTCGGCATAAGCTCGCAGAAATTCATTTTTGAGTTTCGTATTTTCTTCCTGAAGCTTTAAAAGTTCATCGTTGCCGTCAGTATTTCCTTCATTTTCAGATATCGTTTCTTCCGCAAAATTTTCTGTATCTGAATTAGGATTTTTTTGGATATCGTTTTGTTCTGCGTCCATGGATCTTTTTTTATCTTTTTTCATTACTTTTCCTCTTTAAATTTATTTTGAAGGCGTGTATATATAAGAAAATTTAGTAATTAAATTTCGACAAGTCAAGTGTTGAGATATTTATTTTACATTTACTATAAATTAACCCAATGTTCGCTATTAATGCGCGGATGAATTGTTATTTTATTTGAGAGACCAGATATGATCCAAACTTCTATGAATGCAGAGATGCAAAATAATTTTAAGATGCTCCCTAAGTATTTTAATAAAAAGAAGTTTAGTGTTTCTTATAATGTTGTAAATAATAAAAATTTAGCCGAGATTCAGAATTACTCCAAAAAGCAATGTTTAGGTAAAGAACCGTGGCCGGAAATCAATCAAGTACGCGGTTGGATGATTTCTGCGGAAACCGCTACCTTTATGAAATGGGGCGGTCTTGGGATGATTGCTTCCGAACTTCCGGAGGCTTTTAATAATACTTTCGGTGATAAAGGGGAATCCTTAACTGTCGTTACGCCGATGTATCTTGGGGATACTCATAAGAAAAAAGCTTATTTGGAGGGGGATACTTATTTTGGTGCGGAACGCCGTAGTATTAAGGTCAAAAAAGTAAAAGATATTATTGTTCCTTTTGTCGGGGAAAAACAACTGACCAAATATAAAGTCGGTGTTTATACGGGGCGTTTTGGTAATACGGATTATATTTTTTTGCAAAATGAACGTTTCTTTTCCATTAATGTGAGTCCGGAGAATCCGTCGGCACAAGACGGTTGTTATGTGCTAAATGAATTTGGCATTAATGAAGTGGAGCGTTTTGCGTTCTTTTCCAAAGCTGTTTATGTTTTAGTTCGCGATATTTGTCGTTTGCAGGTAAAAGAAATTGCCGAACCGAATCTTTTAGTGGCTAATGATTGGCATAGTGGTGCTTTATCCGGATTAATGAAGTATTTTACGATTGCCCAACAGGAAGCTTGTGTTATGTCTTCTGTTTTAGCCGAGCGTTTGAAACATATTCCGATTGTTCATATTGCTCATCATTTGGGGTATCAAGGATGGGATTATGAAAATACTTCTAAAATTTTGAACTCTTTATACGAAAATATGGCAACGTTGGTTTTTAAAAATGCCAAAGCTATTAAAAACAGCAATCCGCGTGCAACCAATACATTAATTGTGCATGACTGCTATAATCAGGCTTCGAGTAATTTTCACTTGGCGGATCGGGTGGTTACCGTTTCTAAAAATTATATGGAAGAAGTTTCAAAAGAACTTGGTTTCGGTTTGGATTTTCGTGATATTTTAAAAATGCGCAAAGATCACCGTAATTTTTTTGGTATTGTTAACGGGTATGATAAAAAACTGATTTCTCCGAATGCGGATAAAATTGCCGCAGTGAATCGTTATTTTGAAGGGTTTGAATTTAGTGATTTTGACGAAAGTCATCCGGAAGGAAAACTCAAAAATAAAAAAGAATTTATTCGTTTGTTATCAAAGCTTGCCAAAGATGCTGACTATAAACAAAAAGTAATTCCTTTAGTGGATATTTATAAATTTCAAGATATTGAAAAATCTATTAAGGATATATCTCGCGTTCCTATCTTCTGCGCAACCAGTCGCATGGTGGAGCAAAAAGGATATGATGTTGCCGCTCAGGCAATGATTAAGCTGTGTAAAGAAGTTGAAAAAGATGTTTCTGAACGTGTGGAGCTTCCTATTTTTATTTTAGGTGGTGCCGGAGATATCGGATATTTCAAGATTTTGACTGATTTGAAAGATAAAATAGCAGATATCAATCCTGAAGCCGCTCAACGTATTTTTGTTTTTCGCGGTTACAGAGATGAGTTTGCTTATGCTATTCAGTTGGCTGCAGATTTCTATATGATGCCGTGTCGTTTTGAACCGTGCGGTTTAACACAGATGGAAGCGATGGCAAAAGGTGCGCTTCCGGTTGCGATGTCAACAGGCGGTTTGGTTGATACGATTGATGACGGTGTGGATGGTTTTCGTACGGAAGTTTTCTTTACGGAAAAACGTCGTGTTTACGGCAATAATTTGACAGCTCAACGACTGAAAAATAATGTTAATGCTTATGCTGAAACTTTGGATAAAGCTCTTCATGCTTTTTATTTGCAGCCGGATTTAATTCAATCCATGCAGATTAATGCGATGCGCAAAGATTTTAGTTGGGATGTTCAAAACGGTTCCGTTTATAAGTATTATAATTTGTTTCATCTCGGTCATTT
>CAYTQF010000050.1:0-10716 GCA_964440165.1 uncultured Azospirillaceae bacterium
AATAGAAATAACAGATGACAACCAAACCAAACTGGTTAACGGAATTTCAAAGTTAAAGCCTTTTGAGTTACCATAAACAGCTTTGCAACCGATATTATTGATAACATAAGCAGCCAAAGAAGTTAAAATCATCAAAACACGCATTGTAAAGATCCAGACAATCAAACGAGCCTGAATATCAATACCGCCGTTCATCAAAACCAATTCGCCATTATTGTTATACATCATTCCGGCAGCCAAAACGATAAACGAAATTAAGGCAACACCCGTTACACCGTAAGTTTCAAAACCATCTGCTGTCGGGCCGACGGAATCACCGGCATTATCACCGGTACAATCGGCAATAACACCCGGATTACGAGCATCATCTTCATCAATTTTGAAAATAATTTTCATTAAATCGGCACCGATATCTGCGATTTTAGTAAAAATACCGCCGCAAATACGCAATGCAGAAGCGCCTAGCGATTCGCCAATGGCAAAACCGATAAAGCATGCGCCGGCGCTGGCTCTGTCAACAAACAACAGAATGATAATCATCATAATCAGCTCAACACAGATCAGCAACACGCCGATAGACATGCCTGAACGTAAAGGCAGGCTCATAACACTGTACGGATTAGCGCGCAAAGACGCAAACGCTGTTCTGGAGTTGGCGTATGTATTAATTCTCATACCGAACCATGCAACGGCGAAAGAGCCGAGAATACCAAGGACAGACCATCCGAGAATTGTCAAAACCTTTGGCAATGGCGTGTGATTTAAATAGAAGAAATAATAAAAAATACAAACGGCAATAAACAATTCCAATAAGAATAACAGTTTTGCCTGTTGTTTCATATATGTTTTGCAGGTTTCATAAATCAAATTTGAAATTTTCAACATTGATTCATGAGCCGGCATTTTTTTAATTTTCAAAAACTCATAAAAACCAAAAATCATACCGAATACGCAAATACCGAGACCGTAGGTCAGAATTTGGGATCCGGTTACAGCATAGCCGCCGATAACATACGGAACGTCCAACATAGGAACGTTCAAGTCGATTTCGGAAGCCGCTGCACCTTGCATTAAAGCAAGCATAAAAAATAAAACGGCAGAAGCCATTTTATTAATTTTACTTAATGCTGACATGCGTTTTTCCTTTATACTGTTAAAACAAAAAATTACTCATAACCTTTTCGGAATTGTCGATTCCGAATAAATTATAATGCCTTTACTATATGCGCTGTTTCTAAAGAATACATTAATTTGCGGCATTTTATCCCCATGAATAGAATCAAAAAAATCCGGGACGCCCCGGATTTGAATGAAAAAAAAACATCAGTCTACAAGAGACAAGAGAATAAACTGGCCGCCTTATTTGAATCATTGCCGGACAGAATACTGGCCATATTCATATAACCGGTTGCCAACATATCGGCCGCATAAGAATAAGACATTGCCTGTATCTGAGCCGCATAACCGGCAGAAATTGTCGAAACACCGTAAGCTCCGTTTGCCGCAGTTAAAGAAGAGTCGGCACGAGTTGTTATTTCTTTATTTTTTGAATCAGACGACTTTGTTTCTGTAGTTACATAATCGTGTTTATAGGTGGTTCCTTGTAAAATCTGCAAGGCATAAGGTGTTCCTTTTCTAGGAATCTCTGCATCTTCGGTATACCCTACCTGAAAATAATAATTTCCTTTTTTAGCCTTGTATTCACCATTTAAAATGTCTTCCGCCGCCTGATATAATTTGGAACCTTTATCCGCACTGCTGTCCGCAATCAAAACCTGTTTGCCGTTTTGATTCATATAAACTTTCAAATACATTCCCGGAGCAGTTGTATCCAAAGTAGAAGATTCTTCTTTTTCTTTTAACTTATCAAGTTCCTGCTGGGCATATCCCAAAGGATCCAACTGTTTTTTCAGCTCTTCCAGCTTTTCTTCATATTTGGAAAGATTTAAAACTTTTTCATCATTCCCTTCGCCGCTGCGCAAAGAAACTTTTAAGTTTCCGTTAGATTGCAGCTGAAGAGCATAATTATCAATCTTATCATATTTATCTAAGGAAGAAACCGTTGTAACGCGAGCATAATTCAAACGTGTATATCCCAAATCACGTGCCGTCGCAAACGATTCGTCAATATCATTAACATCGGTAATTTTCTTTTCCCAAGAATAATGACCGCTGTCATCTCTGTTTGTTACGCCTGAAATATTAACGCTCATGGCTGCTTCCTCTTTTTACAACATAAATCAGTTTAGCACACTAAATACAAATAAACAATTAATTTTCATTATTTTTACCCCTATCTTTAGTTACATTTCCGCTCAGCCTCGCCACAAAAGAATCATCTTGCATATTAGACTCTATCGTGCTAAATAAGAGGCATAATCAAATTATTTTATTCAATTAAACTCACATAATTATGTATGACAAAAGATCCAGACGCGCAACGGATTTTATCTCACATGAGGAAATTCTCGACACGCTCGCTTTTGCTGCCAGAAACAGCAAAAACAAATTGCTGCTTGCAGGCACTCTGCACAAAGCAAAAAAACGCAAAGGCCTCAACCACCGCGAAGCATCGCTTCTTCTGGCTTGCGAAGACGAAGAAACAAATGCAGAAATATTTGCTCTTGCCGAGCAGATAAAAAAGGACTTTTACGGCAACCGCATTGTTCTCTTTGCACCGCTGTATCTGTCCAACTACTGTGTCAACGGCTGTGTTTACTGTCCCTACCATTACGGCAATCGCCACATTCCGCGATTAAAAATGACCCAAGAGCAAATCCGTCAGGAAGTTATTGCTCTGCAAGACATGGGGCATAAACGCCTCGCCATCGAATTGGGTGAAGATCCTGTTCATAATCCTATCGAATATGTTCTGGAAAGTATCAACACAATTTACGGCATCAAACATCGCAATGGCGCTATTCGCCGTGTGAATGTCAACATTGCCGCAACAACGGTTGAAAATTACAAAAAACTGCATGAAGCAGGTATCGGAACATATATCCTGTTTCAGGAAACCTATAATAAGGAAAATTATGAACAGTTGCATCCTACAGGCCCCAAGCATGATTACTGCTGGCATACTGAAGCCATGGACAGAGCCATGCAGGGCAACATTGACGATGTCGGGCTGGGTGTATTGTTCGGATTATCAACCTACCGCTACGAATTTGCCGGCTTGCTGATGCACGCCGAACATCTCCAAGCTGTATACGGGATTGGTCCGCATACGATCAGCTTTCCGCGTATAAAACACGCGGACGGAATTAATCCGGAAGCGTTCAGCAATGCCATTAATGATGAGATTTTCGCAAAAATCATTGCTTGTACGAGAATTGCCGTTCCGTATACCGGAATGATAATTTCGACCAGAGAAAGCAAAGAATGTCGCGAAAAAATCATCCGTTACGGCATCTCACAGATCAGCGGCGGATCCAAAACATCCGTCGGCGGCTATGCTCATCCGGAACAAGACAATCACTCAGAGCAATTTGACGTTAGCGACAATCGTTCGCTGGATGAAGTTGTCCGCTGGTTAATGGAACTCGGGTATATACCCAGTTTCTGTACAGCCTGCTACCGCAACGGGCGCACCGGAGACAGATTTATGGAATTCTGCAAAAGCAAACAGATACAAAATTTCTGCCATCCTAACGCCCTCATGACTCTGAAGGAATTTCTACTTGATTATGCCTCCCCCGAAACACAAGTTATCGGTAATGAGCTGATCGAGCGGGAATTGACTCAAATTCCACGCAAAAAACTTCAAGAACGATGCAGCAAAAACATCAACGCCATCATTGAAGGAAAGCGCGATTACTACATCTAAAAAAAAGGGAGAAGTTTCATCTTCTCCCTTTTTTTATTTTACTGTAACTTTACGGCTAAACCATAATAAATAAAATATACAACAGATCATTACGGCAATCGCACCTATATGAGAATCAAAACTATCCGAAACATATCCCATTAATGACGGAAATACAGCTCCTCCGCAAATTCCCATAATCATCAAACCGGAAACCTCATTCTTTTTATCCGGCATAATCCGCATAGCCTGAGCAAAAATCACAGGAAAAATATTCGCATTACCTAACCCGATTCCTGCCAAACAAATATATGCAGGCATAACATCCTTAATCCACGGCAATAAGCACATTGAAACCAACAGCAAAACAACACTTACTGTAAAAAATACACGTGCAGACATCTTAATTAACGCAAAAACGCCAATTAAACTGCCAGCAGTACGAAACAAAAAGTACACACTTGCCGCAAAACCTGCTTCCGTCAAAGGCTGCGACAAATTTTCCATTAAAACCTTCGGAGCAGTCATATTAATTCCGACATCAATCCCGACATGACACATAATTCCTAAAAAACATAAAAAGATAATCGGCTTACGTAATAACCGCAGGCATGCTGCAAAAGAAGATGCTTCAGTATGCGCAAGCTCCGGAATTTTGTCAAAACTCAATAAAATAATTGATACAAATCCCTGCACGGCGAAAACAGCAAACAATAACCGCCAATCTTGATAATGAAACGCAAACCATCCTGTTCCGATTGGTCCGAGAAACGCCGCCACAGCCTTAATAAATTGCCCGAGCGTCAACATACTGGAAAGATGATTCGGCGGAACAATATTTGAAAGGAGCGGATTCAAAGAAACTTGCATCATGGCATTACCGATACCTAATAAAGAAAGCGCCGCCAACATGATCGGCAGAGAATATCCGGCAAAAGGCAATACAACCGCAGCAAATGTTATATACAAACTGATTAAAACAGTTTTTCTCCGCCCGATTTTATTCATTAACATTCCGGTTGGCACCGAGCAGACAAAAAACCAAAAAAACACCATTGATGCCAATGTATTTGCCATAAAATCAGACAGTGCAAAATCTGCTTTCATATAATTTGTTGCGATACCGGCAACATCGACAAAACCCATAGAAAAAAAGGCAAACAATAATGGTGTTAGTTGTAAAATAAAACGCTTATTCATTTTTTATCTCCATAATCAGGCCAAGCACCGGATTGTGTACAAACAAACGCAGCCGTATCAACAGCGCGACGATGTGCCGAAAAAATATCTTCTCCTCTTAATAAAGCCATAATAAATGTTCCGGAAAAAGCATCTCCAGCACCAACAGTATCTTTAACATTAACATGAGGCGTCGGCAGATATGATTTTTCATTTTTCCCATAAACAATACTAAATTTCTCCCCCGCCGTAAAAATCAAATATCGTAAATTATAATGCTCCCGCAAATATACACAAACTTCCTCATCACTGCCTTTTAAGTGAAAAAGGCGGCGCATGACAGGAAGTTCCTCATCATTAACCTTAAATATATTGGCATAAACCAACGCATCATTAATCAATTTGGCAGAATAATAATGCAGCCTAATGTTGATATCAAAAAATTTAATTTCAGCTTGTTTGGCATAACTCAAAAGCCGCGTTAGGTTTTTCCGAGAAACCTCATGACGAAAAGCCAGCGTTCCAAAACAAACGGCATCAGCTCTTTTCATTAAAGATACGGCATCAGGTGTTTCTGAAATATAATCCCAAGCCCTACCTTCCACAATATTATAAGAAGGAATACCGTTACGCAGTGTAACCTCTACAGCCCCGGTCGGATAATCATTACGTTCCAAAACATAACGTATATGTTTTTTATCCAACTCTGCAATAATTTCATCGCCTAAAGCATCTTTACCGACAGCACTTATTGCATATCCGTCTGCTCCTTGCATTGAGGCGTGATAAACAACATTGATCGGTGCGCCTCCGGCTCTTTTACCTGACGGCAGCATATCCCACAACAATTCACCTAAACCGACAACAATAGGCTTTTTTTGCATCATTTTGCCTCCCTGCAAATTAAATAATATGACTATAACCATATTTCGAGATCTTGCAGAAAAATTTCATACAAGTTTTTATGATTTAAAACTTGTTTCTCTATCCGAGCCCCGCCTCTAAAACAAAAAAAACGCCTAAAAATAAGGCGTTTTTTACATCATGGCGTGCCTGGCGGGCTGGAGACAAGAAAACAATCCTGTGAATTGTTTTCTGACGACAGGCGAGAGTTTGTTAACTTGGGAGCAAACGACAGTGCCGCGAAACAAGTGTTACAAACCGAGTGCCCGAAACGACTTAGTATTGCGCTTAACGCAATACTTTGGAGTAAGATCGAACCTTGGTTCGAGCCCCGCTTCTAAAACAAAAAAAACGCCTAAAAAATAAGGCGTTTTTTACATCATGGCGTGCCTGGCGGGGCTCGAACCCACAACCTTTGGCGTCGGAGGCCAACACTCTATCCAGTTGAGCTACAGGCACATAATTTGCGTTTATGTTTTTACTTTAATTCTTTTATAATTACCAGTAAAAAATAACATTAATCTGAATAATAATCAAATTTACGAAGAATATTCAGTAATTTTCAGATTTATTCAGACATTTTCTTCTTGACTTCTCCCCCATTTGCGTATATTAAACACAGCAAAAGTTTGTATTTATATTAATTTAAGGATAAAACAATGGCTAAAAAGTGTGATATTTCAGGCACCGGTGTTATGAGCGGCAACAATGTCAGCCACGCACATAACAAAACGCGTCGCCGTTTTCTGCCAAACTTGCAGACAATTTCTCTGTTAAGTGAATCTTTGGGCAAAATGTTCAAATTAAAAGTTTGTTCAAAAACTCTCCGTTCTATTGAACACAACGGTGGTTTGGATGCTTATTTGGAATCTACTTCCAACAGCAAATTGACTGAAGAAGCTAAGAAAATCAAAAGAAGCATTGCTAAAAACAAAGCTAAAAATGCTTAATTGATAAAAAGATTTTAACCCTCCTTCGGGAGGGTTTTTTTATGTTTATAACTCTGTGAATATCCCTGTTTATATCTGTGTGGATTAATTAAAATTATTGTATTCTTCCCTGCTCTCAGCTATAAAAACGGCATATTATATAATTTCAAACAAAGAGTCGGTCTATGGAACAGATAAATGCAACCCAACTGCCACAAAATCTGGAAGCAGAGCAAGCTTTAATCGGTGCGATTTTAGCTAACAACAAAGCCTATGAGAAAGTATCCGAATTTCTAAAACCGCAACATTTTGCCGACGCTGTTCATGTTAAAATCTTTGATATTATGTCAAAATTAATTCAGAGAGGACATGTCGCTGACGTCATCACACTGAAAAACTACTTTGAACAAGAAGGAACATTGCAAGACGTCGGTGGTTTTCAATATTTAGTTAAACTTGCCGATTCGTCTTCTCCGTTAACCAATGTTGAGTATTACGGACAATTTATCTATGACAAATATCTTCGCCGAGAACTGATTAATACAGGCTATGAAATTGTTAATGACGCCATCAAAGAAGATTTGGATAACGATGCTACAACACAAATAGAAAACGCTGAACGCAAGCTATTTGATTTATCCAACCAAGGAGATGCCCAAGGCGGATTTATCGACTTTGCCACCGCATTAACCTCATCCCTGGGACACATTGAAGAAGCTTACCAAAAGGACGGAAAAATCTCCGGCCTACCGACGGCATTAGATGCTTTAGATTCTAAAACCGGCGGCTTAAACGATTCTGACCTTATCATCATTGCCGGACGTCCGGCAATGGGTAAAACAGCCTTGGCAACCAATATGGCATATAACGTTGCCGATTATATGAGCCATAATAACAATATTGATCCCAAGTCTAAAGGTGTTGCTTTTTTCTCTCTAGAAATGTCTGCTGACCAATTAGCCAGTCGTATTTTGGCAACTGTTACTCAAACAAACGGTCATAAAATGCGTACAGGAGAACTGGACAATGCGGAATTTACACGCATTGCCGCCGCCGTTCGAGAGCTTGAACGTATTCCTTTATACATCGACGATACACCGGGTCTGAATATTAATACCATCCGCACAAGAGCCAGACGCCTCAAACGCAATAAAGGTCTGGGTCTAATCGTAATCGACTATATCCAATTGATTGTCGGTTCCGGCGGCAAAAAAAATGAAGGTAATCGTGTCCAAGAATTATCTGAAATTTCTCGCGGACTGAAAATTCTGGCAAAAGAATTAAATGTTCCGGTTATTGCGTTATCACAATTAAACCGCGGCGTAGAACAACGCGACGATAAACGACCGGTTATGTCTGACCTTCGTGAATCCGGCTCTATAGAACAAGACGCTGATATTGTCATGTTTGTATACCGCGAAAACTATTATATTCAAAATGAAGAGCCCAAACAAAAAGCAGGAGAGACACCTGAACACTTGCAGGCTCGTGTAGAAGAATGGGAAAATCGCAAACGCGCAACTGCAAATATTGCAGAAGTCATTATCGGAAAACAACGCCACGGTCCGACCGGAACAGTACAATTATTCTGGAATGGAGACTTTGCGCAATTTGGAAACTTGGCAAAAGATGAATACTTACCTGACCAAATCGGCTAAATTTATCATCAAATATATCATGATGGTTATAAGCTTTTGTGCTTTGGGGCTTTTCAGTATTTTAATGCTGACAGCTTCTTTACTGCGTAATCTTGGAGAAAAATTAATAAAAAGATGAAAAAACTTTCAGAATACACAACAGAGGAATGGGAAGCCGTCTGCAATAACTGCGGTAAATGTTGTTTGATAAAAATACAAGATGAAGACAGTGATGAAATCTTTTATACGGATGTTGTCTGCCAATATCTAGACCAAGAAACCTGTAAATGCACACAATATGAAAATCGTTGTACATTAGTGCCCGAATGCCTGAAGCTCACCCCCGAAAACGTGGATAAAATAGAATGGATGCCTCCGTCATGCGCTTATCGTGCTCTGTTTGAAAACCGACCCAAGCCGAAAAGAAAAAGCATTAGCGGACGCTGTGTTTCAGAAAAGTTTGTATCAGAAGAAGAATTGGAAGACCATATTGTAGATTGGGATGATTTATAATTCAATCCGATAATGCGCGGTTGTCCGCATTTCTTTCGTAGACACTTCATCGTTACAATGTCCGCCGCAACAAGTATCGCCACAAACTGAACCTTCCGCCATATTATCTTCCATTGTACCGGACAGAATTTCTCGCTGCATTTTTTGCAATCTGGACTTTTTCGCCTCACAACAAGCACATCCGCTGCCCTGAATTGGGGTTTTTACCAATAAATCTGCCAACCAGCCAAACATTTTTAGGACTCCTTAAGGATTAACCGCTATATTTATTATATGTATAATTTATAAAAAACCAAGACGATTCGCAAAATGAACAAAACAAACCATTTCAGTTTTACCGATGAATACGACCCGCAAAGCCGTTTTGATAATATGCAAGACATCGAACCTGAGTTTTGGAAACATAAAAAACTTGAGGATATGACCAAACAAGAATGGGAATTACTGTGTGATGGCTGCGGCAAGTGTTGTCTGAATAAACTTGAAATAAAAGGTAAAATACATTTTACCAATACCTATTGCCGTTTTCTAAACTGCGAAAACTGCTTATGCCGCATTTATGAACATCGTTTCGAAAAAGTATCCGACTGTCGAGATATTGACTTAGCCGCAATAAGAGAAAAGCCGCGTTGGTTACCTAAAACATGCGCCTACTGGCTATTAGACAACGGCTATGATTTGCCGGACTGGCATCCGTTAAAAACTAGACAGGCAGACAGCGTACATCATGCCGGACAATCCTTAAAAGACAGAACATTAGTTAATGAAACCGAGGTAGAAGATTATGAAAATTACATTGTTGACTGGGAAGATTTATAATATCGAAGAGGCATTTGACTTTCCGCTCAAAGTGATAAAATCTCCACGGGCAAAAAGATTAACTCTTCGTATTGACAACAAAGACCGTATTCCTGTTTTGTCTTTACCCAATCGTTGTTCCGCACAAAAAGCAATTGATTTTATTTGCGTTCATGAAGATTGGATAAAACAAACTCTGGAAAATCTGCCGCAAAGCCAATTTTTCAGCTCTGGTTCCACAATCAGTTTATTCGGACAAGAAGTCGTAATACAACATGCTCCCGAAAAAAAATGGGGAGCACGCATTGAAGATGGAATTTTATATGTATCGGGAGACAGCGAATTTACTCATCGCCGTGTTAAAGATTTTATCAGAAAAGAAGCGCGTAACAGATTTTTAAAACTCTCACAAAAAACAGCCGCAAAAATCAATTGTAATGTTAATGATGTAACCATCAAAGATACTAAATCACGCTGGGGCAGCTGTTCTTCCTTGAATAATATCAATTATAATTGGAGATTGGCTTTAGCACCGCAATATGTTATCAACTATATTGTTGCCCATGAAGTCTCACACCTTCTGCATCAAGATCATTCTGCCGATTTTTGGCAATGCGTCGCCTCTCTTTGCCCTCAATATGAAAAAGGACAAAACTGGCTCAAAGAACACGGACGAGAATTATACGTTTTTGCCTAAACCTACTGGTCGCCGATACGTAAAGCTTCAATAAACGCAGATTGCGGAACTTCCACTTTTCCGAATTGGCGCATACGCTGTTTACCTTTTTTCTGTTTATCCAACAGCTTGCGCTTACGCGTTACATCGCCGCCATAACATTTTGCCGTTACATCCTTACGCAAAGCAGAAATAGTCTCTCGAGCTACAATACGTCCCCCGATAGCTGCTTGAATAGGAATTTTAAACAAATGCCTCGGAATCAAATCTTTC
>CAYTQF010000051.1:0-10230 GCA_964440165.1 uncultured Azospirillaceae bacterium
AAATATCCGTCCTGTGTTTTGCAAGGAGATAATTCTGTCGGAGAATTTTATTCCGTGGCAATTACCAACAACTGTCAACAAGCCGATACTGGTACAAAGATGATTCATATCGGTAAAAATACGACATCCAAAATTATTTCAAAAGGTATTTCGGCCGGTCGATCAAATCAAACCTATCGTGGTTTGGTAAAAGTAACACCGCAAGCAGATAATGCACGTAACTATTCTCAATGTGATAGTCTTCTGATCGGCAATACTTGCGGATCTCATACAGTGCCTTATGTTGAAAATAGAAATAAAACGGCCGTTTTGGAACATGAGGCCACCACTTCAAAAATCAGTGAGGAGCAACTCTTTTATTGTTTACAGCGCGGCATCGGTGAAGAAGAAGCCGTCAGCCTGATTGTAAACGGTTTTTGTAAAGAAGTAATGCAGCATTTGCCGATGGAATTTGCCATTGAAGCTGCAAAATTAATTAACATCAGCCTGGAAGGAAGCGTAGGATGAAAAAGTGCAAAGAACAAGAAGTAATCGAAGTTTTGAGCAATATGTCTGTTTCGGCTCAAGCCGTTTTGAAAAATGTTAAAAAGAAAGATTTGCATTCGGTTGAGGAAGCCGAACAAATGTTAGGAAAATTAAAGGTTAAATATGCCCTGACCGTTGCCGCAGAGTAATAGGGTTGTATGGAGAAATAATATGAAAGCACCACTGCTGGAGATTGAAGATTTATATGCCGAAGTTGATGGCAAGCAGATAATCAAAGGCTTCAACCTGACAATAAATGAAGGTGAAGTTCATGCGATTATGGGACCCAATGGGGCAGGTAAATCAACATTGTCTTATGTCTTAAGCGGCAAAGCCGGTTATACGGTTACATCCGGCAGTATTCGATTTAAGGGCAAAGATTTGCTGGCGATGAGTACGGAAGATCGTGCGCGCGAGGGTGTTTTTTTGATTATGCAATATCCGGTAGAAATTCCGGGAGTGCCGACCACAACATCTTTGAAACATGCGGTTAATGCCGTTCGCAAATATCGCCATGAACCAGAGTTGGATACTATGGAATTTTTGAAAATGGTTCGAGATGAAGGTCGCCAACTGGGCATTGATAATGAAATGTTGAAACGTCCGGTAAATGTTGGTTTTTCCGGTGGCGAGAAAAAACGAATGGAAACACTGCAGATGTCTGTTTTAAAACCTGATTTTGCCATTTTGGATGAGGCCGATTCCGGTTTGGATATTGATGCCTTAAAAGTGGTAGCAGAAGGTGTAAACCGTTTGCGTAGTGAAAAACGTTCGATGCTTGTTATTACGCACTATCAACGTCTGTTAAATTACATAGTTCCTGATTTTGTGCATGTTTTTGCTGACGGACATATTGTAAAATCCGGCGATAAGAATTTGGCGCTTGAGTTGGAACAGAACGGTTATGCTGAGTTTGTGAAAGAAAAATAATGGATATTTTGCTGCAACATCCTCAATACAATTACGATTCGCCCGAATTGAAGGAAATCCGTCGTCGTGGACTGGAAACTTTTCAAAAGCACGGGCTTCCGACGGCTAAAACCGAGGAGTGGAAATATACCAAACTGCGCGATTTAAAAGCAGATGATTATAGCCAGCCGTCAATTGGCGATACTTTTGCGCAAATTGATTTTACGGCACCGTTTGATTGCTATCGAATTGATATTATTCAAGGACGGATTATTAGTTTTCCGCAAAATATTTCCGGTGTTGAAATTTTGCCGATTGCACAAAATATCTCAGCAGTCGGGGGTGTTGCAAATGCTGCGGAGCATCCTTTTGCGGCCCTTAATGAATATTATTTGGATAGCGGATTATCTTTGCGTATCAGCGGAAAACTAGATAAACCTCTGTGGTTGAATAATCATATTTTTGCGGAAGATAAAAATTATTTATGCAATTTGCGTAACCGGATTGTCTGCACAAAGGATTCTCAATCTGAAATTATTGCAACATATACCTATACCGGTGAAGTAAAATCTCGCTATTTTATGAATATTGTAAATGAAATTACGGTAGAATCTGATGCCGTTCTAAAACACTATAAATATCAAAACGAAGCCTTTAAAGCTAATCATATAGCCTTAAACAGCGTTTCGGTTGCCGCAAACGGAGTTTATAACAGTTTCTGCCTGCAAAAGGGGGCAAATATTGCTCGTAATGAAACAGAGGTTTTCTTGCTTGGAGAAGGGGCGGAAACCAAGGTAAACGCGGCGTATATGATGAACGGCTGGGCAACATTGGATACAACAACAAATATCTTTCACAAGGTTCCGCATACAAGATCTTCTCAATTGATTAAAGGTGTGATCGGCGGTGATGCGCGCGGTGTTTTTCAGGGAAAAATTCATATTGCTCCGAATGCCGTCAATACCGAAGGCAATCAGTTGCATAAAGCTTTGTTGTTGAGTGATACGGCAGAAATTGATGTAAAACCTGAACTCGAAATTTTTGCGGATGATGTAAAATGTTCTCATGGTGCGGCCAGTGGTGAATTAGATGAAGAACAATTGTTTTATATGCAATCACGGGGTATAGGTCGGGAAGAAGCTCGCAGATTATTAATCGAAGCTTATCTTGATGATGTTTTCGTTCAAATTGAGAACGAGAATATTCGCGGATGGTTTAAAAGCTTGTCATAGAGGGTTATATTTGAATCCTGATCGGAGATAAATAAGATGTACGATGTATATGAGATTCGCAAAGATTTTCCTATTTTGGGCAAGAAAATAAACGGTAAACCGAATATTTTTATGGATTCGGCTGCCTCTGCGCAAAAACCGCAGGTCGTATTGGATAAAATGTATCAAATTTATACGGATATGTATGCTAATGTGCATCGCGGCGCATATTATTTATCAGAAGAAATTACTTCAGAATATGAAGAAGCTCGCAGCCTGATACATGAATTTTTAAACAGTCGCAGTGATAAAGAAATTGTGTTTGTACGTAATGCAACAGAAGGGATTAATTTGGTTGCGTCAACATGGGGACGTAAAAATCTTAAGCCCGAAGACGAGGTTTTAATTTCAGAGGCGGAACATCATGCCGATATGGTTCCTTGGCAGGCATTGCGGGATGAAATCGGTTTTACTTTAAAAATATTTAAGGTCGGCGATGACGGTAGTTATTTGGAAGAAGAATATTTAAAACTTCTGTCTCCCAAAACAAAATTAGTTGCCGTTACCGGAATGTCTAATGTTTTAGGAACGGTTTTCCCGATAAAACAAATGGCAAAACAAGCGCATGCCGTCGGAGCAAAATTTTTAGTTGATGCTTGTCAATACGCAGTTCATCAAAAAATAGACGTTCAAGATATTGATTGCGATTTTTTGGTATTCTCAGGGCATAAAACTTATGGTCCAAGCGGTATCGGTATATTATACGGTAAATATGAACTTTTACAGGATATGCCGCCTTATCAATATGGCGGTGATATGGTCGCCGAGGTTTCGTATGAACGTGCGTTGTTTAATGAACCGCCGTTTCGTTTTGAAGCCGGTACGCCTGCAATGGTTCAGGCGATAGGGCTTGGAGCTGCCGTCAAATATATGATGAATTTAGGGCTGAATGATATCACGGCGCATGAAATGGCATTAACCGCATATACCACAGGACGCTTAAATGAGATAAAAGGTCTTAAACAGGTCGGTACGGCGCTTGGAAAAGGCGGGGTATTCTCTTTTGTCTTAGATGGAATCCATCCGCAGGATTTGGCTTTTATTCTAAATAAAGAAGGTGTGTCTGTTCGTACCGGACATCATTGTGCACAGCCGATCGTCAACAGAATGGGATACGATTCTGTTGCGCGGGCTTCTTTGGGATTGTATTCAACCAAAGAAGATGTTGATGCGTTGGTTGCCGCCTTGCTCAAGGCACAGACTTTCTTTTAGAGGTGATAAAAATTAATGATTGAAACTTGGTGGCTCTTTGCTTTTCTTTCGAGCGTCTTTAATGCCATGTATGTATATTCCAGCCAGGAATATAAAATGCCTGCATCTTTGTTTATGGTATATCGGGGTTTGGGGGCAGGAATACTCTTGTTACCCTTTATTCCTTTTTTTCAGCCTATACATAATCCGTATTTTTATTTGTTTGTTGTGTTGCAAGGATTGCTGTGCGCTTACTATGATAATCGTTTCTTTAATGCCGTTAATCGTTTCGGTGCGGAGTTAACCAGTGCGATTCAACCTTTAAGTATCGGGGTAACATTTGTCTTTTGGCTGTTAATTGAACCTCAGCAGTTTGTCATATTGGCGCATAAACCGTTTCAGTCATTGGGTATTATTTGCTGCTTAATTGGAATTACGGTTTCGGTTTTGCAGTTGCGTAAATGCAATATGGGCGTTCAAGCTTGTGTTTATCTGTTGCCGTGTTTATTTATGGTTACACTAAGCGATATTTTAAATAAACAGTCTATGCAAAGCGGTGCTGAAAATCTGCATTCAGCCGTATTTTATTATATTTTAATTATGAGTACGATTATGGGTGTCGCAAATTTATGGGTCTACAGCAAACATTATAAGATCTCTGTAATTTGGCAAAAAAGCAATTTGCTGAAAGGTTTTATTATGGTGTTGTTGGCACTGATTTGTCTTGCGGCTAAAAATGTTGCCATGTTTCAAGCTTCCAATCCGTCATATGTTGCCGCAATTATTTATACTTATCCGATGCTTATTATTGGTTGGGATATTTGGTATATTTGCAGTCGAAAAAAGTTTTTATATCCGCGTATCAGCATAAAGACAGTCAGTTTACTGTTACTTTCTGTTATAGGATTAATTTTGCTCGGACGGTAAATTAAGCCGCTTGACAAGCCAAAGGAAAAGCTTATAACTTCTATTCCGTAAGAGAGGAATAAAATGCAGAATTATTGGTGGCTTCCGGCATTGTTTTTGAGTCTTTTGACGGCAAGTTATGTTTATATTAATCAGTTTATAAAAATCAAAGGCTCGGTGCTGATGGCGTATCGCGGCATCGGAACATTTGTCCTTTTGTTGCCGTTTTCTTTTTTGTTTGCACCCTTGCATAGTTCGGCATTTTATATCTTATGTATTGTGCAAGGATTGGTTCTTTCCTTGGGTGAAAATAGGATTCTGAACTCGGCAAAAACCTTTGGAGCGGAAGTTACCAGCTTAATTCATCCGTTAAGTATTGCGTTGATATTTATAATCTGGATTGCACTGCATCCTGCCGAATTGCAAGAAATTATCGCATATCCCGAAAAATTTTCATTAATAGCACTATGTTTATGCGGTGTAACGGCAGCTTTATTATTGATAACAAGAGCACGAGCCAGTCGTAAAGCGTTATGGTTTTTAATTGCGGCTCTGAGTGCAGAAACTTTTATTGATGTAACGAATAAAGAAACAACACACTTAGGCGCGGAAAATGTTATCTCGGCCATTTATTACTATACGTTGATAACGTCATTTGTTGCCGGCAGTGCGAATATATTATGTCAGGAACGTCAAAGATTTAGAGATATTTTTCAAAGAAAAAATCTAAAGTTCGCTTGGTTCTTTATGTTGTTTGCCATTGTGCACAGTATGTTAAAAACCTATACAATGTATCTTAGCCCAAATCCGGCTTATGTCGCCGCTGTTGTACACGCCTATCCTGTTTGGATTATGCTGGGAGAAAGATATTTGTTTGCGAGAGAGCAAAAGAAACATTATATTAAGATAAAACCGCTGTATTTGGGAGTGCTTTTAATATCGGTTGCGGGTCTGATATTGTTGGTGGAGGAATGATCTATGACTGACGCAAAACAGATTGATGAGAATGAATTAGGCGTATTGAGTGCCATGACAATGGGGCAAGAACCGGAAGAAAAAGCAGAAATTCCGGCAGATTATGTCGTTTATGCCGGAGAATCTTTGCCTGAAAATGAAAAAATAGCGGACAAATCCGATATTGTCGAGGCATTAAAAACCGTTTGTGATCCGGAAATCAGTATTAATATTTATGATATGGGGCTGATTTACGATATTCGCCAAGATGAATCTGGTAATGTGGATATTGATATGACCTTAACGGCTCCCGGCTGTCCGGTTGCCGGTATTCTCCCGCAGCAAGCCGCTGATGTTGTCGCATTGGTTGAAGGGGTCGGCAAAGTCAGTGTAAAATTGGTTTGGGAACCTGCTTGGAGTTTTGAGCGTCTGAGCGAAGAAGCGCGCGCAATGATGGAGTTGTTATAAAATGACAGTTGATGATTTAATAGATAATTTTTCTCTGTTGGATGATTGGGAAGATAAATACCGCTATATTATTGATTTAGGCGGCAGGTTGGTGCCGTTGGATAACAAATATCGCACCGATGAGTGGAAAGTACGCGGTTGTCAATCTCAAGTGTGGTTGGTTCCGGAGCTAAAAGACGGAAAATTGTTTTTTTCGGGCGATAGTGATGCTGCAATTGTTAAAGGTCTTATTTTTATTGTTTTTACAATTTATTCAGATAAATCCGCAGCGGAAATTAAAGAGATTGAAGTTGAAGAAATTTTTGCTAAACTGGGTCTGCAGGAGCATTTAAGTCCGAGCCGCCGCAACGGCTTGTTTTCTATGGTAGAAAAAATAAAGACATATGCGTCCGCCATGATGTGAGAAGAAAAAAATGAATATACACGAGTATCAGGCAAAACGTCTTATCAGCAAATACGGGATTAATATTCCTAAAGGCGGTATCGCCTATACGCCGCTGGAGGCAAAGAAAGTTGCGTCTGAAATCTCAACTCGGGGACCATGGGTCTTAAAATCGCAAATCCAATCCGGTGCCCGTGATAAGGGGCGTTTTATTGAAAAATCAGCCGGACGCGGGAGTGGGGTTCGTCATATAAAATCTCGTAAAAAAATTATTCCGGAAGCAGAACGGATGCTCGGTGCAACTTTGGTTACGCCGCAAACCGGTCCTAAGGGTAAACCGGTTACCAGAATTTATGTAGAGGCTTTTCATAAGGTAAAACGTATTTTCTATGCCGGTCTGGTGATTGATCGTGTTAATGCCGCTATTACATTGTTACTGGCAAATTTGGATAAAAATGATATTACGGAAATTGCAGCATCTGATCCGGAAAAAATCTTGCGCTTACCGCTGAATTTGGAAAGAGGTATCAATCCGAGCCAACTCAAAAAAGCTGCTTTGTTTTTGGATATAAAATCGCACCATTTGCCTGAATTGAGAAAGTTTATTCAGGGAATGTATAAAGCTTTTGTTGCGTATGATGCTAAAATGCTTGAAATTAATCCGGCCGGCATTGATTTTCGCGGTCGTATTTATGCCTTGGATGCTAAGTTGTCGGCGGATAATAAGGCATTGTATCGCCAACCTGAATTGCAACGCTTGTTTGATGAATATGAAACCGGAGAGCGTGAACTGAAAGCGATGAAAAACGGATTTCAGTATCGTTCTTTTGATGGCAGCATAGGGTGCATTGTTAATGGTGATGGCATAGCTTTGGCTGCAATGGATTTGATACAGGCCAAAGGCGGCGGAACAGCTTGTTTTCTGAATGTTAAGGGCGGTGTTGACCGAGATAAAATTGCCGCCGGTATTAAGATTATTATGACAAATCCGCGCGTGGAAGGAATTTTAATTAATGTGCTCGGTGGATTCTTACGCTGTAATTTGTTAGCGGAAGGAATTGTGGCTGCAGCCTCTGAAGTGGGCTTAAATGTGCCGTTGGTTGTGCGTTTTGAAGGAACCAATAAAGAAGAAGCCAAACAAATTTTGGAGGTTTCTCATCTTCCTGTCATTATTGCTGAAGATATGGAAGATTCCGTCGATAAGCTTTTACAAGCCATGGAGGAGAGCGATTAATGTCCGTTTTTGTAAATAAAGACACGCGCGTTTTAGTTCAAGGTATTACCGGTTCTCAGGCTTCATTTCATGTTAAGCGCTCAATAGATTACGGAACAAATGTGGTGGCTGGCGTAACGCCAAACAAAGGCGGAACAGAGCATTTGGGTGTGCCCGTGTTTAATCGTGTCGGGGAAGCCGTGGCCGAAACCGGAGCCAATGCGTCAGTAATTTTTGTTCCGGCGTTGCAGGTTGTATCCGCCGTTAAAGAAGGTGTTGATGCCGGATTACAGTTAATCGTCTGTATTTCAGATAATATTCCGTTGAAAGATATGTTGGAGATTAAAGCAATCTTAAAAGGAAGCGAAACACGTTTGATCGGTCCGAATACGCCGGGTATTATTACACCGGGTGAAGCGCGTTTGGGAATTTTTCCTGAAAATATTCATACGCCGGGCAGAATAGGCATTGTGTCCCGTTCATCAACATTGACATACGAAGCCGTTTTGGAGACGGCTCGAGCAGGTGCCGGACAGTCAACGGTTATTGGTCTCGGCGATGATATGATGATCGGTATTGATTTTGAAGATGCGTTGAAGGCTTTTCATGAAGACAATGATACGGATGCTATTGTAATGATCGGGCAGTCCGGCAGTACTTTTGAGGAACTTGGTGCCAGATGTTATGCCTCTCTTCCGAATAAAAAACCCGTGATTGGTTTTGTTGCCGGAGACGCTGTTCCTTTAGGACATAAAATGGGGTATGCCGGAGATATTATTTCGAACGGGCGGCGAACAGTTCAGGATAAAAAGGATGAAATGTCGAAAGCCGGTATGATTGTGGTTGATAATATTAATGCCATTCATTCTGAACTGTTAAAGTTGAACCGGTAATGGGAATCATTTTAAAATCTGTGCTCGATACCATTTTGCCGCCGCGGTGTTTGTTGTGTGGTAAGATTTTAAGCGGTGAGAACGGATTATGTGAGGATTGTTTTTCTAAGATTAATTTTATCTCAGCGCCGATTTGTCAAAAATGCGGACATCCTTTGCCTACAGATTCTGCTGCGACATATTGTGCAAATTGTACCGGAGAAAATCAGTTACCGTTTGAGATGATTCGTTCTCGAGTTAAATATGATGAATCCTCCAAACCGTTGATCATTAATTTTAAATTTCATGATAAAACGGAGTATGGTCTTTTTCTGGCGCATTGGTTATATTCTGCCGGACGAGATATTTGGCAAAATTCTCCGGATATTTTAATGCCGGTACCGCTTCATCCTAAAAGATTGCTTTACAGAAGATATAATCAAGCGGCAATTTTATGTCGGGAATTAGGAAAAATAGCAAATATTCCTGTTGATTATGATGCTCTGATACGTCAGGTGCATACACGTCCTCAGGTTGAATTCAGCGGACATGAACGAGTCAAAAATATCAAAGGTGCGTTTTATGTTCGAAAACCGGAAAGAGTCAAAGGACGGCGAATTGTATTGATTGATGATGTTTTTACGACAGGGTCTACGTTAAAAGAATGTGCTTTATGTTTGTTACAAAATGGAGCAGCTGCCGTTGATGCGCTAACCGTGGCTCGTGTTTTGAAAGTCTAGTTGATTTTTACGATTTCTATCCTATATAAACAGAGTAAAAGGACAAAATAATGAAACTCAATATTGCGCCCTTAAAAGGCATTCTGTTTGATTGGGATAATACGTTAGTTGAAAGCCGCAGTTCTCTTGTAACGGCGATTAATGAAGTTTTATTATCATATGGTTTACAGGATTGGGAAATTGAAAAACAAAAACGCGATCCCAATTTGTCTTTCAAAGATAATTTTATTCATATTTTCGGAGATCGGGCAGAAGAAGCATATAATCAATATAGAGAAATTTATCTGCGTATTATGCCTGATAAAATTCAGTTGTTTCCTTATGTGCGAGAGGTATTGGAATTTTTTGTGGAACACAATGTGCCGATGTTTATCGTGAGTAATAAAGAACGCGTCTTATTAGAGAAAGAAAAAGAGTATTTGCTTTCTGATTATATTTTCCAGAATGTTGTTTGCGGACATGAGGCTCAGTATGATAAACCGCATCCGATACAAATTTTGTATGCTTTGAAAGATTTTTGTTCTGAACACGAAATTTCATCTGAACATTTTTGGATGGTCGGAGACAGTCCTATGGACAGTAAAGCGGCTGTTGATGCGGGTATTCAACCGGTTCGTATCGGTCGTTCCATGTGGGGAGGGGCGGGAAAACCTGAAAATAAGATTATTTATTTTAATAATTTATTAAAGACTACAAACTTTATGTTTAGTATAAATCCCAATATTTAATTATTTTCTTTATTGTCTTAATTTCTTAAAACACACGTAATGATACTGGATTTTCGACAGCTTACCCCTGC
>CAYTQF010000052.1:0-7924 GCA_964440165.1 uncultured Azospirillaceae bacterium
CCGACAGCGGCACTTTCTATATAGCCTTCACAACCGGTTATTTGTCCTGCAAACCGAATATTCGGACGTTTTTTCAAACGCAAAAATTCATCCAATAAAATAGGAGATTTAATAAATGTATTTTTATGAATACCGCCTAAACGTGCAAATTCAGCATTTTCCAGCCCCGGAATCATTCTGAAAACACGTGTCTGTTCGCCGTATTTCATTTTGGTTTGAAAGCCGACAATGTTTCGTAAAGTATCTTCTTTATTGTCTTGACGTAATTGTACAACAGCATAGGGCTTTTCATCAGAATGCGGATTAGTCAGACCGACGGGTTTCATTGGTCCGAAAACCAAAGTCTCTCGACCTCGTTCGGCCATGACTTCAATCGGCAGACAGCCGTCAAAGTAGTTAGCTTGTTCCCACTCATGA
Organism: uncultured Azospirillaceae bacterium; assembly: GCA_964440165.1. Lineage (GTDB taxonomy): Bacteria > Pseudomonadota > Alphaproteobacteria > RF32 > CAG-239 > Scatocola. Next base: position 418 of record CAYTQF010000052.1, read on the forward strand.
AAAGAAGCTTTTTCCGCAGCAAGTAATTCATCTACAAATTTATAATATTGTTCTTGAGAAAGCGGACAATTGATATAATCGTATTTATCGCCTTTGTCATAACGAGATTGATACCATGCTTTGCTGAAATCAATGCTTTCTTTATAAACAACCGGTGCAATGGCATCATAAAAAGATAAGGATTGATTGTCGACAAACTTCAAAATAGATTGAGCCAAAGCTTCAGATGTTAAAGGTCCTGTGGCAATAATAACATCACCAAAGCTTTCATCCGGCAGTTCTGTAATTTCTTCAGACGTAACGGAAATCTTGGGATGATTTTTTATTTTATCTGTAACCGCTGCGGCAAAAGCGTCTCTGTCAACGGCTAAAGCACCGCCTGCCGGAACTTTAGTTTCATCGGCGCAAGCCATAATTAAAGAGCCGGCTAAACGCATTTCCTGATGCATTAATCCCACGGCATTATGCTCAAAATCATCGGAACGCAAGGAGTTTGAACAGACCAGTTCTGCAAAATTACGGTTTTTGTGAGCATCGGAAAAACGCAGAGGTTTCATTTCATGAATAACCACGTCAATTCCGCGTTCGGCAGCCTGCCATGCGGCTTCACAACCGGCTAACCCGGCACCTATGATATGGAGCTTTTTATTGTCAGTCATTTATTTATCCTTTTTATGGTACAACTTATATCATCAGCAGGCAAAATGTAAATAAGAATTTGTTTCTTGATAAACTGAGCTTAATATTTGAACTCTTTATAAAAAAAGATATAATACAGACAGATTAATTAACGGCGATTCTTGATATGAAAAAAAATATATGGAGCATAACCGCGGTAACTTTAATGTTACCGTCAATAGCGCTGGCGGAAGATAATTTTCGTCCGGAAGCTGATATGCCCGCGCCGCCGGCTTCAGATGCCTTTTCTAAGCGGGAAGGTTCACCGGATGTCAATATTAACACAGAAAAAACGCTGACGGATAATATTAAAGAAAATTCCGATATTGCCGATGATAAGAGTTTGATAAAACTTCCTTCCGTTGAAAATACCTGGATAAGCAAGTTAACCGAAGAAAACAAGTCTGAGGCTGCTGAGACTTTAGCCGGAATGATTGAAAAAAGTCGTCCGCAAGAAAATAATGTTGTGGGAGCCGTTAAGCGCTCCAATGCTTCTGTTTTTGATATTTCCGGTGCCATGTTGCGTATGTCTTATCAACAAATTGATGCCGCTTTAACACGCCGCGGTTATAAACAGACGATGATGAAGTTGGATATTCCTAATTTTATTCGCTGGCGTAATGAGGATTTATGTCGTGCGCAAGGTGTTGTCGGATATGAACGATTGGAAAATTGCGTTGTTCAAATGGCTAAAAAAGATAATCATCAGTTTGTTGAACGCGTGGCATATGCCAAATATAAAACGCAAGAAGACATAGAAGTTCGCTTTACCAGTACATTTACCAACAACAAAGCTTATTACATAGGCTATAAAAGTAATGCGGCCGTTAATATCCGAGGTAATTCTCAAAAAGAAATTTATTTGAGAAATATTAAAGTTTATGATTTTTGGAAAAAGATAAACCAAAAATACGGACCGCCGGATAATAAAGATGATGTGATTTGGGGACTTGGCGGTAATAAGCCCTATATGCAAGGCGGTACAGGGCGTCTGGTGTTAGAAGATCCGATGCTGCGTGAATTAGATTATACCCGTATGTCTCGTGAAGATAGAAAATTTATGAATACCGATCTATATAGTTTTTAACAGGTGTATAATATGTCTGAAAATATAAATGCATTAGTCTCTGAATTAATCTGTACCCGTATCAGCCACGATGTTATCGGTAATGTCGGCGCTGTCGCCAACGCTGTCGAGTTGTTGGAAGAAGGAGATATGGATTTCATTGATGATATTCGTTCAATATTAAAAGTCAGTTCTTCGGTTTTGACCGCCAGATTAAAATTTTTCCGCCTTGCCTTCGGTTTGTATAACGCCAATCTTGAAGACGTTGATGTTGTTGCCAAAACGGCTCGTGATTATTTGAAAACAATCGGTAATGCCTCCTATCCTATAGAGCTGGATTTGGAAATCCATAATCCGGCATTGGGACGTACAGCGTTGCTTTGTATTATGGCTTTGGCTGATCTTTTTATAAAAGGCGGTAAAATTGAGGCAAGGGAAGTTGATGGTGCTTTTGTGGCAATAACCCATAGTGCGTTTCCGCTTTCTGCAGAGAAAATATGTGGTATAAAAAATGCTTTAGAAACATTTTCCGCCGAAACACCGGCTCAATATGCGCCTGTAGTATATTTGCAAAATATGTTGAATAATAGAAAAAAAATCAATATTATTGAGCAAGATACTTTTGGATTTATAATAAAATAAGGAAGATATCAGAATGGCTTTATGTTTGATTGCAGACGATTCTAAAGTTATCCGCTTGCTTCTGTCAAAAATTATTGGGAATATGGGTTTTGACGTTATAGAAGCAGAAGACGGAGAAGATGTTGTCGAACTCTGCCAGTTAAAAGAACCGGATCTTGTGATTATGGATTGGCAGCTTCCGGTATTGGATGGTATCGATGCTTTGTATAAAATTCGAGATTTACATCTAAGCAGACAGCCTAAGGTTATTTTCTGTTCTTCGTATAATGATTTGGCTCGTATAGAACAGGCTATAGAAGGCGGTGCGGATGATTATATTATTAAGCCGTTTGATGAAGATATTGTCGCCTCTAAATTGTCTATTTTAGGTTTGCTCTAAGGATAACCGGAATGAAAAAGAGTGATTTTGATTATATTTTGCAATTGTTGCGCCGATATGCCGGATGGGAACTTTCTGCCGAAAATTACTTTGTAATAGACAGTAAAATTTATAATTTTATCTGTGAGCGGGGATACCTTAGCTCAGATGATTTAATTCAAGAGCTGAAAAGCGGACAGAAAGCAATGTTGTGGCAAGTGGTTGAAGCGTTGACTATGTCCGACACTTATTTTAACCGTGATTATCAAGTTTTTAAATCCTTTAATGAATTTATGCTGCCTCGTCTGAGAGAAGTTAATCGTACATCAAAAAAATTAAGAATTTGGAGCTTGGGCTGTGCTTCGGGACAAGAAACATATTCTATTGCCATGAGCGTGAATGAATATCTGACAGCTGTAGGGGATTGGAATATCAGTATTTTAGGAACAGATATTTCAACACCGTCAATCAGTAAAGCACAAAAAGGTGCCTATAGCCAGCTTGAAGTCCAGATGGGTATGAATATTCGCCAAATCATCAAGAATTTTCATCAGGAAGGTAAAAATTGGGTAGTTAATCCTGAAATATCCGCAAATACAAAGTTTTTACGTTATAATTTATTGGATGACCTTTCTAATGTTGAGGATTTTGATGTTATTTTCTGTCGCTATGTTTTGCAATATTTCCCTAAGGATTTACAGCGCCAGATTATTGCTAAAATTCACAAACATCAGGTTCCTGCCGGTTTTCTTTATCTTGGCATGAATGAGCAGATTAACGGACTGTCTGACTATTATGATGCCGTACCGGGAATGCCTTGTTTATATCAAGCCAAACTTGATGAAAGGTATACTCAAAAGTTGGGTGAAACAGAGAACGCCAATATAGAAGATGAAATGCCGAGCTTAATGCGTCCACATAAAAAATCTTCAGTGCCGAATTTTGATGAACTCAGTGAAACTTTGACGGATAAATTCTGATTAACCTTTTTTCAAAACAGATAACAAATCGTCTATTTTCAGATTTAGGCGAGCATCTTTACTGTTGAATTTTGCATCTTCGGCTTGCCGAATGGCAATTTGGCGGTCTCCGTTGCGAGCATTGAATTCAGCCGCGGCGTATTGTGCATATGCCTGATTACCAAGTTCACCATAAATACGCGATAATAAAAGCCATGCTAAAGAGGTTTCTCTTTGGGTTAACGTTTTTTGCAGCTGCTGTGCCAATTGCTGTAGTTGTGCTTTTGATGGTGAAAGTTCAAGAGCCGTTTGTGCTTGATTTAATTGAAATAATACCGAATTGGGAGCCAGTTGAGCTGCTTTGGTAAACTCTGTATGAGCCGCCTTTATTTCTCCTTTTTCAAGAAGGATTTGTCCCTTCAGCTCCCGATAGTGCGGATTGCTAGGAGTTTTTTCTATCAAAATATTGATGAGATTTAATGCTTTTTTGAAGTCGAGTTCTTTAAATGCAGCCGCCGCATGGGCGTATTGAGCTGTCTCGTCTTGGCGTGATTTAGGAAATTTAGTATAAGTTTGCCTCGGTGTTTTTAAAAAGCCGAAGAGCTTAGCTTGTATTTTTTGAAAAGTTTCATCCGATGTCGGTTTAGATTGTTTGGATGTTGCTTGTTGCAAAAAGGCAATACGTTCGGCAGATAAGGGATGGGTTCGGATGTAGAGATTTTCGTCAATTCCTTGCAATTTGTTTTCAGATTGAATTCTCTTCATCATATTAAGCAGACCATGAGAAGAGTAACCTGTCTTTTTTAATAAGTATACAGCGGCTTCATCAGCACTGCGTTCTTCTTCAACTTTATGAGTCAAAAAGTTATTAAACAAAGAACTCTGAGAGCCTAAAGCAACGGCAGCGGCAACATCGCCGCGTCCGGAAGCTGCGCCCAAAGCTCCGGCAACAGCCATGGATGCTAAACCGATGTTACGTAATTCCCGTTGTTTTAATTTTTGACGAATAATATGACCACCCTGAATATGTCCGATTTCATGAGCTAATACACCGCGAAGTTCATCCGGTGTTTGAGCAGATAACAGCAGTCCAGAATGAATAAAAAGATAGTTGCCGTCGCTGACGAAAGCGTTTAAAGAGTTATCGTCAACAATATAAATCTTATTTCTGTTAAACGGTATATTCGCCGCTTTATATAAGGGTTGTAGCATGTCGGCTAAATAAAGTTCGGTTTCCTCGTCAGATATGATGTTAAAATTAGCCAGAACCGGATTGGAATATGCCAAAAAGGCTAATAACAGTGATACACTGTATATTAGCCTTTTTATATTAAGGAGCGGAAAGAAATTTAGTTTTTGATCAGCTTTTTCCACCAAGTTGTCTTTCCTTTTTTCTTGCCTTCATCAGCACTTGTTTCCGTAGACGTAATATCTTCATGACTGTTATACAAGATAACCGGTGCATTATTTTTTGTAGTATCTTCTTTAGTATCATTATCAAAAGACTGATTCTTTCTAGATTTATTATTACCGCGACGATTGCGGCGATCTCTGCGACGTCTGCCGTTATTTTTGAAACGTTCATTGCTGTTTTCAGATTCTGCCTGAATAGATTCTTCAGCTGTTTCAACCGGAGCTGAAGGTTCTTCTTCGGCAATATCTTCAATGTCAGCAGCCGGTTGAGGTGCCGGGCGATTGGCATTTTTTATTCTCTCAATACGGTAATCCGCAATATTTTTAATACTGTCATCAGCACTGATAATAATCGCCATTTTATATCTTTCTTCTAATTCAGAAAGAGTTTTGCGTTTTTGATTCAATAAATAAATAGCTGTTTCACTTGGAACAAATACATTAATTTGAGAAGATCTGTTTTTAATGCCTTCTTCCTCAATACCGCGCAAGACAAACACAGCACTGGAATCTAAAGTACGAATCAAACCTTTTCCTTGGCAATGAGGGCAAACCTGATAATTGCTTTCAAAGAAAGAAGAGTGCATTCTTTGGCGTGAAATTTCCAACAAGCCGAAAATACTCATTTTAGCAATCTGAATACGGGCTCTGTCTTTTTTCATTGCCTCTTTCATGCGTTTCTCAACAGCAATATTATTTTTAGGATCATCCATATCAATAAAATCGACAACAACTAAACCGGCTAAATTGCGCATACGTAACTGTTTAGCAATTTCATCAGCGGCTTCCAAATTAGTTTTTAATGCTGTTTCTTCCAAATCTTTTTCTTTAGTGGCGCGTCCGGAGTTAACATCAATAGAAACAAGAGCTTCTGTCGGGTTAATTACCAGATAACCGCCGGATTCAAGCTGTACATTGGTATCATGTAATTTATCCAATTGTGCTTCAACTTGAAATCTTTGGAATAACGGTAAATCATCTTTTTTATTAAATTTAAGCTTTTTCAAATTATGCGGAGATAAAATTTTAATAAAGTCGCGTGCTGTCTTATAAGCTTCTTCGCCGTCAACGATGATTTCAGAGATATCTTTGGCATACATATCACGTAAAGCCCGTTTGATTAAATTACCTTCTTCATGAATCAAACAAGGAGCTTTATTTTTAAGAGCGGATAAACGGATTTGATTCCAGCTTCTGATAAGATAATTATAATCTCTGACAATATCTGCTTTTGTCTTATCTTCTCCGGCTGTACGGACAATCATAGACATATCACAGCTGATCGGCAGCTCTTTCACGATGCCTTTTAAACGCTTACGATCGGCAACGTTAGTAATTTTGCGAGAAACACCGCCGCTTTTAATACGATTAGGCATCAAAACACAGTACCGACCGGCCAAAGACAAATAAGTTGTTAACGCCGCACCTTTGTTGCCACGCTCTTCTTTAACAACTTGAATGAGCAGAATTTGTCCTTCTTTAATAACATCTTGAATAGCGCTGCGATGATATAATTTACGTAATTTCATCAACTTGCGCTGCAATTCAAAATCGTACTCGTTATCATCTTCATCATCATCAACAGCCATATCATCATTATCATTAGTGATGGCGGAAGCAGACACTTCGGTAACTTCTTCTCGAACAACATCTTCTTCAACGATTTCCGCAGCCAAAACTTTAAGTTCTTCTTTCTTTTCTTCTGCAGCTTCTTTTTGTTTTTTGATGCGTTTCTTTAAGATTCTTTTCTTACGCGGCTGTTTTTCTTCTGTTGTTTCGGTCGGTGTTTCAATTGTTTGATCTTCAACAACATGTTCGTCAGTAGTAGTCTCAGCTTGAATCTCGTTATTAACTGATTGAGTTTCCTCAACATCAATAACTTCGGCTGTTTCTGCATTTTGTGTTTCTGTATTTTGTTCACTCTCAGCCAAAGCGGCGGCTTCAGCAGCCAAACGACGCTCTTCTTCAATTCTGGCGCGTTCTTTTGCTTTTTCGGCTCGATATCTTTCGCGTTCTAATTCTCTTTCTTTTAAATACTGCTTTTTAGCTTCAATTGCTTCATCAACTTCCTTATCAATTTCAGCCAAAACTTCAGGAGATACATTATAATAATCCGGATGAATTTCACCAAAGGCCAAAAAGCCATGACGATTCCCGCCATAATCAACAAAAGCTGCTTGTAAAGACGGTTCAATCCGCATAACTTTGGCTAAATAAATATTGCCTTTAATTTGTTTTCTGAAAGTGGATTCTACTTCAACATCTTCTACTTTGTTGCCGTTGACAATAACCACTCTTGTTTCTTCGCTGCGGGTATCGTCAATTAACATTCTTTTTGTCATAATATATAAACCCCATAACTCTTACGGCCGCATGGCGGCTTGTATTTTT
>CAYTQF010000052.1:8024-10199 GCA_964440165.1 uncultured Azospirillaceae bacterium
TGTCATAATATATAAACCCCATAACTCTTACGGCCGCATGGCGGCTTGTATTTTTCCATATCCGGGGGATTTTTCGTTTTTTAAACTTTCGGCAGGCGCCGAAATCTATTTATAAATGCAGTGCAGAAAGATAATCTGCCCAATTGCTCGAAAAACGGAAATATTTTAATTTGGTTTCGTTTTTCGCTCGTAAAATCCGTCCGGTAAATCCGTCATAACTCTTGAACGCAGCACACCTTTCGCTATGAACAGGCGGCGATACCAATGGCCGAAACTAATCTTTTCTCTGTTATCTGTTTCGGTATCGATACATTAAAAGCATCCAATTAACATTAGCATATACAATTTCATTTAAAACACAATAACATTTTTCGCGGATGAATAATTTTTATTTTAACTTCTTGGTAAGAAGTCATTTGTATAATATAAAAGAAAGACTGAAGATGGAAAAAAGGACAATGCCGGCGCTGCTTTTCAAAAACACAAAGTTGCAAATCTCCGCATATCTTAAGATTGCGGCATTTTTTGCTTTTTTGTTGTTTGGTTTTGTATCTTCAGCGTTTGCCGGTAACATAAACAATCTGCGTATCGGGCAGGGAACGGAAAATATTCGTATTGTTTTTGATGCTGATTCAAAATTTGATTATCAGGCTTTTTTATTGGCAGCGCCTAATCGTTTGGTGATTGATGCCTATAATGTTAAGGTTGCACCGGCTGTCGGTAGCTATCGTGATAAAAATAATGTTGTGTCTCAGATACGTCTCGGAAATATCAATAACAACAGCGTTCGCATCGCATTTGATTTACAAAAACCCGTCATTATCAAAAAGGCTTTTATGTTGCCGCCTCAAAGTAAATTCGGCTGGAGATTCGTCATTGATGTTTCAGTGTCTTCAGAGCTTGAATTTAAAAAACATATCGGCAGCAAATATGCTTATAGCAGCGATCAGGGCAGTAGTGTTAAAACAACATCATCAAAAACAACCTCGGCTGCCGTTAATAACAATAATGTCAAAAAAGTCATTGTTCTTGATCCGGGGCATGGCGGTAAAGATCCCGGGGCAATCGGTTGTTCCGGCGTATATGAAAAAAATATAACTCTGGCTATGGCTAAAGAACTTAAAAGCATTTTGGATAGCGAAGGCCGTTATCAGGTTTATTTAACTCGCAGTACCGATATCTTTATTCCGCTACGCGATCGTGTCAAAATAGCGCGTAAACACAATGCCGATTTGTTTCTTTCCATTCATGCCGACAGCGCACTGAATAAAAACGCTAAGGGGTTGTCTGTATATACGTTGTCTGAAAATGCGTCAGATAAAGAGGCTGAAGCGCTTGCCGAAAGAGAAAATAAAGCAGATGTTATCGCAGGGCTGGATTTATTGGAGCATTCTAAAGAAGTTTCCGATATTTTAATCAATTTAGCTCAGCGGGAAACAATGAATCGTTCTTCTGAATTTGCCGGATTTATGGTTCAGGAAATGAAAAATTCTGCTCAAATTCTGGATAACACACATCGCTTTGCCGGATTTGCCGTGTTAAAAGCACCGGATGTTCCTTCCGTTTTGCTGGAGATGGGATATCTTTCCAATCGAACGGAAGAACGGCTGTTGAAGCAGTCTTCTTATCGTAAAAAACTGGCGTCATCCACATCTAAGGCCATAAAAAAGTATTTTGATAATATGCGTCGCGCGTCTGTTTTCTGATAACTGCGTTTTCGGGTTGCTTTTTTTATAAATTGTAATAGATTATCAATCAAATCTAATGAAAAAATTATCTTTAGGACAGTTGAATGTTTAAAACATTATCTTCGCTGCTGAGCACGATATTCTTTTTTGCTGTAATCGGTATTATCTTGCTGATGTTGGTTTTTTGGCAGGTTGCATCGGATTTGCCGGACTATCGTCAACTGGAAAAATATGAGCCTGCCGTAACAACACGTCTGTATGCCGGCGATGGGCAGCCGATGATGGAATATGCGGCGGAAAAACGTTTTTTTGTTCCGATAGATAAAATCCCCGATTCTGTTAAGAACGCATTTATTTCAGCCGAGGACAAACATTTTTATTCTCATGCCGGTGTTGACCTGTTTGGTATTATTCGCGCGGTTCTCGGTAATTTAAAAAATTTCGGCAGCGGCAAACGTCCGGCCGGTGCTTCAACAATCACGCAGCA